>DUFA01000053.1 GCA_011191975.1 Dehalococcoidia bacterium
CAATTTCCGTTTATACGGTGTCGATTTTTCGAGGATAATGCTTGAGTACGCCCGGAAATATGCCGATAAGTTCAGCTATACTCCAATTCTTATCCAGGGTGATATCAGAAACCTGCCATTCGCAGACAGTACTTTTGACCACGCCATTGCTGTCGCCACCTACCACCATATCAAGGAAACAGCGGAGAGATTATCGGCTCTGCAGGAACTGAAACGCGTGCTTACACCGGGCGGCGAAGCCTTTATCACTCTTTGGAACAGGTGGCAACCAAGGTTTTTCTTCAGTGGGAATGAACCGGTCGTACCATGGCGTATCCAGGATGAAATAGTATATCGGTATTATTACCTGTTTTCCTATCGTCGTGCCGAAAAGTTGGTAAAACAGGCTGGATTCCGGCTGATTAAATCTTTCCCGGAATCCTCGTACCATTATCCTGTAAAGTATTTTTCTCGTAATATTTGCCTGCTGGTCCGGAAACCGGAAGACGTATAATCTCCAACCTAGCTACAATATATATTATATATAACGCTTTAATTACTTATTGTAGTTAATTACCTGCCGAATAGCCGACAGTATCTTATCTTTATCAGGAATGGCGAATTTCTCCATTGGAGGGCTGAAGGGTACCGGCACATCAAGACCGCAGACACGCTTCGTCGGTGCTTTCAGCCGACTGAACGTATCATCATCTTCAACGACTGTCGAGAGGATTTCGGAGGCTGCGCTGCAGGTCTGGCAGGCTTCATCCACGACAACTATCCTGCCAGTTTTGGCTACTGACTTACGTATAGCCTTTACGTCAAGGGGTACCAGTGTCCTCGGATCGATCAGTTCGACTGAAATATCGTCTTTCTCTGCTTCTTCGGCGGCTGCCAGTGCTTCATATACCATCAGGGACATGGCGACCACGGTCACATCTGTCCCTTCTTTCATGATAGCTGCTTCTCCCAGCGGAACAATATATTCTTCCTCCGGAACTTCTCCCTGCACCCTTCCCAGTTCCATATGTTCAAATGAAATTACCGGATTATTATCCCTGATTGCAGCTTTCAGCAATCCTTTAGCGTCATATGGAGTCGCTGGGATGACGATTTTCAGACCGGCTACATTCATATACATCGAATAAGGATTGACAGAATGCTGAGCTGCTGCCGATGCACCGAGTCCGTTCCTCATACGATAAAGAATAGGAAACTTCGCCTGACCGCCGAACATGTACGTTATCTTAGCCGCCTGGTTCACAAACTGGTCGAATGCGCAAAATGCAAACGTTGCCATTCTTAGATCAGCGACCGTTCTGAAACCGGAACCTGCAGCACCTATCGCCGCACCGACGAATGCGGATTCCGATATCGGGGTCATCCTTATCCTGTCGGCTCCGAATTCTTCAAGCAAAAAAGCCGGGATATCCTCAGCAATATGGATGAGTGTATCATCCCGACGAAATTCTTCCTGTAACGCTTCTACTGTTGCCTGCATGTAGCTTATCTTTCTCATTCTATGTACTCCTTAGTATTTATCTTGTACTTACCTGCGGCACTTACTTATTATTATTACGTTCATCCTGAGCCTGTCGAAGGATGAATTTGTCGAAGGGCGCCGTTGTAGTTCGACAGGCTCACCACGAACGGCTTGATTATCCCACTCTTCCATGCAACTGGGTACTAGTCCGAATATACGTCTTCAAGTGCATCCTCAGGATCCGGGAAAGGACTTTCCTCAGCAAATTTCACGGCTTCGTCTATTTTTTTCAATATCTCACTGTCGATATCAGTCAATTCCTGTTCGGTGAGTATTCCTTCTTCCAGAAGTTGTTTCGCCGTTCGTGCAACAGGACATTTCTTCTTCCAGCTCTCCAGTTCCTCTTTTGGTCTCATATCGGGAAATGTTGTCGACTCAAAATGTTCGTGCCAGCGATAAGTCTTGCATTCAAGGAGAGCAGGTCCTCCCCCCTCTCTCGCTCTTGTCACCAACTCTCCTGCTGCTTCGTTTACCGCAACCACGTCATTACCGTCGACGACAACTCCCAGCATATTGTATCCCTCTGCTTTTTTATAAATGTCCTGAAGAGGCAGGGCAAATCGCGCCGGTGTACCAGCAGCATAAAGATTATTCTCACAGACAAATAACATGGGCAGATGCCATACTGATGCCAGACTTAAGGACTCGTGAAACTCTCCCTCCTGTGAAGCCCCATCACCAAAAAACACAGCGGCAATCTTGTCTTTCTTTTCAAGCTGAGCAGCCAGGGCAGCTCCTACGGCAATAGGGAGTCCTGCTCCGACTATCCCGTTCGCACCCAGCATTCCAATACCAAAATCAGCGATGTGCATTGAACCACCCTTGCCTTTGCAGTAACCAGTTTTTTTACCAAATACTTCGGCCATCATTCGCTTGATATCTGCACCTTTCGCAATAGAGTGACCATGACCCCTATGGTGACTGACAATGCGGTCATCAATTCTGAGATTATTACACACGCCCGTTGCCACCGCTTCCTCGCCTATATAGAGGTGAACATATCCCAGAGCGTTACCTTTGGCATATTCAGCCGAGACTCTTTCTTCAAAGCGACGAATTGTCAGCATCGTCCGGTACAGGTTTATCAATTCATTCGTATCCGGTCCCATATCAGCTTCCTTTCATATATGTTTACTATTTTATTAACTCAAGGCCAGCTTCACTCCTGGCATCATTTATATGAATCTTTACCGCTTCTTCAAGAGTCAGAAGTGAGAAACCGAAATCTTGCCTGGCTCTCTCGCTGCTGGCTCTCCATGGAATTCCGAATTTTCCCCTGTTTTCTGGTGGTGGTATGTTCCCGAATTCTATCTTTGCATCAGGTATATACTTCCGCACGACCTCCGCAACCTGTCTCATACTTGTCGGCGGTCCGCCCACATTATAAGCGGGGTGAGGAGATGCATCGACATGGAGAAGCAGCCTGGTAAACGTTCCAATATCATCGGGCGTAAACAACGAGGTTTTACTGGTTCCATCTTGATCTATAGAAAAAAACATACCGACCGCCGGAAACGATACAAGATCCGAGTAATTTTTTATCATAGGAGGCGTTCGTGCCCCATGCCCGTAAGCAATAGTAGGGCGCAGCGCCGTGAAATTAATACCGTATAACTCAGCATACTGGGCAGCCAGTATTTCACTCAACTGCTTGGTAAGAGCGTAAGCGCTGCCGGGATGCAAATGATCATCCTCGGTAACATCTCTGTCCCCATTTTCATCCTGAGGACCGTATACTCCCCAGGAGCTTGCGTATATAACCCGTGATATTCCGGTTAAGCGGGCGGCTTCAAAGGCATTGCACATACCTAACTCATTCACCTTAACACTGAGACGTGGATTTCCTTCGATATCGCCAGGCAGTAAAAAGGCCCAGTTGACGATTTTATCAATTTCCCAAATTCGTATGATATTCAAGATATCTTCGAGTTCCGACACGTCTCCACGCGCATACTTGAATTTTTCGCCGTATTCCAGATACCTGGACATAATCCACTCTTTTGGTGGAATGACATCCATAGAGACAACTCTTGAAATATCCGTATCTTGAAGCAGCTTCAGTACCGTTTTCCTGCCGAAAAGACCGTTTCCGCCGATCACCAGTACGTTCAAAATACACCTCTATTATTAACCATCAGTATACGGGAAAATTAACTATGAATTCTATTCTTTACTTCCATAATAAGTCAAATCAATTGACAAATTATCGGTTACCTATCTATGATAGACAGGCAGAAAGTTTTCAGGAGGTGAGTATGCCATTGGTAACGGTTGAAATGTGGGAAGGGCGTACTGTTGAACAGAAAAAGGAACTGGCTCAGGGAATAACATCGGTAATGACGGATAAACTTGGAATTCCACCTGAAGCTGTGACAATTATTATCAAAGATGTACCAAAACATAACTGGGCTATCGGCGGTAAACTGTCTTCAGAATAGTATACCGGATCACTGGACTGTCACCGATTTTCACCACAAGTAAATATGTATGGTATATAATAATGGAACCAGATAAAAAACTCGATACAAATATTTCCTCGGTATATAAGAAAAGGAGTTACATGTGGATTTCGGTAATCTATCGGAAGTAATGCCGGTTATCCTGGTAATACTCGGGCTTGTTGCGATACAGTTATTCATGAGAAGAAAGAACGTATCGCCATCATCCCATCAACACGTAGTCCATGCGATACTATCCGATATCAGAGTAAATTTAAGACTTGTCCAGATCCTAATGGACGGTGAACAGATCAAGAGGTTCGCTATCAATGGCTGGAAAACGAATAGAAATAATATCGAGTTTCTTAGCCAGAATTTGCAGTCCGCTTTGACCGATGCATTTAACATTGCACTGGACTACAATGAGCAAGTATCGACGACCAAGCAATTCAAGACCAGTAATTATATAGCCAGTATCGATACTGTTAAATTGAGAGATCTACTCCAGAAATGCAAATCAGCCCTTGAAGACTGGTTAATGAATAATGTAGGCACTACTGATCCAGGTGGAAAAACAGGAATCTTCGATAGTTTAATAGGAAGACGTTAGAATACTCAATTAATCGAAAAACTGAACCGAGCTTCACCCCATCTTGATATATGAGCTTGATACAATTCTTTAATCTGAGATCGACATTCTGATGAGGTAATATCCGCAGATGTCATAATATAAGCATCTTCACGGTTATCTGTATAATAAGCTCTACGCACACCGACCTGTTTAAATCCGTATTTCAGGTATAAATTCTGAGCCCCGATGTTGGATACACGTACTTCAAGGGTTACAACGTTAGCATACAGTTCCCTGGCACGATTAAAAACAGTTAAAAGAAGCAATTCACCTATCCCCCGACGCTGTAATTCTTCACTTACTGCAATCGTTGTGATATGAGCTTCATCAGCCATAACCCAAAAACCTACATACCCACAGATATAATCGTTGTAGTTTTCAGCTTGAAATGTATCATCCGTGATCGCCCCATCCGGATTGAACCATTTCTTCAACCTATGTATTAGGCCTGTTGTCTTAGTCCTGGCAACAGGAATATAAACCTGATCAACCTGCTTATCCTCATCACAGACTACGTAGAAATGTGTCATTTGATTGCGGAGTTCACGTTCGAAATTAGGCGGCGGAAGCATGGTCGGAAAAGCTTCCCGGTCTATCCTGGAAACCTGGGGTATATCTTCTTTTCTCATTGAGCGGATGTAATAGGACAAACCGACTCCTTATTTATGTCAACTATCAACGAATATACTTTCAGGTCTGGAGTTATTCTAACATATTAGGCTCGTTTCTTTATAGTAAAACCTATCTTTTTATTATCCTGTTCGTTATACTATATAGCATCAGGGTAACACCTGATTTAGGCCGGGCGAGGCACCACTTAATCACCGTTCGACTTACAGGAGTTCTCAGGTGCAGGATGAAGAAAAAGTTGTACAACGGGCACAACAGAATGATCCAAATGCTTTTGCTGAGTTGTATGATGAATATTTTGACAAAATATATAGATATATAGTCTTAAAAATAGGAGACAGAGAAGAGGCAGAGGATATGACCCAGCAGGTCTTCCTGAAAGCCCATCAATCGATTTCCTCCTTTAAATGGAAGGGTGTCCCCTTTTCTGCATGGTTGTACCGTATTGCCCACAATCTGATAGTGGATTATTTGAGGAAAAGCAAAAAACGACCTGAAACTCTCGCTGATGAAACAATAATCACTGAAAATTCCAGGAAAAACCCGGAGCAACTCGTTGAAAAAAGGATGGATATCGAACAGGTAATGGAAGCTGCCCGGCATCTCACCGAAGCTCAGAGAGAGGTAATTTCTCTAAGATTTGCCGGTGAGATGCCGATAGCTCAGGTTGCGAAAATCATGGGGAAAAGCCAGGGGGCTATAAAAGCCTTGCAGCACAGCGCTATTATATCCCTTAGGAAAATGTTAATAGCGGAAAATTATGGGTAAAGAAAAAGAGTTTAACGATATACTGGACGAATGTCTTGATCGCCTGATGTTTAAAGGTGATACAGTGGAGTTATGTCTCGCTGATTACCCGCAGTATGCTGACGAACTCAGACCACTACTGGAAACTTCTCTAGTCACCAGCCAGATATCCTCACTTGAACCTGACCAGGAGTTCAAGGCTAAAGCTAGAATTGAATTGTTCGAGGTACTCAGACAAGCGGAAGAAAAGAGAAGCCGGTCATTTTTCAGATTCGGATGGCAGCCACACTGGGCTGGTGTAGTTGCTGTTATCGTGGTGCTTCTTGCAGCTACCGGAGGTACCGCAGCAGCTTCAATAAGAAGCATGCCTGATGATTTCCTCTATCCCGTTAAACGCGCTACCGAACAGGTCCAGCTCGCCTTTACCTTTACCAACCTTGGCAAAGCAGAAGCTTATGCCAGGATGGCAAACCGCAGAGTTGAAGAAATTATCTATATGGCGAATGAGAACGACATAAATGAAATAGAAGTACTTGCTGCCAGCCTTGATTCTAATCTGAATAACATTGCTGAATATTCCTCCAGAGAGGATAACGCGGACAGAACCACGTCCGATAAAGGTGCGATGATGTTTTCTGAAAAGGCTATGGTTACAGAAGAAGCTGAAGGAGCAGCTCTTGAACAATCGTTATTGACAACAGCCGGTGAAATACCAGGGAGTGATGAAGACACGGCTTCTGAAGAGATAAGTAGCGAAGCGACAGTCGATAACGAATCCGCTCTGGCACCACCCACAGAGCCGCTCGTAGTTCAGCCAACCAAGCCTGAGGTAAATGTTGAGATTCCTCCTACCCAAATAACGATAGAACCTGCATCCGGACAGTGGTTAAGCAAGAGAGAGGAATTAAACGTAACGGTCAATAACCAGGCTGTCACAAATATACAGCGTCTATACGAACTCCTGGATATTGTTCCTGAATCGACCAGAGAAGTTATCCTGAAAGCTATCGAGATCTCAGAGAGAGGGTATGGGATAGCAATCGATTCTCTGAATATAAAATAAACGCATATTCTTAACGTAGAAAAGGCCAGCTGAAACGCTGGCCTTTTTATCAAAATCAATGACTGCTACTTACCGAAATTTCTGCTAAATACTCTCCGTATTCATTATCTTAATCTTGTCCTTTTTTCTGGGCTTTTTCAGCTCGAATAGCGGCTCGTTCAGCCTTTCTTTCTTCTAGTCGTTGTTGTTTTGCTTCAAACTTCTCAAGTCGCTCCTGCAACCTCTCGCGAATTTTACCATCACCCTCGTTTTCAGCCTGTTCAAGTCTCAACTGGATTCTTGCCCGGATCTTACTCATTTGCTGGGTTTGTAGAAGTAGTGGAGTACTATTCCCGCTTGTTCCATTTCCCGAACCAGCGATAAGACCGATGACATTACCACTGGAGTTACCGCATTGTACAGGTATCTGAGTTCCCTCTTCATCTATAAAGACGCAACCTTGACCTAGAGACTCGACAGTTCCCCATTTATGTTTCATGGCACCATTCGACGGTATTAATCTAAACTGAAGTGCGGTAGCAACTCGATAAATGTAACCAAATTCCGATGCCGTGCCATTATCCGTACCATTTTGCGCATATTTTGACGCACCGCCTTTGACTTTTTCCAGTTTTACAGCTACACGATGACCGGTCATATTAGTAGCTTCTTCATCCGTATATTCTTTTACTATATCCGTGTCGACTTGTACGATGCCAAAATTTGTCTCTACAAGGAAATAACCTGCAGTAGTATTTACACTTACGACGTACCCGGACAGCCCGTTTCTTACCATCTGTCCCGGCGGGATGCTTTTCTTATCGTCGGAATCATCATCTCCATCCGCAGATGCTGTTCCCGCAGAACCGAAAAGACTTACTAGAAGGATAGCAGAAATTACAAGCGTAAGTAGCCTGACTGATTTATTTTTTCTTTTCATGATTCCCTCCAATCATCATTATCTTTTTAATTAAGGCGTATAAATAACCGTTAATACCTGGTTATATTGCTGTTCGCTGGATATACTGGCAATTACCTCGAAAAAATTTATACCATCTTCAAGATTGACAACTTTTTCAAACGTACCGTCAAGATTAACGTCGACAAATTCGTCTCCAATACTCACAGCCGCATCCACACTCGTCTCACCGGCAATCAATATTGTATCGGTTTCTACGATTACTTCAGGTTGCTCCGGATTACTGATTTTCAGAAAGAATCCATCCTCGTCACCATATATCATTGGCGAGAATTCAGAAGTGGATTCTCCCTTTCCTTTCTTCTCTTCAGCTTTTTCTTCTTCGCGGGTAGTTGTCTCAGCCCTGAAAGGCTCATTCCCCTTTCTTACCAGCAGTTTTACCACTGGTTTAAAGATTACAGTATCGGATCCGGTGACCACCACCGATTTTTCCGCATCGAAATCAAAAGTAACGACGATCTTTTCTTCGGCTTTAACCTTAAACGGTCTTACAAGCTTAATTATCCCACTTGGTACTTTTGCTTCCACATCCTTGCCGTTCAGAGTTACCACGACGGATGTTACGTGCATCCTTATCTGATTGTAGGTAGCCGCTGGTATTTCTGCTTCACCAAGTGTTTTTTCAACTCCGGCCACCTCGATCAAGTCGAAACTTTTCTCAACATTGAGTAAGATCTGCCAGTCACTTTCGTTCTCTGACTCTGAAGTTCTGACATTACCTTCGATGAGGTTTGTAGTTACAACGATTGCTGATATATCTTCATCGGGCTTGTCGGTTACTCCAATGATGATAATACCTTTGTCGACCGCAGACGCATCATCATCTCCGCAGGCTCCGATAAAAATGATTGAACTTACCGCAACAAACGACAGCACTCGTGCAATTAAATTTCGCATCAGTTACCTCACTCCAAAAACGTACTTCTATGGATCGATTTTCACTATAACTGGTTAATTCACAATCTGTTAGCTATATAGTAATACGTTGACCATTGAAAATTGTTACACGTAAAAACGCATTCAGAAATCATATCTTAGATTTTCTTAATAAGATTTTAGTATTTAATTGATACAATAGCCTCAGAATACTCGATTATTTAGGAAAGGAGGTGATAAAGATGTGGAGGAAGAGAAAGTTCATCATCATGTTGCTGGGCACTATCCTCATCATCGCTGCAAGCATAGGTGGAGTTGCCATGGCGCAAGATTCCGAAGAGTCTTCCCAACCTGATTCATTGCTGGGAAGAGTAGCTGCCATACTCGGGATAGACCAGCAGACTGTTGAAGATGCTTTCAAACAGGCTCAGGCAGAAATACAGGAAGAAGCCCTGGATAGATACCTGCAAAAACTGGTTGATGAAGGGAAAATCAGTGAGGAACAAGCTGGCGAATATAAGGCATGGATTGAAGCCAGACCGGACATGACAGAGTATTTTGATAAGATAAAAGGCTGGATGGAATCCAGGCCTGATATTTCTGATATGCCTCGCTTTAAAACCTTCGGCATCTTCAGGGGTAGGGATGGAATGAGGATGTTCGATGGACTATGCCTTCCCAGTCAATAAGCTAATATCGGATATACCGTATTAATCTTGAAAGATTCTAACAGCCGGGTAGAGGGGGGATTCCCCCTCTACCCATTTTCGTACTCTTGTGAATAGCTAATATAAATATTTCCTTAACATTTCAATTATAATATCGAATAGAACATACTACAGGAGAAAAATGTGGCCGGAAAACGAGTACTTGTCGTAGATGATGACGAAAAGACGGTAGAGCTGGTAAAACTTTACCTGAATCGTGATGGATATAAGGTGGATACTGCATACAACGGTCTGGATGCACTGGAACTCGCTCGTAAGAATCATCCGGATCTGATAGTGCTGGACCTGATGTTACCGGGAATGGATGGTCTGGAGGTATGCCGTACACTCAGACAGGAATCAGATGTACCGATAATTATGCTAACAGCGCGATCTACTAATCAGGACAAGTTGACGGGCCTGGAGGTTGGTGCTGATGATTATGTCACCAAACCCTTCAGCCCCCGTGAACTGGCGGCAAGAGTAAGGGTAGTGCTGAGACGAATGCCGGGCGAACGTGGTCCTGATGTGATAATGCACGGTACTCTTACCGTAGATTTCCTGAAACATGAAGCATCCATTGACGGTAAAGTAATCCCGTTGACTGAAATCGAGTTCAAGCTTCTAAGTACTTTAATAAAAGAACCAGGGAGAGTCTTTAGTCGAGCCGAAATTATCGATAAAGCACTTGGTTATGGTTTCGAAGGATTTGACCGTACCATCGATGTCCATATACTGAATATTCGTCGCAAGATGGAAGAGGATCCTTCGAAACCTAAATATATTAAGACTGTTTATGGCGCCGGTTACAAACTTTCAGAGGTGTCTGATGACCGGTAGACTGCAGTTTCGGCTTTTACTTGGCTTCACTCTCGTGATTTTCGTGGCAATCGGAGCAGTTCTTTTCTTTGTAAACCAGGCTACCAAGGATGAGATACAGAGATTCAGAGAACAGGTAGATAATAGCAGAGCTCTCAGGATGCAATCCGAACTCACACGTATCTACTTCATCAACAGGAACTGGGAAGGAATTCAACCGATCATCGAGCAATGGAGTAATCTCTACGAACAGCAGATAGTAGTTACCGATTCGGAAGGAATGGTGGTTGCTGATTCACAGGATAAATTATCCGGAGAGTATAAACCTGATTTGCCCGGGAGAGTTATTTCTTTCCCTTTTCAGAGAGAAGGTTTCGGTACATTATATATAATACCGAGATCATCTTCAGAATTAAGCTTTGAGTCTTTCCAAATCTTGTTCGAATCTATCGGCAGGTATTTTCTCTGGGGTGGGATGATCGCTATTATCATTGCACTGATACTCACGTACTTCTTTTCACGGAGGATCTTATCACCGGTTCGAGCATTAACTCAGGCTGCCAACCGACTTGGGGGTGGTGACTTTTCCCAGAGAGTTGATGTCAAAGGTAACAGCGAACTCGATCAGCTGGGAAATACTTTCAATACGATGGCAGATAACCTTGGCAGAGCTGAAGAATTACGGAAAAACATGGTTGCCGATATTGCTCATGAATTGAGAAATCCGCTTGCCAATATCAAGGGGTACCTGGAAGCAGCTCGTGACGGATTAATAGAAACCAACGAGGATACGGTTCGTAAACTGGATGAGGAGGCAACCCTTCTCACTCGTCTAGTAAATGACCTGCAGGAACTCAGCCTTGCCGAAGCAGGTGAACTTAAACTTGAACGTGAACCGGGAGATATCGGAAAAATAATAGAAACAACCACACAGATGATGCAAACAAAAGCTTCACAGAAAGGATTGAGTCTGAAATTCATACCAGCGGGTGATCTTCCTGAAATAGATATTGATATACACCGTATCAGCCAGGTACTGCATAACCTGATAGAAAACGCAATTACCGCTACACCTGCAGGAGGAACCATATGTATACCAGCCCAGCGGATGAAAAACTACATTAAGGTCAGCGTAATAGATACCGGTGAAGGGATTCCCGCCGATGACCTTGATAACATTTTCGAAAGGTTATACAGGATTGATAAATCACGTGCCAGGGCAACCGGTGGAAGCGGCCTCGGACTCACAATTGCCAGGCGACTCGTTGAAGCTCATGGTGGGCAGATAACAGTTGAGAGTGAACAGGGGAAAGGAAGTTGTTTCAGTTTCACTATACCAATTACTCACAAATGAGTATTATATCATTAATACTTTATTGATATTTCTATGCGATAGTACCAGTAACTTAATGTCCGATACAGTACTGGAGTATTAGAACAGGAGGAGACCGGTGAAAATCATACGCACAACCTTTGCGTTCCTGATACTAGTTATGACATTACTAATTGTTTCAGGATGTGGCAAAGGAGTTAGAACAGAGGAAACCGAAGAACAGACAGTGATACAAACCGTAACACGAGGTAATCTTTCACTGGATATTTCGGCGGTAGGAAATCTTGCCCTCTCGCAAAAAGAAACTCTCGCTTTCGAACTCACGGGGACAGTTAAAGAAGTACTAGTCGAAGTTGGTGATTACGTTGAGGAAGAGCAAGTGCTGGCAACCCTTGACACCTCCGAACGAGATGACCAGTTAAAAACCTTAACCCGTGCCATAGAGACAAAGGACCAGGCATTGCTACAAGCAGAGATAAACTATCAGAATGCAGAGGATGCCCTGGATCGTGTCAACAGCCAGGTATATGCCGACCAGAAGAAAGCCGAAGCCGAACTCGAGGTAGCTAATGCGAAGATATCTCTTGCTTCTGTCCAAGAAATTTATGATATTGTTGAAAGTCAATATCTTGACAATTGGACAGTACCAGAACGTATCCGTAATTATAACCAGAAAAAAGCCCAACTGGATATTGCCAAAATCGTTTTAATCGATGCTGAGAAAAAACTGGCGGATGTCTCTGTTGATCTTGAAATAGAACGCGAAACAAAACAGAAAGAACTTGTAATAAAGAAAAGTCAACTTGAAGACGCGCAACAGCAACTCGATGAAGCTATAGCAGCACTGGAAGAAGCTCAGAACCAGGAATGGAATATCACAGCTCCTTACGAAGGTTTTATTACCAAGATTAATCTTGTAGAAGGTGGTACGATCCAGAAAGGGGCAGCAGCTATAGTAATCGCCGATCCCGATGAATTCGAAGCTGAAGTCTATGTTAGCGAAATGGATATATTCAATATCGCTGTCGGAGTACCGGCAACAGCCAAAGTAGATGCAGCACAGTCCTTGATCCTTCCCGCGGAGGTGGTAAAAATTTCTCCTACAGCTACCATCCAGCAGGGTGTGGTCAATTATACGGTCAAGATCAAGATCCGCTCAATAGATGACATGATAATTGAAGCCGGAGAAACCATGCAAAAAGCTCTTGAGGATCTCGAACCCGGTGAACTTCCTCCGACGCTCGAGAGAGCGGTCGAAGCCGGTAGGATGACCCGAGAAGAAGCCGAGGAAATCGCAAAAGGGATGCAAAACTTCGAATTCCCGGAAAGACCTGAAGGTAAAGAAGGTGAATCACCGTTCGGTGGCAGAGGGTTTGCTTTCGGAGATAGGGCATTTGCATTCGGAGAAAACAGCTCTGGCGGTAACATACAATTCCCCGCGGGGAATTTAGGACAGACCGTAACATCAACAAGTAATTTTCAGCTTAGAGAAGGTCTAACGGTAACAGTTAATATTGTTACACAAGAAATCAACGACGTCCTCCTGGTACCCAGCGCTGCAATAACCATGAAGGGTGGTCAGAATTACGTGAAAGTAGTACTGCCTGATGGTACCACTGAAGAACGCGCCATAGAGACCGGAGTCAGTGACTGGCAGAATACCGAGGTAATAAGCGGTCTGATTGAAGGTGACCAGGTTGAGGTAACTCTTACTTCATCAAGCAGTTCAACGCAATCAGGTGGATTCTTTGGGCCGGGTATTATAAGGAGATAAGTATGATTCGCCTTGAGAATATTGAAAAAGTCTATCAAATGGGTAAAAGAGAACTCACGGTTCTCCATGGAATCAACCTTCAGATTGAACAAGGAGAATTGGTGGCTATAATGGGACCTTCTGGTTCCGGTAAATCGACCCTGCTGAATCTACTTGGTTGCCTTGATGTACCTACTTCGGGAAACTATTATTTGGAGAGTAAAGAAGTAGGCCACCTGAAAAGCAACGAATTAGCAGAGATACGCGGAAAAAAGGTTGGTTTTGTTTTTCAAACCTTTAATCTTCTTTCTAGACTGACTGCCCTGGCGAACGTAGAACTGGGAATGACATATGCGGGGGGAGTCGACCGCCAGCGTGCTCTTGAAGCTCTGGATAGTGTAGGGCTTTCAGAGAGAATAAAACACCGCCCTGTCGAATTGTCCGGTGGTGAACAACAAAGAGTCGCCATAGCGCGTGCCCTTGTAAAAAATCCTTCTCTATTTCTTGCCGATGAGCCTACCGGGCAGTTGGACAGCCAGTCTGGTAAAGAAATTATATCCATCCTCACCTCTCTCAACACTGAGCGTGGACTAACCGTGATTGTGGTGACCCACGATGAAGACATCGCAAGTCATTGCCAAAAGATAATACGCCTCAGAGACGGTGAGATTGTTGCAGGTGATAATCGATGAAAAAATTCGTTACCTTTTCATCAACTGTCTGGATCGGACTCAGCACGCACAAGCTGCGGAGTTTTTTGACAATGCTTGGCATCGTGATTGGTGTCGCTTCAGTGATCACACTTATGTCGATCGGTAAAGGCGCTACAGCTACGATTCTTGAAAGCATAGAGAGTATTGGTTCGGACCTTATTACCATCAGCCCGGGCGCTACTACATTTCGAGGTTTTACCGGCGGAAGCAGTCAGACACTCACTTATGAAGACGCCCAAGCTATCGCCGAACAGGTTGAATACGTAGAAAATGTTGCCCCATATTATAGCTCCTATACACAGATAATATATGGTAATGCCAATACTAACGCTCAGGTATATGGTGTAACCCCTGAATATTTTGATGTTATGAATATCGAGCTCGAACAGGGAGTATTTTTCTCCGAGTATGATTATGACCATGGGGAAAAAGTAGCAGTGATCGGTAGTAATGTTGTCGATACTCTTTTCAACAATGCGGTACCGATTGGTGAGAACGTGAGAATTGAAAATAAAATCGGCACGGTTATCGGAATCCTTGAATCCGAAGGTGGGTTTATGGGACCCGATGATTCCATATTCGTGCCATTGACCGTTGTTCAACAGTCTATCGCCCAAATGCGAACCCCACGCGGTGAACATATAGTATCGACAATTGCTTTGACAGTTACAGATGAAGATAAAACGGAACAGGTAATAGAAGATATTACAGAACTCCTGCGTACCCGTCACAGGCTTGCACTTGGTGTAGATGATGACTTCACCATCATGTCAATGCAGGAAATAGCAGAGACAATGGAAGAAACATCCCAAACTCTCACCATACTCCTTGGCGCGATAGCAGCCATCGCCTTACTCGTTGGAGGTATCGGCGTGATGAATATCATGCTTGTATCAGTACTTGAGAGAACAAGGGAGATCGGTATTCGTAAAGCTCTCGGTGCGAGAGAACGTGATATCTGGATTCAATTCCTGATCGAAGCAGCTTCCCTTACACTTGCCGGTGGAATCATCGGTGTCATCTTCGGGTGGGTCGCCTCTTTCTTTGTTCAGCAGTCAGGCCTGGTAAACACCCTCGTTTCAGCGGATATCGTGATACTTGCCGTCTCCGTATCCATAGGAATCGGTCTATTCTTCGGATTCTATCCTGCCTGGAACGCATCAAGACTCAATCCGATCGAAGCGTTGCGTTCAGAATAATCCATAGCATGTTCTTTATACAGCCGCCGCTAACTTTGTGGCGGCTTCTTCGTTATATAATATGAAAGGACAGGAGGTAGAAAAGAATGAAGAAGAAATGGTTCCTATTAGTCATCGGACTGGCAGCAATACTCATATTATTTGGTCTTACCGGGTGTGAACAAGCCAGTACTGCATCTGGAGATGTATCGAACTTCAATTTCAGCAGTCAGCAAAATGGTATCTGGGTAACCGGGCAGGGTGAAGTAAGTGTAGAACCTGATATCGCTGTTCTCAGCCTGGGAATCGAATCCGAGGGTAAAAGCGTAGCTGCAGCCCGGGACAGGGCAGCCGCAGCCATGAATGATGTTATGGATACACTCTCCTCAAACGGAGTAGCGGATAAAGATATCCAGACGCAGTATTTCAACATACAGCAGGTACGCAGATGGGATCGAGAGACTGAGGAAGAAGTCGTAACCGGTTATCGAGTAACCAATACAGTGACGGTTACGATAAGGGATATAGAAAAGGTCGGGACGATCATCGATGCAGTCACGGATGCAGGAGGAGATCTGACCAGGATCAATGGTATAAATTTCTCGATCGATGACCCGGATGAGTATTACGAAGAAGCCAGGAAAGAAGCGGTAGCTGATGCAAAGAAGAAAGCTGAACAACTGGCTAAACTGGCTAATGTAAGCCTGGGCGCCGCAACCTATATTTCAGAGGGAATGTTTTATGCACCGGTTGCTAGAGCTGAAATGGCTGTAGGATACGATGAAGGAGCCAGCTACAGTACATCAATCAGCCCCGGTGAACTGGATATCAGCCTGAGTATTCAGATAGCCTACGCCATAAAATAACCTGACAGCCAGCATAATAATGATATATTAAAAGAAATCCTGCCGGAAAAGGCAGGATTTCTTTTTTATACCACTAAGAGGGAAAACAATTTTATCTAATAGATTTTTTACCTCGATCCGAACTTATACTATTTCGAGATAAATAATCAGCCACTCCGAATCTTCCAACTGTTTTATTGTTCATTCTGTTGCATCAAACTGTCATACATAACAGACAGTAATCGTCCGGATAACGTCCTCGTCCGGTCATCGAGAAAATTGTTAACTTTTGCAGCAAGGCTGGTTAACTCATAATGAAAATGGTCATCATTCATTTTAAGTAACTTAAGCATATCCCTTATTTTCTCAGTACTATCCACTTTACTCCACCTTTCTCATTTCTCTTCTTTCAGTATTCGTATCAATGTCGATTAATAGATTTTCGTTTTTTATCCGCTTTGATTTTAGAATATCGCAATATATAGGTTCAGTACATATCAGAGTACGTGGAATTATGGTACGGTTTGGTAGAAAAATGGTAGAGATTATTCAAACAATCCGCTAAAAACCACCCAATAGATAACGGATCAACTACGTGTACTTTTATTAGATAATAATTGTGGCTGGAGGTGTCGGGACAGGTACCAAAGAAATCATTAAGCTAACTTTCTATATCGGCGGTTAGTATTTTGAGAAACTCATTGACCACCGATTCTGAGAATATAGAGTCGTTTATATTAGCGTCGATCATTAATATTTGAATATCTTTTCGTAAAGAATTTTTTAGCGTATCGATAAACGCATTATTAGCGACAGGATCGTAAAAATCATTACCTTCGCAGTCTATCGATGAAAATCCCCTCAGTGGAATCAGAAATTTCACTTTACCCCTGGCACGATTCAGTTTCTCACTGATTGTACCGGCAATCAGACGCAGTTCATCAGCGTTTACTCTTGGTAGCGTGGCCTGGGGGTTGTGATAACAGATCATTCTGTTGGTATATCGTTCAGGTAACGTCTCGGGGCTAAGAAAATTCAGGATATCGATACATCCGGGAGTAATGATCTGGGGTATTCCTATCTCACCGGCTGCTTCAAGGCGATGGGGTCCGGCAGAAGCCAGACCGCCGAAGAGCTCGTTCCCGATTTCGTTCATTCCGAGCTCAATAACTCCTTTTACCGGGTAGCTTTTTACGAGTTCTTCAAACGTCTCTCCCCCAACACCTATGGTATGAAATACGCCAACTTCAAAACCTTTGTCCTCGAGGAGTGATTTCACAGTTAGACCGCAACCAGTAGACAGACCGGTCATGGTCATGAATACCAGAGGTTTTTCGTAACTTTCCGGGATCATCGTATCCATCATACCTGTTATTGCACCAACCGCTTTCTGTAGAGAATCTACTGTCAGTCTATTCAGCCCGGCTATATCTGCGATCGACGGCATGATAACAATATCTTTGGTCCCTACATACTTCCTGATACCTGCTTGCACAATCTTCTGGGATGAAAGCATGAACTTGGGGAAACCTATGGGGAGTTCCTGGAGCACCGCTGCTGCTATACCTGAACCGGTACCACCACCGATAGATATCACTCCTGAAAAAGCCCCGGACTCATAGAGTTCCTTGACTATCTTCCTTGCTCCCGTGGTCATTATCCTTGTCGCTGGTCCGGCTTCGGATATAGCTCTTACTTCTTCAATCGTAGTCCCTGCCGCTACGGCTACCTCTTCTGCCGTGATATCAGCATCAAAGTACGCCTCGGCAAGGCAACCTACATCCATCACCAGAGCCTGGTAATTTTCTTTACCGTTGATAAGGTTTTTAACGTACTGGAGTTCCGGACCTTTCGAGTCCAGTGTACCGATGCAGAGTATCACTTTCTTTGAATGCATACTCACTCACCTGACCCGGTATCGTGTGTGAAGGATAAATGATATACTATTCAACAAAATAAACTGGTAATACCGATTGTACTCGCTATTCTTACAAAATATCAATTCCTGAAAAGTAACAGGGCAGGGATCGTTGTATGATTAATCAGAAAAAAACTATTGCGTTATTCGGGCGTCTTGACAGTAAGGGTAAAGAATACGGTTTTGTAAAAGACAGGATAGTCGCCGGAGGTTGTGAAGTTATTACAATCGACACTGGCACCCGCGGTTCTCCGGAATTTCAGTCTGATATTACCCGTGAGGATGTTGCCAGAGCTGCCGGAAGAAAAATCACGGAAGTAGTCGATCGTTCTGATGAAAGCAAGGAAATCGAAGTAATGATGGAAGGAGCTTCGGTTATCGCCCGGCAACTGTACGATAAAGGAAAACTTGACGGTGTGATGTGCCTTGGGGGATCGCGGGGAACCGCCATCGGTACGGCTGTTATGCGAGCTTTACCGTTCGGGATACCTAAATTCATGGTAAGTACCATAGCATCGGGAGATATGAGACCGTACATAGGTACCAGGGACATCACGGTACTCCACTCAGTTACCGATATCGCGGGACTGAATCGTATGACCAGGAAGCTACTCTCATACGCAGCCGGAGCAATAGTAGGAGCAGTCAACACAGATTCAGAGCGCGAAGATACAGATAAGCCTGTAATTGCCATGAGCGCGATGGGTGGCATTAACAGGGCAGCTTTCAAAGCACAGGAAATTCTTGAAGAAAGAGGATTCGAAGTCGTCACTTTCCACGCAGTCGGTACCGGCGGACGAGCAATGGAGGAAACGATCGACGAGGGGCTCATCGACGGAGTTTTCGACCTGGTAACGCATGAACTGATCGACCATCTTTACCACGGTTACTATGATGCCGGACCTGACAGGCTGGAAACGGCAGGAAGAAAGGGTATTCCGCAGGTAGTTGTTCCGGGCTGCATCGATTTCATCGCATTCAGTCCCCCCGATAATATTCCTGAACATATAAAAAAACGGGAGATATTCTGGCACACTCCCGAGGTGGCAATCGTAAGAGCTGATAAAACAGAAATGGAATTTTCAGCTAAGGTTCTGGCTGAAAAGCTGAACAAAGCTATTGGACCTGTTACTGTTGTGATTCCAGGTAAAGGATTTTCACCGGGGAATCGTGAAGGCAGGAGTCTTTACAATCCGGAAGCGGATAAGGCGTTTATCGATGTTTTGAAAAAGAAGCTGAATCCTGGAATCAGGTTTATAGAAATAGACGCCCATATCAATGATGAGACATTCGCCGGACAGGCTGTTAACCTGTTATGCGAGATGATGGCAGAACGTAAGCAAGGCTAATCGAAAACACCCTCACTAAACAAACCAATGAATTCTTCATCGGATAATCCCAGGATTCCGGTGCAGATATATTCGTTATGCTCTCCCAGGCAGGGAGCAGGCTTAATATTAACAGGGCTTTCAGACAGGAGTATCGGCCATCCCTGCTGGTAGCACTTCCCTATCTCCGGATGGTCGATGAGTTGAAAATATCCCCGGTGTTTTAGTTGTGGGTCTTCAAACAATTCTTTATTAGTTTTAACAATACCTGCCGGGACTCCTGCTTTCTGGAGTATTCCCATTATCTCTTCGGGAGTATGTTTGTGAGTCCATTTTTCTACGAGTTCATTTAATTGACCTTCATTCTCTTTTCTTTGTTGAAGAGCGGAGAATCTTTTCTCTTTCGTCCATTCCGGGTAGCCAATGGCTTTTCGGAAAGCTTCCCGCTCGATTTCGGTGAAAACGCTGATTGCACACCACCGGTCATTTCCTTTACAACGGTATACACCGTGCGGAACAGAATAGGAAGACTGATTTCCTACCCTCGTCGATAAGTTATTATTAACCGCATAGTCCATCACCAGTGGAGCCAGAAACTGGCAGGTGGTTTCGTACTGGCTGATATCGATATACTGCCCTTTACCCGTTCTCCGGCGGTAATCCAGAGCAGCCAGAATCGCGACAACTCCGAACCACGGAACGACACTGTCCGGATAGGCTTGAAGCGTACCGACCGGCGACCGGTCAGGCCATCCGGTCAAGTTACCAATACCGGTCAACGCGACGGTATTCCATCCGTAACCCGTAAAAGACGCTCTCGGACCGGTCTGTCCCTGTATCGTTGCGCTCAGCATAATTATGTTCGGATTAATTGCTTGAAGTTTTTTGTAGTTGAGCCCCAGTCTGTCCATAACACCGGTCCCGAAATTTTCTACCACTACATCAGCCCAGCTTATGAGCTTTTCTATTATTAGCCTCGCTTTCGGATTTTTCAGGTCGAGTGTCAGACTCATCTTGCTGTTATTTGCTACCAGGAAGCAACCGGAACGGTTTATGCCGCTGATTCCATCTTTATACGGAGACGTTACCCGAGTGATATCAAGGTTCGAGTTACTTTCAATCTTGATTATGTTGGCGCCGTAATCGCCCAGGTAAGACCCGATGAATGGCCCCGCAAACGCCCAGCTGAAATCAACCACCCTCAGTCCTTCAAGAGCCGCCAAGTCCCGTTTATTATCCGGAATATTCCCGCCCGGAAGTACAGCATGAATGCTTTCCTCATCGAGTTCCTTTAACTCCTGGTAGATATCATCATTATTCTCACCGAGTCGAGGTGCACGACCTTTCACGGCAGGCTGGCATTCTTCATCGGACGTGATAAACAGAAATCCAGGATATGGTACTTCCGTATCCAGATCAGTATAAGCAACGTTTGTCCAGAACTTTCTATCAATAAGCTGATTATCTTCGAGAACATCAGATACATCGTTGAGAGGGGTTAAAGGAATACGTTTTTCAACGGCTTCTTCATAGAGTTCCAGCTTGGTATGGTTCATGAAAAAATCGCCTATCAGTTGTTCCCAGGAACGTATCTTATTAGGAGATACTTTTGTCAGATCCAGTGATGACCAGTCCTGAATTTCCTCCGTCAGACTACCAGCCATCCCTTTACTGTCCATCCACTCGACCATGTACTGCATCTGCCGCGTACCTACAGCTCCTCCGAAAAACATCCATGACACGAACCCGTCTTTACATGGCCAGATTTCCTGGGTCGATACTCCCCCTCTGAATCTTTGAATACCGGATCTCTCAACAATCTTGTTACTGTATTCCCAGTACGGTAATTGAGTGTGCAGAGTCCTGACGACACTCGCCTGCATGGAGACATCTATCCATTGTCCTCTGCCGATTTTTGAGCGTTGATTCAAGGCAATTAAGATTCCCGCCGCGGCGTGAACACTTGCCTGGGAATAGGTCTGGTCAAGGCTTATCCGTATCGGAGGGCGGTCGACTTCTCCAGTGCAGTATGCCATGCCACCCATCGCCGTAGAGACAAGATCTCCGGCTTTATAATCTCGATAGGGTCCAGTCTGGCCAAAAGGTGATATCGATACCATGATTAAAGCTGGATTAATACTCGAAAGGGTCTGATACCCCAGCCCGATACTGTCAAGATACCCTGGAGGGAAGGACTCGATAAGAAAATCAGCAGTTCCGGCGAGTTTCTTGAAATTATCCCTTCCATTACCTACCTCCATATCAAGAGTGACACTCTTTTTACCGGCACTGAATGCGTACCAGAAAAGGCTGTGCTCCGGATCAGTTTTACCTCTGGCAAAAGGAGGTATCTTCCGTGCCGGATTTCCGGATGGACTCTCAACCTGAATTACCTCAGCCCCAAGGTCTGCAAGAATCTTCCCGCACAATAGACCTTTTTCATCCGTTAGATCGAGAGCGCGATAAGGACTTAACACAGTTATTCCTTAAATATTTCCTTCGGTTATTTATTTAACCTCGAATGTATCACCAACAAGCATGTTATATCAAGCTGGTAAAAACCCAAGTAAACGTAATGAACGATTCACCAAGAGATGTTGTCTAAAGAGATATGAGTAAAGTAAATGATGTACAAATACAAATATAAACGTGATTAGTAGTATTTAAACATCAATAGTGAAAAATCAACGATTCTGAGACTATGGTGGGCAGTAGAGGACTTGAACCGCTGACCCCCTGCGTGTAAAGCATGTCCGTTAAGTGACCGAGTTAACCGCCTATATCATGCCTAGCAGATGCCTTCCACAGGCTTATCCATGCCAGAAGCATGTGCTCTATTTTAACATTTATTTTAGTTTATTAATAGCATTCCAGGTACTAAAGATTGTATGGTGTCTTTCTCTATTCATCAAGCCTTTCCTCGTTTATAGAGATTCTCGATTTTCTCGTCTTAGTATATTATTCACGCCCCAAATTAGTAATCAGAGTAGTAGTAGTGAACTCTTATCTAATGTGTGATAACTATTTGTGACGCTTGTGGTAAGAAGGTATGTTGCTATAAAATTTCTGCTATGGGAAGCAAAGAGAACGTCGAAGGTCCGGTGATAAAGAAACTGCTCGAAAATTACGAACTATATGCGAAAGCTGCAGGTTTTAGTCCAGGACAAATCAATACCGTTCGGTTAAGTCTCAGACTTTTTGATCGGTTCCTTGGAGGTATAGATGATATCGAGGACATCACGGCTGACGACTTCCGCCGTTTTCTGGCAGATCTCCGCACTCGCCCTCTTTGGCAAGGTCTGAAAACAGAAAAACAACGCAACCTCAGCCCTGCTACGATTAATACCTACGCGCGAACGATTAAGACTTTCTTTAAATGGCTTCAAAAAGAAAATTACATTGCTGTGAATCCTCTCGTGTCCGTCCCAACACCGCCTGTTGGACAACGGGTATCGAAAGCATATTCAGAAGACCAGATAAGAAAAGTTCTGAATTTAGATTCACTAAACGCACGGGATAAAGCAATTTTATATTTGTTTACCGATTCTGGTGTAAGAGTAGATGAGTTAAGTACACTCAAAATTGGCGAAATCGATCTCAATAAAAAACATGCAAAAGTCATCGGCAAAGGTAGAGGTAAAAAAGAAAGGTATGTGTATTTCGGTTCTGACGCAGCTGAAATAATTGGAATTTACATCATTGAATCAAGAAAAGGAGCATCGAAAGATGATTTCCTTTTTGTAAAACGCAAAGGGAAACCACTCACAAACTCGGGCATAAGATCTATGCTTGTTCGCCTTGGCAAGAAAGTCGGTTTTCAGGGAAGGTTAGCTCCCCATAAGCTAAGGCATACTTTCGCAACTCTATCTCGCAACTACGGCGCATCACGAGAAGACCTCCAAAAAGAAATGGGACACTCGAGCCTTAAGACCACTGAAGGTTACCTGCACGCGCCAGATTCTGATATCGGCGCTGCGCACCAATTGTTTAGTCCATTATCCAATATATTACGAAGTGGTACCAATAAAAGCCCATCCGAAATCGATACGAAAACAGCCTCAAGCCAATACAAGAACAACCAAACGCAGCATGGTCATTCTATTTCTATCGATGACCAGATCCGCAGTTTAGCTGTGAGTCTTCAGCAGAGTATCGGTTTACCATGGATTAAGAACCACTTCATCCCGGAATTGCGACCTGGGCTTCTCACGTTAGGCAAAAATGGGTTTCCAATCGGTATTAGCGAACAAGGTGAAATCAAGGTTACGTTTTCAATATCGGAAGCAGATAAATCAGATCTCATCACCCAAGCGTTACATTCCCATCTGGAAACCGGGGGCTTTGTAGATGTATTGTCTGGAATTTCAACATGGAGCAATGACGTTGCCGAATACTTCCTTTCTTGCCACACACTACTCACCGATGTTCGAAATGACATCGAAGGTAAATATGACGTATCTATTCTGCTTGACGATGACAAACTAGGTTTCACGATCGATTTCCCAATATTAGTTTGTGCTGATGCTGTAGACCAGGCAAGAGGATTTGAACATTTTAAGAGCTATACCTACAGAAAGAATGGGCTTAAATTAAAATTTGGTGCGTACATAATATACAACGGTACCTCAAATGAAGATTTGGGAAGTCGTGAGGAATTTCATAAAAATTTGAGAACTAAATGGACGAAAACAGAGCAAACTAAACTAATAGCCAATAGAAGTCAGGAACTTGAAGATGAAGCACTCACAATCAACCGGCAACTGCAACGATTCCTAGCTTACCCAAATCTTCCAGGTTATTGCGAATTGTGTTCAAGGGATATTTGATCCAGTTTCGATAATTTAGTGGATGCTTATGATGAATACCTGGTAACAATTGATGAAATTTTTAACGTTTTTTATACGATTATTTTCATTTTTTGAGCCTGAGTTGGGCAACTATTAGTAGCACTTGAGGAACTAAGGTTAAATGCATCGAAGAAATATCACTATTTTGCATGAAAAAGTAATAACATAAACAAAAAATCACTAACGGTAGGGTTACTTAACAGTAATATTGATTAAGAAAGAGATGATTAAGGTCTGGAAATCATCACGGAAATCAAGAGATTAAGCAGGAATTGCTTCGAGATTATCTCCATCAGTTCTATTTCAATAATTCATACCTTCCAAGCTATTATAATTCAACATTCTGCAGGTTTGTTACCTTGAGACATTTTTGTGGATGTTTGCCCCATCGTGCGTGTAGATTCTTAATACCATTTACATTTTCGAGAAAGTAAGCTTTTACACCGACAATAAACACGTAATCAAGAGAGGAAATCTAATAAAAATAAGTGCCCTTCTTCATGTGGTTTAACTGATAACAGAACAGAGTTTTTTGAGTCCACAGAATGTATCTTGCCAGCTTCAATAACGATCATATCGACTTTATGCGATTCATATTTTTGGTCTTTAAGCTCGAAGTATGCCACTCCATCAAGATCAATAATAAATTCGTCGCGCTTGTCAATATGCTAGTCGACGTTTTTACGGGCAGACTTCAGGATCTAATCCAGTTTATCTGTCCAAACTCGAAAACGAGAAGTTCGAGATTGTTATTGGTTAGATCGTCTAAGATTATTTATGATTGCTAATATACTTTCTAATTAGCTACAATGTTAACAATGTATGTCAAGAATTTGAAGAGGAGGTAAACCATGAAAATACTTCTCGTTGTTGATGGCTCGTCATATTCTGAGATGGCTGCTGAGATGTTGAAGACACTCCAGCTTCCAACTAAGACTGAAGTTACTATTTTAACGGTAGTCCCTGAAGCTACTTTCCTAGGAGGTATTACTTTTGATGCAATCAGGGGTGGCAGTCAGGAAAGGAAAAAAGCACGTGAGGAGCAACGGCAGAAAGCGGCTGAGTTGCTTCAACATATGACTCAGATTCTTGGTGAAAGCAAGTTTAAAATAGGTACTCTTGTACGATGGGGAAATCCTGCAGAAGTAATTCTGCGGGAGGCTGAGGGAGGAAATACCTCCTTGATAATTGTGGGAGCTAAGGGATTGACTGATGCGCTCAGTTTTCGATTAGGTAGCGTCGCTTTGAAAATAATGAAATATGCAAATGCAAACGTCCTGCTCGTTAAACCGAAGAGTACCCCAGCGTCTAAGGAACCAAGAAAAAAAGTAAAACAGCTACCCCGAGTCGAGTCCTGCTTGCTACCGATGGCTCGAAATACTCAGACGCTGTAGTCCAGTTTCTGCTAGATATTCCTCTGGTACGCCCGACTGAGGTTATTGTAATCACTGCTCTACAGTCTCACCTTGAAGCTTGGATGAAGACGCCAACGCTTGATTTCCGTACCAACCAGGAATTACTTGAGAGATTACGTACAGCTGAAGAAGCTGAAGCGCGGAAGATAACAGCGAAAGCACAGAAACGATTTCAGGAGAGAGGGCACAAGACTGCATCGGTCGTTGTTCGCGGAGGAGCGTGTGAGTGTATATTGGCAGCTATTAAGGAATATAGTCCTGACATTGTTGCTGTGGGAAGTAGAGGTTTGACTGGCATCGAGTCTTTTTTCCTAGGAAGCGTTGCTGAGAGGGTGGCAAGAAACGCAAACTGCTCAGTGTTAATAGGTCGAGTTATGCAGTAAATACGTTGAGTTTCAGATTGTATTTTAAGGTAATTGTTAAGTTACCGTTTCCGGACCAAAGAAATAATCTTGACTAAGAATATTTGTGCCTGAGTAATAATGATTTAGATAATGGAGGTGACGATATGGCTGATAATGAGAGAATCAGTACATCTTTAAATTTGCCCGTGGACACCCGGATATGGCCGCTAAAGAGATATACCGATATGCACAGATTTTCGATTGAAGATCCTGAGCATTTCTGGTCGGAAGAAGCCCGTAAACTCGACTGGTATGAAACATGGGACAAGGTACTGGATTGGGAACCACCGTATGCAAGATGGTTTGTTGGAGGTAAACTAAATGCCTCATACCAATGTGTAGATCGTCATGTGAAAACCTGGAGGAAGAGTAAGGTAGCCATTTACTGGGAAGGCGAAACAGGAGAGACGCGAGTACTCAGCTACTCCACACTTTATCGGGATGTTAATCGTTTTGCTTCGATACTTGAAAAACTCGGCGTGAAAAAGGGAGACAAGATAGCCCTATATATGCCTATGGTGCCGGAGCTTCCCATCTTCATGCTTGCTGCTTGCAGAATAGGTGCTGTACATACGGTCATTTTTTCTGGATTCAGCGCCCAGGCAATTGCGGATAGAGTAAACGATACCAAAGCTAAAATCATAATTACAGCCGATGGTGGTTATCGCCGCGGCAAAACAATTAAACTGAAAGAGATTACCGATGAAGCAGTACAGGATTGCCCTTCAATTGAGCGAATAATAGTGGTAAAAAGAACAGGAGAGGACATACCCTGGTCAGAAGGAAAAGATGTATGGCTTTCGGATCTGCTAACCGACGCGGCAAAATATGTTGAGCCCGAACCAATGGAATCAACACATCCTCTATATATTCTCTATACCTCCGGAACCACAGGAAAACCGAAAGGTATCGTTCATGGGACAGGAGGATACCTGGTATACAACCACTCCGCATATAAATGGGTTTTCGATATCAGAGAAGATTCTGTCTTCTGGTGTACGGCCGATGTAGGTTGGGTAACCGGACACAGCAATATAGTTTACGCTCCTTTATCTCATGGAGCAGCCATAGTCCTTTATGAAGGAGCTCCAGACTATCCGGAGATCGACCGGTGGTGGGATATCATCGATAAATATGGGGTTACAGTCTTGTATACTTCACCCACAGCCATCAGGATGTTCATGCGGTCTGGGGAGAAGTGGTTGGAAAAGTACGACCTTTCCACGTTGGAATTACTCGGAAGCGTTGGGGAACCGATAAATCCTGAAGCCTGGGAATGGTATTACAGGTATATAGGCAAAGAGCGTTGCCCAATTGTGGATACCTGGTGGCAAACGGAAACAGGCGGGATTATGATATCTCCAACCCCGGGAATAGAAGAAATCCCACTAAAACCAGGCTCAGCGACTTTACCTTTACCGGGAGTAGACGCGGTAATAGTAGATAATGACGGTAACGAGATTCCACCAGGAGAGACAGGTTTGCTTATTATCAAAAAGCCTTGGCCTGGTATTATGATGGATATATATGGAGATTCAGATCGGTACCGAGAAACATACTGGTCGAAATTCCCCGGTTCATATTATGCTGGTGATTTTGCGATGCGAGATAAAGACGGCTATTTCTGGATGTTAGGCAGGGCTGATGAAGTGCTCAAGATTGCTGGGCATAGAATAGGCACCGCTGAAGTGGAGAGTGCGGTGATATCTCACCCTTCCGTGACAGAGGTTGCTGTGGCGAGTAAGCCCGATGAAATAAAAGGTGATGCACTTGTTCTCTTCGTGACACTGAGAGAGAATGAAAAACCTTCAGACGAATTGAAGAAAGAAATTAACAAACATTTACGCGAAAATATCGGTCCAATCGCTACTGCCGACGAGATATATTTCGTTGACTCGATGCCAAAGACCAGAAGCGGGAAGATAATGCGACGAGTATTGAAAGCAGTGGCTTCAGGACAAGATATCGGCGATTTAACTACTCTCGAAGACGAAGGCTCTGTCGAGGAAGCGAAACGAGCTTACGCGGAGTTGCTGAAAACGAAGAAGTAATAAATAATAAAAATACTTGGGGGCCAGGTGGAGAAAACTTGCACAAGTAGATATACGTTGAAGACAAATTCTAATCACCTAATAAACTAGGAAAAGAGAGAGACGTTGCGGTGCATCCCTAAAAATCAAGGCATAACAATATTCAGCTAACTGTTTTAATGTTCTCCTTCGAATTATATTTATCAGTGATCGATATTCAAGTTACGAGTGAAAGTGATGCCGGTCGTAGTACATGATCCACTTAACTCAACCTAAACTTTAGCCAGTTTGAACAAGTCATACCATTCTCTGAGTCAAGTCAGTTCGTTCTTCATTGTACAGAATATTCTTTTCATAGCGGTGTTGTTTTTCGAGTTTCTATAACTTGAAAGCGCTTGTTTGATATCCGTTTCTCGGAAGGCTTTAATTAAAGCCATCGAAGTTAATTGGCTGCAATCGTCACTCATTAAGTGCAATCATTGCTTTCTTAATTTACTATAAATTCACTATCATTGCTATATCTATCGTTACACGGTAGTGACGACTCTTGTACCGCCTTCCATGTTTTTATTGCAGTTGATTCCTTCCTGTTCTAACCACTCGTCAAGTTTTATTAACTAGACCGTAAATGCTCCCATTTTCTTCTTCAAACGGTCATTCTCCCGAGTCAGTGACTACTGTCGACATCCCGTGTTCTCAAACACTATCAGCAGTTGCTTCGTGAACTGGTCACGCTACTGATTGTACTGTGTCTAGCTAATCAAATTTTCGATACAAATATCGGTATCAGACCTTCGTTTCAACTCTTAAATTAAAATACTACTGGCGCTTTGGTCTGTGTGTTCCATTTCCTTCTTCTTCTCATGGCTATCCCTATTTCTTCATCCATTGTATTTTCTTGTTCATTTTTCTGTCGTAGCGGGGTGCAGTAGTGTAATAATTCGGTTATTATATTTGCATGCGAAGTCATTTAAGAACCAAAATACTCGAAGTTATCACAGCCATCATGCCTTTGGTAATTTTGGTTATTATCCTTCAGTTGACGGTTGTGAAAATGCCGTTTGAACTGTTTATCCAGTTCGCTATTGGAACGATTATGGTAATCATCGGCATGGGGCTTTTCTTGATAGGGATCGAAATCGGCATTCTGCCTATGGGGAAAATTCTTGGCGCCGAACTTCCGCGAAAAGGTTCCGTAGCAATTGCCATATGAATCGCTTTTTTACTCGGTTTTACAGCAACGATAGCTGAACCTGATGTTATTGTTTTGACTGGGCAGGTTCAAGTGGTGTCTGGCGGTGAAATTTCTAACACTGTTTTGATAATCGTGATTGCCATCGGTGTCGGTTTTTTGTGGCGATGGCAATACTCCGGATTTTGCTCGATATACCGATGGCCTACCTGATTTCTGCCGGTTACATAATCATATTGATTCTGTCTTGTTTCACTCCTGCTGAATTTGTTCCAGTGGCTTTTGATTCAGGTGGTGTCACCACCGGTCCGATGACAGTACCGATTATCCTGTCACTGGGTTTGGATTTCAGTTCGGTACTGGCAGGTAAATCACCACTATCTGATGGCTTTGGTCTGATAGGATTAGCGTCCATCGGTCCGGTTATCGGAGTATTGGTAATGGGGATAGTACTGAGTTGACAGGGATAGTCGTGTGGGATGGAATCGGACGCATACTTCTCGATATCATCATTGCCCTTGCGCCGGTGATGATACTGTTCATGATTTTTCAGTTTACTATACTGAAACTTCCAAAAGCATATGTATTTAACCTAATAAAGGGAGCTTTACTGGCTATAGCAGGATTGACGCTTTTTCTTTAGGGAGTCCATATCGCATTCCTACCGGCTGGCCAGGAAATCGGTGAATTTCTAGGTTCTCTAAGTCAAAGATGGCTGTTAATACCTTTCGGTCTCCTGGCCGGATTTCTGGCAACATTTGGAGAACCGGCAGTTCGGATTCTTGCTGACCAGATTGACCAAGCATCGCGCGGTTCAATCAAGAAAGGTCTGGTTCTCTATACGATATCATCGGGAGTAGCAATTTTCATCGCTCTGGCGATGGTAAAAATAATCTACGGAATACCCTTACAATGGATAATCATACCTGGTTACTTGCTGGCAATAATACTGATATGGTTTAATGACCGGAATCTGCTGGCGGTTGCTTTCGATGCCGGCGGAGTGGCTACCGGCCCAATGGCTGTGACTTTCCTGATGGCGATATCTGTCGGAATCGCGGCAACTATCGAAGGCAGGGATCCGATTATCGATGGTTTCGGTATGATAGCCCTAATCGCCCTGGCTCCTATCTTGACAATACTGATTCTCGGAATAATAATCCGATTAAAATTAAGAAAAAAAGAGGAGAAAAAGATGCCAGAGTTAAAACTAATAATAAGTATCGTAAGAAAAGGCTGGGGAGATACTGTTCTAAATGCATCCTGTGAAGCCGGTGCTGAGGGGGGAACAGTAACATACGGGAGAGGTATCGGTGTTCATGAAACTCAAAAAATTCTTGGTATTGCTATCGAGCCTGAAAAAGAGATCGTGTTATCAATTACCTATTCAGACAATACGGAAGCAGTACTGAATGAAATAATCAAAGCTGCAGAACTGGATAAACCTGGTAACGGTCTTGCCTTCGTTGTTCCTGTAGAAAAAGTTGTTGGTGTGGTTCACCGTGCTACCGAAGAACCAAAATCCTCACCAAATGCAGTTTTTGAAGAAAAACCTTAGTAATTACTTATATAATGGGATGATAATATATTGTTAGTATAAAGTCGTTCATTCTCCAATGCTGTCCTGATAAACCCGGTAGTTAAATAAAGAATTAGAGTGATGATTAATTCGACCCGCTATCTACCTACCTAATGCACTTTTTAGTGGAACACCGATCCGCATTTTCGCTTCTTTGCATTAATATCTCAGTGTGCTAGATCCTTCTGAGACCATTCCATTAGTTCAACTTTGGAAGGTAAAATCTGGTAGTCATATGCACTAAGGTGTCCATACTTACCACCGTATTCAAACATACCTGTTACTCTGACTTTCCCGTAGCGTTCTTCAGGACCCATCATCGACTGTGAATACAGCTCATCATAAACTTCACGAGGTATTCCACCTTTAACCCAGATCATTTCACCTTTCAGCACAAGATGTCCTTCAGCATGCCCTGAATATTCCAGATTCTTAGCTATTGCCTGAACCTCAAAGCCTTGGAAAAAGAATCCATCGACGGTTATTTCCTTTCCATTATATTGATCAGGGTTAGAAAACAACTGTTGAAACGTAATCTCATGGTCTTCATCTTGACCGCATCCTAGGGTAAATGTCAGCAACGATAAGGTTACGCTGGTGGTGATAAAAAGTTTGGTAATGCAGGTCACTACTGATTTCATATCTGATACCATACTCATTTTCTCGGTATTTTGGGATATGGAAGAGGAGTAAGTTCTATCGAGGAGATTTTACTTTTCAGGGTAGGAAGTAATGTGGTTAAATCTTCTTCGCCATAGACGAGAGATTCATCCGGAGAAGCAACATTGGCAATTGAAATACAAATACGATTTCCGGCAACTACCAGTTGGGCAGACTGCACAGGAGTCTCTTTTACCACGATAGCGGTCTGAAAATCTCCATCTCTTTGAACAGAAATTCCCTGTGCCGGAAGCGTATTCAGATGCTCATCGAACTCTTTTTCAGTATCAAAATACCACATGAAAACACTAATGTTACGAACCTCGTTTCCTTTCGGTATTTTATTAACCACACGTGCAATCATCCACATCGCCGGGGAATTGCTATCCAGGGAAATGAACCCCCCGGCATTCCCCCTGCCCATATATGCTTCCTCTTTCTGATATTTCGTATAATCGTTTAAGTCGGGAACTTTTGCTTCGATTTTATCCCACGGGAGTATGTATTCAAGGTCCGGTAGATTGTGGACCAGTTTATATTCGGCACCGTTAGTAGTTGTCTCAGAAGAAGTCTTGCCACAGGCCAAAACTCCCCCAACCAGTAGGATTGATACTAACACCAGGATAAAAACTATAGTCAGCAATCTTGTTGTAATTTTCATAGTCATACCTCTATTTTCTGAATTGTTGTACCGATATATTACAGGTAATCTCGTGCATATTTACGATTAATAATTACCGGCATATCGAAAATCTATTACCTCAAAGCCATCACAGTCTATACTGAATACCTCTTTAATTCTTCAAATTTAGAAGTAAATGATAGCCTAATATCTTTATCTCTCGTATTGTTAGAAAGGACTTTGTAAGAGTAAGCACCGTATCTGTGTATCCTTTCTAACAGCGGATCAAGATTTTCTATCAGTAATCATAACTCCTAAGATCGTTAGTTTTTTATCGAACCACTTCCTGAACGCTATTGATAACATCCTGCATGTATTGTTTATCGATACTTCCAACAGAAGTCAGTGTCTTATAAATTCTCTCCGGTATTTTTAAATTCTTAAAGGAAAAGCTCTCACGTTTCTTAAAGGCGTATTTAAGCTTATATATTTCCCTGGCTATATTTTCTAGATCGCTTTTACTGAAATCCAGCCCCTCCAATTTCAGACTTCTGACAACCACATCCTGATTATAAATCCCCCGGGCAAAGAAACATACAACGAGGCTAGAGAGGATTTGTCGCTAACATTCTTCATCGACTAATAATTTTACCAGTTCATACGGAGATAGTGACTGTTTTGAAAGGATTTTCTGGTCAATACTATATCCGGCATTATCAAGATGGCTGTGCCTCATCCCTAATAATACTCCGAGATGGGCTGCTGGTCCGGTATGGTATCCCGGCATTTCAGTCTTTCCGAAGGCAAGAGTGAAATCAGTACCTCCATATTCCAAAGACACTGCTTCAACTCCTTTTGCCATTAATTCATAAAACTTATTGGATTGTTCCACGATCAGTTCTATAGCTTTCGAGTATTGCAGGTAATTGCCCCAGTTAAACGATATCCCACCTGTTTCCGATGAGGTAATAAGTCCTTTCTCATAAGCCTCGGTTGCCCATGCAAGGACCACACCTGTACTAATAGCATCAAGGGAGAATTTTTCTACCTGTTCTATTAGTTTAAATAAACCATCGGCGTTAATTATTCCTAACATCGTTCCTAGCGAGTAAATAAGTTCGTAATCATACGATATCATCGAAGTTTTATAGAAAAAAGGCTCATTAGCACACGGTACTCGCAGAGCTGCAATATGTATACAACCGAAAGAGCAGTGGGTACAGGCAAGACGCCTACCTAGGTAGTTTTGTGCCAAGGATTCTCCAGAGAGAACATCTACTTTATCGAATTTGGCTTCGAGTAAATTATATGAAGGGAGTCCCCCTATTATATTTAGCGGCAGGACGTTTTCGGCCGTTCCCAGATCATGGTATTTTTTCATTAAGGCTGATTTCACCGCAGCTTTGAAGAGGTCATCATAGAGTTCCTTATAGACTTTCTGGTCTGAAACAGAAATAGACCTTTTTCCGGAAATGACAATAGCCTTTAGTTTCTTACTCCCAAAAACGGCGCCCAGTCCCATTCGGCCAAAATGCCGGTAGGTTTCAGTAGCTACGCAGGCATAGTTCACCAGATTTTCACCGGCACCTCCTATTCTCATAATCGTTCTATGACCGGCGCCTTTCTCATTTTCTCTGATTATTCTTCCGACGGTAAAACTGCTCTGCATACCCCATAAAGTGGAAGCATTCCTGAACTCGAGTCCTTTGTTGGATATCGAAAGGTATACAGGAATATCGCTTTTACCTTTAATGACAATTGCCCCGTAGCCAGCCATTCTTATTGATATAGCACTTCGACCGCCGCAGTGGCTTTCTCCAAGATTTCCTGTGAGAGGAGATTTGTACATTGCGACGGTTTTTGACGCCAACGGTAGCAAACCCGTAGCCGGACCGATGCTGAGAATTATCGGATTATCGGGATGAAAAGGGTCAATATTTTTTAGGCATTCCTCCATGAGCAGAGCTACTGCTACTCCAGTCCCACCGATATATTTATTGAATAGATCAGGACGTGGAACAACGTGGTAACTCTTATCCGTAAGGTTGATATTTAGTACGTTCGGGAGTAAAGTATCAATTGACATTAGATAAACTCCTGTGCTCCTCGAGTTTCAATACCCCCATGAGGACAATAATCAACGCAATACCCACAATGTATGCATATATTCGGTTTGTTGGTCTCATCGTCCCAGTAAACCGCATTGATCAGGCAGGCGTCTTGACAATTACGGCAGCCTATACATTTCGAATGATCCAGTCTTACCCCTCCACCTTTCCTGGCTGCAAGGGCAGAAGTAGGGCACACTTTTACGCAAGGAGGATCGTAACATGCTCTACACACGATTACAGTAAAACCGTGTTCCATGCCACCCAAAGATTTCACATCAATACAGGAGTTTGCTAGCCCTGCTTCATTCTGTTTCCTGGAACAAGCAAACATGCAACACTGGCATCCGATGCAAAGCTCAGAATCGAGTATCGATAACCTCATGATTTTCTGTGTCTATCCTCACTAATATTTTATCTATTATATAATATACAAAACATGCTTATTAGAGGGAAGTATAATCGATGATGAAACGAAAATTACATTCTCCCGACATTCCCCAAAGAGAAGCTCTTCTACATCAGATCGAGCGAATTACGGAGTTGCCGCTTCTGATTCTGTCTTTCGCTATGATCCCATTACTGGTAGGACCATTCTTCTGGCATCTGTCACCTGAAGAGGAAAGTGTATTTGTAGCACTTGATGTGTTTGTATGGGCTTTGTTTGCTGTTGACTTGATTATAAAGATTGTAGTTACTCCGAAGAGATTACCGTATATAAAAAGACACTGGCTTGAGGTTCTTGTCGTCGTAGTACCGTTTTTCCGTCCGTTACGAATATTGCGTATCTTTTTGTTTGGTTCCCGCGCCTGGGTAGGTGCGAGAAGGCTGGTGAATATTGATTTTCTTCTTGTTTACGGAATCGGGTTAGTAATAATCTCCGCTACAATAGTCGCAACGGTGGAAGGAGGAGAAGGGGCTTCCATACATTCATTTACGGATGCACTCTGGTGGGCAGTGGTAACAATCACTACTGTTGGCTATGGTGATATGGTTCCTGTAACTGTTGCAGGTAGAGCAATCGCTTTCGTGCTAATGTTAGGTGGTATCGCATTCTTTAGCGGTGTAACTGCTAACTTGGCTTCATTCCTCGTAAAAGGAAGTGATGATTCAGATGACAAAATATTAAAACTTGCCGATGAAATCAAAGAACTAAAACAGGAAATTGCTAAACTTCGTCAAAACAAGCAGGATTGATATCACACTTAAGAGAATAAGGTATGAATGCATTTAGATTTCTTAATCCTAAACCGACCATATCAGAACAGGATATTCACTCTGGTCTAAAATGGATGATCTGGGAAGGCGCTGTCTCAAACGGATTCAGCAGTATTACTACAAGCGGTATCCTTGCGGCCTTCGCACTAGCACTCGGAGCGAACAGCGTACAGATAGGCATCCTGGCAGCAATCCCTTTTCTAATGCAACCTTTACAGATACCAGCTATATTCTTGGTAGACAAGCTTAAGAAGCGTAAAGCTATTGCCACTATATTCTGGTTTTTTGCGCAGCTAATGTGGTTTCCTGCAGCATTAATACCCGTCTATATAAGTACACCCGGCGCTGGAGCTATATCTATGCTTCTTGTATTGATGGCTATTCGTAACATCTTTGGAGCGATATGCAACTGCGCCTGGAACCCGTGGATCCGTGATCTTATCCCGCAAAAGATACTTGGAAGTTATACTGCCAGAAGGTTGGCTATATCGACGGGAGTCAGCATTGTGTTTGGTCTGGGTGCAGCTTTTTTTATTGAGTTTTGGAAAGGACAGGTAATTGGCGAGCAGGCAATTTACGGATACACTTATGCTCTGGTATTCGGATCTGTTGTATTAGGCTTAGCCAGTCCTGTGTTCATGTCATTAATGCCAGAACCTCTCATGCAATTCACACCTGGAGAAAATCCATAGTTAATAAAGACCCTCATTACTCCACTACGAAACATCAACTTCAGAAGATTAATGATATTCCAGATGATGTGGAATTTCGCTGCCAATCTCGCCATTCCGTTTTTCGCGGTTAATATGCTTCAACGGTTAGGACTTTCCCTATTCTGGGTAATTGGACTTAGTGTAATAAGCCAGATATTTAATATTCTTTTTCTGCGAGTATGGGGTCCTTTTGCAGACCGATTTGGAAGTAAAGTCGTGTTATCTATGGGAATCTCCCTTTACCTGATTGTTTTTCTGGGGTGGATATTTACCACTCTTCCAGAACGCTACTTCTTAACTATTCCTCTACTTGTTATCCTTCATATTTTTGCCGGGATTGCTACTGCAGCAGTCAGTTTTACAATAGGAACTTTAAACTTAAAATTATCACCAGAAGGGCAAGCAACGCCTTATTTAGCCAGTGCAGCACTCGCCGGAAATATTGGTGCGGGATTGGGACCCATTGTTGGAGGTACATTAGCTACGTTTTTCGCAAATCGTCAGCTAACCTTTGTTACTCGCTGGTTTGATCAAGGGAGTTCAATAGAATTGACTACTATAAGTATAGGTAGTTTTGATTTTCTTTTTATGATTACTTTCATCTTAGGATTAGCTACTTTGAGTATGCTGGCTATTGTTCGCGAAGAAGGTGAAGTGAGTCGTGAAATAGTACTGGATACACTCAAGTCGCCTATCAGGGAGCTTTCTCAACAAGTTACATCTGTTCCTAGTATGGATTTTCTAAGAGATATACCACTTGGAAATTTGAAACGACTCCCTGTGCCTGGCCTCGATGTAGCTTTAGGAGTGACTGCATATCAAATCGCTGATACTGCAAAAACTATTGCTTCTGCTAATCTGCGGGTACGGAGAGTCAGGCAATCTTTGGAACGATCTTTTAGAAACAGTTTTTCAAATTTATGGGGGATAGGTAAAAGAACGGGAGACAATATTGAGATCACAGCGAATATTGTACGTGGTGCGTTGCATGCAACCAGTGAGAACTATGAGAGACCAGAACAACGTGTCTCTAGTGTAGTGTCCGGTATACTTCAGGCAGCACAGAAAGAAAAAGTGAATTTCGATGAGACCCTAAAAGGTATTGGACAAGGTATCATTCATGGTGCTGTTGAAACTAATATGGACATAGATCAAATTATGAGAAATGTTAGCAAAACAATCCGTGAAATAGCAATTGAAAACGATGTTCCTGAAAATATCGCTGTCAGTAGGTTTACGGAAGAGCTACTTGATGCCGCTCAAGGTTATGGGCAAGAGTTTTACGAAAACATGCGAGATATAATACAGCGTAATATTGATTTTTAATGTACCTCCGATATAACCTATACGTAAAGGCAGGGGAAGTTTATCAATAAAATAATGATTATGGGGATATATAGGGTGATTGTGCGTGACTTAAAAGAAGATGAAAGGTTATTACGACTTCTTGGATTTCTTGTCTTTGCATTTTTTAATATATGTATCGTTTTAATATGTTTCGTGTTTCTGCTAAATATTAGAAACGATTCCCCTTTATTATTTTAGCTAATAATTAGCGGAATTATGATCATTGCAACAATCTTTTATTCCCTTTGGAATATAATATACAGGAAGATTAAAAAACGGTAATTGATACCCCTGTACGAATGTAAGAAATTCTTGTTCTGTAATTATCAATTAATTGGCCAAACAACGATTGAGACTAATCACTGCTTAAATTAAAAACTTGAATCTTAACTCATTAGTAAAATAGGTACAGACCAATAATTTAGAATTTTACAAATGGAGAAGAAACTATGAATAGTGTCAGTGTTGGAGAGGTGTATAAACTCGATGGTACCGCTTCAGAACAAATATCTCAGGATGAATCTATTGAATTCGTGATTAATCGATTTGCAGAAAACCCAGGATTAAGAGCGATATTTCTGGTTAATGTAAATAATAGATTTTCAGGTTTAATTACACGCGGGAATTTATTAAGGTATATCCACCTTCAAGTTTATGGAGGTCAAGGAAGACCTGACTTAACAATTTCAGAACTATATCGATATATTCATGCTAAAAATGCACTTGACCTGGTTTCCGAGCCACCTCAGCATGTATCTTTAAAAGAGACGGATACTTTAAAAACAGCTCTCGAGATGATGATGGACTACGAATTGGACGTGTTACCAGTCGTAGATAAGCAAAACAGAATACTGGGTGATTTGAGATTATCGGAAATTTTAGTGAAGACAATCGAACTGGGTAAGGAGTTGAACGCACACAATGAGTAATTTATTGGGACGCACCTCGTATAAATTGCCGAGAAAATAATCAAACCATAATATAAAATATTTCTATTCAAATAGTTAATAAACGTTTGTTAGAAAGTCAATACCACATATTACTCATTGATGCTGTTCGAATTCAATTTAAAGTAAATGACTTTCTTTTCCGATTCTCTGTAAAACTGAATCTTCTTACTCAGTGGATATGCACATAAGTTTGATAGAATACTGCTGAAGTAGAGAGTACCGTGATTTCCTATCCTGCTTTAGTAGAGGTTACGTTAGCGTACAAACCAGATGAAATAAAGGGTGATGCACTCGTCAGGTTCGTGATACTAAAGGATAGTGAAAAACCGCCGGACTAATTACAAAAAGAAATTAACAAGCATTTACGAGAAAATATCGGACCTATCGCTACTGCCGATGAGATATATTTTATCGATTCAATGCCAACAACCAGAAGCGGGAAAAATGATGAGACGAGAATGAAAGCAGTAGCTTCAGGGCAGAATATCGGCGATTTAACTACCCTTGAAGATAAAGGCTCTGTCGAGGAGGTGAAACGAGCTTAAGAAGAGCTACAAAAAACGAAGAAGTAATAAACAACAAAGAGAATATGTACAAAGTGATTGTATGAAATGAAATAGGTCTAGTTACTGGATTGATAAACCTCGAGTATACTCTTGAACAAATTTGAGAACGTATTGAAAATTTAAATGACTTCATATAACCAGTGTATTTTGCGGATTTAAGATAGTAATCTGTTTCTTAATATTACAAATTCTAAGTTTAACTTTCGATATCAACCTAAATAAAATATTGTCAAGATAGCTCCGATATAAATGAACGTCAGTATCGTTGTATCAAGACCAACCCAGGCGCGGAACCAAAATTGGGGACGGAATATGATACCTATGATAACGGTGCAACTCATTAAAATAACAAATAAAGCTGTTATGGCATGGTTCATACTTACTCCTTGTAGTATTGGTCCAGCAGAATAAAATAAATCATCGATAAAGAGAATAACTCCAATATTGAATATGTTACTCCCAATGACATTTCCTACAGCCATTTCCACTGAACCCATTCGCGCTGCAGAAAGCGATACAATTATTTCAGGTGACGTCGTACAAATAGCTAAAAATAATGTACCGACAAAACTGGTTTCCAATCCGGTTGTTTCCGCAATCTGGTCTCCGATTATTGCTAACCATGTACCTGCTCCGAAGGTCACCAACGCTGCTAAAGTAAAAAATGTAATTACTCTTTTCAAAGATATATCCTGACCTTTGGAAGAGGTTTGCGTGTTTTCATTATTTATTTCATTCTTGTTGGTTTGGAAGCGAAATATCATGTATTGTGCCACAAGAAATGTGCCAAAAAGTAGAATCGAATAGACTCCGATCCGACCAAATATCGCTATAGTAAGTAAATTTTGGGCGAGAAAAAGGAAAGTAGCCGCTGAAGCGATTAACACGACACTTAGAACAGCACTTAAAACAAGTCCGGTTCCTAAATAATGTAGTGCAGGACCTCGAGTGTATATCAAGTCAATAGCCGCAATAATGGCTAAATTTATTAAGCCTGCACCAAAGACATTACCAACAGTCAAATCAGGTTCTTGAACGAAGGTAACAGAGCTTATTCCTGTAGCCAATTCGGGGAGAGAAGTAACCGCAGCAAGAAGAACTACCCCAACCCACACCCGTCCCACACCGGTTTTTTCGGCAATAAGATCACCATATTTGGCAAGTCTGGTTCCTGCCAATATAATAATCGCCAGACAAATTACTAATTGCACCCAAACCACTACAAATACTCCCTACTTGTTAGGATGGGGATAATTTTTTCTTAAAAGTAATTTTAATCAATCTCACGTTGCATATGGGACTTAACATATACTTGATGATGCTTTCAGGTAGTTTATGGTTGGCATAATCTTAATACCTTGAGAAGGTCTTTAATATCAACTGTAGCTACTCCGACTACGCTATCACCTCCACCGTAATAAACGTAGAGTTTATTATTTAAGATAATATTTCCGCATGGGAATACGACATTCGGTACCTGGCCCTCTTTCTCATATGGTGCTTCCGGCTCAAAAACCGGGAAGTAAGTACGCGAGATGATTTTTACCGGATTTTTCCGGTCAAGAAGCAGGGCACCGACACGATAGACTTTATCTTCGGAAACACCATGATAAAGCATTATCCAACCGTCATCCGTTTTGACCGGAGGAGCTGCCGCACCTACTTTAACACTATCCCACCATCCTTTCCTCGGAGCTATCCAGTGGTGTTCGTTAAGCCAGAAATTGCCTGTTAGACTCCTGTCCAGGTTGGTACAGTAATCATAATCGATGTCATTTCCAAGCCTGTGAACGCAGATATGCTGATTATTTATTTTTTCAGGAAATACGAAGGCATCTTTATTATCATACTGAGGTGGCGTAATCAAAATCGGTTTCGACCAGTTCCAGCATCGAGAGAGGAAATCCCGGGTGCTGATGAACGTCGTTGCGACCCTGGGTGGATTTTTACCGTCATAGGCCGTGTAGAGCATGTAGATTCTATTTCCGATCACTGTAAGCCTGGGATCCTCGCATCCTGAGTTACCACCAGGGGTTAATTTTTGCTCGAATATCTCACGGGGAGTATATATCGGTTCTGTTAACCGATCATCTATATGAATACCGTCGGTACTCACGGCGTAGCCGAATGTCGAAGTATTATCCTCAGACATTGCACGATATATTATGTGGACTTTGTTATCGAGGTATATCGCTGCCGGGTTAAATGTTGCCTTGCTCTCCCATGCGTGTTCTTTTACCGGCATGATTACAGGATTTTCATCAGCACGCTTCAGCTTAAGGAGCGGCTTTTTATTTAGCATTACTCCTGTCAGGGTGGACAGTCTGACCGATGCAACACAACAGGTAGTATCAGCCGCTCCGTAATAAATATGAAGCTGCTTGCCTTTCACCAGTCCACCGGAAGGAAAAACTATATTCGGTACAAGCCCTATCGTTTCGTAATACTCTTCCGGAATGAATACCGGCGCTTCTGTTTTGCCCAGGATCATAAACGGATTTTCAAGATCGAGAAGCGCTGCTTCTATCCCGAAAAGTCTTTCTTTTGATGATGAAAAGTAATTACTGATATAGGAATATACCAGTAACCATCCATCCTTCGTTCTCAAGGGAGGAGCGCCGACTTCTATATGGTCTTCAGGGCTGCGGCGTAATGGTAATGAATATTCCTGATAACTCCTGTACCAGTCTGCCCAGTAGTGCTCCGACCAGATATCTTCTACCTGATTAAAACTTGCCAGACAAATACTTGCCGGTGGCTTGTCGGTATTTACGGTGAGAATGGCATATATCTTTCCGCATATTTTATAAGGAAATAATGCCATTGCTTTGGCATTGAACGGAGTAACCAGATGTTTTTCCCTGATTCTGCTGAGATTCGGTGATATAGCCAACCCGACCTTGATGCCGTCAGCAGTAGGAGGCCAGCTCGAAAGGGCAGTGTAAAATATGTAGTACCTGTTATTAAATCTGGTTACCCGGGGATCTTCACAGCCAAAACGTTCCCACGAAAATTCAGGGGTGATAAACCGTCTTCTTTTCGAAAAATGCAGGCCGTCCTCACTACGTGCAATTCCTATACTGGATACAGGCAGCATGGTGCCGGCAAGGACACTGTAATAGGGTAATGATAAAGCCCTGTAAAGGAGTGAGATTCCGTCTTTATTCCTTACCGGGCACCCGTTAAAAACCGCCCGGGATTCCCAGAGGTGGTTGCTCTTCGGTTTTAAAATAGGATTATCTTCGTATCTTTTAATGAACATTTTCCCACCTTCCTTTAATGTCCTTGTGTCGGTTTATCGGGATAACCTGTTTCGGATATTTTCTGGTTTCTTGGTGCAGCAGGTCATCGACCATATCATCCAGCCTGCAACTGGCCACGCAGACATAACTATCCGAAGCTCCATAATATGCCATCAGTATTCCATTTCTGACAGCGGCTCCTGTAAGATAGACAATTCCCGGTTTAGACCCGTTTTCTTCGTAAACTGCCGTTGGCTCAAGCACAGGATAAGTAGAACGGCAAATGATATGGCTCGGATCTTCCAGGTCCAGCAGCATTGCACCAACCTTGTATTTTCCGAATTCGTGTTTAGTCATGGCATGGTAGAAAAGCAGCCATCCTTTTTCGGTCTTGACAGGTGGCGCGCCGGCACCTCGTATCACAGTATCCCAGGAAGAACCACGACTTATTACGGATGATTGTATATAGCTGTTTAAATAATTACCCGGTTTTACATCCAGGCTTTCGTAATAGCTGATCATCAATTCCGGATTTAAACTATGCAGAATTGCGTAGTTTCCGTTTATCTTTTCGGGAAAAATTACCCAGTTTTTATGAATCTGATCCGGTGGAGAGATAAAAACAGGATTCGCCCATTTCCAGTTTTTCTTTAGAAAGTCGTCTATTTTTATCGAAGTAAGAGCCATACGCAGACCGGCATCGCTTGCGGTATAGGTTAGATATAATACATCTTCGTTATCCACACGTACAATCCGGGGATCCTCCGCACCGCCAAAACTACCTCCCGATAAATAAGAATAAATATTGAACGTACCGGATGTAACCGGATGCTGATATACCGGGTAATCCAGTCTTTCATTTACAGAGAAATCTCCCTTTGATGAAGCATAGCCTAACCGGGAGATACCATCATCACCTATAGCCCGGTAAAGAATATGGATTTTATCTTCAAGGAGAATAACACCCGGATTGAATGTCTGGAGGGATTCCCATGGATGACCTTGTTGAGGTTGGATTATGGGATTATCGTTAAATCTCTTCAAATATGTGGAGGGCATAATGACATCGCCTCCTTAGTTACTGGAAGAGTACGAATAATGTAACTTTTTATGAAGTATTTGTCAAAGAGGTTGTTCTCTAGTTGTTTATGGACATCGGCATGAACAAATAGAAAGATTTACTCATAAATGATATTATATGATTACTATCCATATAACCCTTAATTCAAAATGTTACAACATACCTAGAATGTGAAACCTGGATATTCCTTATAGAATGGCAACGTCAAATTAAACAAAGAGAATTGGCATGATGGGGTTACCGAATTAATTTCATCAGGATCAAATATAAGTAAATATTTGGGTGCTATCTTTGGATAGACAGTTGTTTAAAGTAATTGATAGAATCTGATGAGATGAATAAACCAGCATCGCAGAATGATTCTATTACGGATAGCGTTGGGTTAAAAAGAAGCCTCGGTGTGTTATCTGCCACCTTGATGGGTGTCGGAGTTATACTTGGCGCCGGTATTTACGTGATTATCGGAGTGGCAGCTGGCTGGGCAGGCAATGCAGTCTGGTTGTCTTTCCTTATTGCTGCCGTTGCAGCCGCACTCGCAGGTATATCCTATGCCCGATTAGGTCGCCTACGTCCTAAAAACGCTCCAGAATATCAGTATCTCAACATGGCTTTCGGGCAGATTCCCGGTTTTCTTGCTGGCTGGATGGTGCTTTGGGCAACAGTAATATCGACATCTGCAGTGGCTCTGGGTTTCGCTGGCTATCTGGAGCACCTTTTCGGC
>DUFA01000054.1 GCA_011191975.1 Dehalococcoidia bacterium
GACTACCATGATCTATATTCATTACATAGTTACCGGATTGTTCTATTGCTTCTGGTTTCTTGTTTATGACTCCTGCTTTGATATAAACGCTTTCTCCCGGAGAACCTCCGATTCCCATCATACCCGGAGGTACTTCCGTAGCCATCTTGAACGAAAGTTTAACGTTATATTGAGTATCGGCTTTCAATCCATCTTCTGAACCGAACCCACGTACAATATACATGAATAGATCATCACTATGATTATTCCCGGTTATGAATAAACCATTACTCTTTGAATCGGGTACCGGTACCTCCTCATGACTGAAATGTACATCGTACCCTTGTTGCTCATGATTAACAGGTAGATCTGCGAATCCGCCGGACCAGCCTTCTTCATTCGTATCAAACGTAAACGTCATATGTACTGTTTTGGCGGATTCTTGACCACACGCCAAGATCGAAATAACCATAACCATCAGGAAAGTAATAATTACTAAAGCTCGAAACAATTTCATAGGTATAGCTTTCACTCGTTATTAGAAATTCAGGTATTTCAATGTGATATATGGGTACAGTTTATGGTTAGCTCAAGGACATGTCAAGCGTATGTAAGTGTGATGGCCTTTACAATCGAGTAGTATTCTCATATAATATCCGGTGTGCGGGAGAGCATGAAGGCGCTGCTGTCGTATTGGGAACTCCGAACGGCAGATGAGCGTCAAAACCTGAAATCCCGCGAATGATAGGAGTGTAGCTCAGTTTGGTAGAGCAGCGGTCTCCAAAACCGCCGGTCGAGGGTTCGAATCCTTCCACTCCTGCCAGAATGCCGAGGTGGTGGAATCGGTAGACACGCTATCTTGAGGGGGTAGTGGGCGAAAGCCTGTGAGAGTTCAAATCTCTCCCTCGGCACCAGACTAGTCATTCTTGTTATAAATCCGGATTTATCTCTTTCTCTTTATAATATTCGGTAAGAATATATTCCTGGATATTCCGTATTGTAAATACCTGAAACACCGTGTTGGTTTGGTGATACGATCGTAGATTTCTTCATAATTTTGATGCGATAAAGAATACGGCGAAAATTTTTCCTTCGCACACTTCAGGTAAATAAGTCTGGCTATCCCTATGGGTTCTTTCTGAAAAATTTCTGTACGTTCTGACGTGGTAAGGGTTCCCCTTAACATGCAGATATGGGCACAATTGATACATGAACGCTTTGGAAATTCCACAGCGTTATTCTATCACAGAAAATGTCATACACCAATTCACCGAATGCAGATAGTATACTTTTTGGATTTTTTATTGTAGCGGACCTGATTTGAAGTATAAATCGTTGTTGTTAATACGAAAGGTTCATATTTAGTTTTTTAAAGTAGATCAGGAAAGCGGGGATAACCAGTCTTTTAGAAACATATAAGGCAGCGGAATGTGATTGGGATTTCTGCCAACCCCTTACTCAGTGGCTAAATTGTCTTGATACATAAAGCAGTGCTGCATCGCTTTTCTATCTTGTCCAGCTTCTCTTTTAACAATTCAATCTGTTTTCTTAGATCCTTTATCTCTTCAACCAATTCATCGTTAGTTATTCCCTGTTTCTCAGGTACAGTCGTTGGTGGATCTATGACTTCTACAACGGGTGCGGCTGGTGTTTCTTTAGGTTTCTCCCAGTGTTGCGATTTACAATTAGGACAGATTCTTGGTTTTCTGTGAGGATAATGCGGATGCCATACATGACCGCACTGAATACAGGTTAGTGCTGCATGTTCCATTTTTCGGTTCTCCTGTATATTATCTGTTATCAGTAAAATACTACACCCGGTTAAGGAATTGCAAGAAGAAAAAAGCGCTTAGTGGATTTTCTCCAGTTGTGTCTGTGTAGCTTCATTGATGTATATCGCATATTTAACTACGTCGGGGTTTGTCTTGATGTCCAAGTATTATAAAGATAATGGGAGTGTTAAAGAGGACATCAGTATCAATTTGTAAGTCTTTTGTAATATTTATTTTATTTATTACTGTCGTTTTTAAGTTGTTTTTAATATCTCACGTGTATATTGTAAGAAGATCAATGAGGATGGCGGAATCGAAATGGATAATACTGATAAAATCAGAGATTTGATTACATTATTGACCATGAACGAAGACCATCTTTGTTATGAGTTGGCAAGCCTTGCTGCAAAAATTAACAATTATCTTGATGACAGCGAAATGATGTTATCTGGACAATTGCTTTCTATCATGTATTCCATTCTGACGGAACAGAATGCAAACGAGATGGTAGGAATAGGAGTTAACAACGGTCATTTAACATTATCAGCGGCTGTTGCATAACAATATAAACATTGTACCGACCTGTTTGGTAGGTATTATAAAGATAGCTTTGAATGTTGGTGATCGGGTGATATATAAAGACAAATGTATAAATGGAAAACGTAAAATTATTCCTATCACGTAAATGTGCACTCATCGTAGACGTGTGATGCCTGATCGGTCTTAATATTATAACCAGTTGTAAGTGTTACATTATTGGCTTCTTGTTCGTAATAATATAGTGAACGCCTGATTTGAAAGGAACTAAACGAGATGGCTCTTAATATTGGGGATCGAGTTATCTACAAAGGTGAAGATATTGATGGAGAGTACCTGCAGGGAGAAATAGTGGATATCGCAAAAAACAGCAGAGATATGATAATCAGCTACTTTGCAGTATTAGATTCAGGATTATATGTTCAATTTAAACCACATAACCTCAGGTGGTCAAAAATAGATGAGTCGACACAGCACTCGTACCCCAAGAAAGGCGTTTATTAATCATCATCACTTAACGTTCTGGTAATCATATCAATTACTTTTCAATACAAATACCTATTTCCTGGGCAATTTCTACATCCTCGATGTATCTCACCTTTCATCGGTTGTTCTAATGAAGACATCCATTACGTTAGTTTCCAATTCGTGTTATTATCATCCAGTTTACTCAACAGGCAGTTCTTATTGACTGAGTCTTACTTGTTAATTTAAAGGATGCTATCAACGGATTCTTGGGCCTCTAAGGTGATATGCGGTGTCATAATGAGAATTCTCCACAGGGCAAATCGTTCTCCTATGTTAGTGAAAGAAAATAATAAATCGAGTTAGAGAAACAACAGGTCATACTGGTGTGGGGTTTACTTTAGATGTTTACTCTCATATAATTGAGGGGATGCAAGAAGAAGCGATGGCTCTATTAAATGAAGTCTTACCAGCCGGAGTTTCAACAAGATTGATACGAAATTCTAGAAAGTACCTTACATAACTTTTTGTTCTAGTCTCAAGCCGAAGTGGCGGAATAGGTAGACGCGACAGTCTCAAAAACTGTTGGGGGGCGACCCCCGTGTCGGTTCGAGTCCGACCTTCGGCACCACGCAATACCCGTTGAGTAGTGTGGTGCATTTCTCATGATAACCGGTTTCGGTTTGATGTGCTACCTGTTAATCTCTGGGTTTTCCCAGTATAACCAGTTCTGACCCGTTGGGGGTTTTATCTACATCAATAGTAACCCCGGTAAGGTTTTCTGCCAGTTTTTCCTCAACGACCAGGACAGCAAGGCCGTCATATTCTATACATCTGTCTCCCGGCATTTCTATATCCATACCTAATCCCAACTCACCATCTTCCCGGTTAACGAGTCGAAGTCGTGCTTGAGACATATCAGTATAATTAAGGAGAATTTTTTTGAGTTCCTGCTTGGCGCTTTCTGTGACAGTGACCATAATTTCCCCTTCCCCTTTCTACTCTCCCCCTTTATGGACAGTGGATTCAGGCGGCATCTTAACATAAAGGGATTTTTTCTGTCAAACATTTAATCATAGTCAGTTTAATCATCACAGGGATAAAGAGATTTATTTTAAGAGCCTTTTAGCTCAATATTAATCACCCTATTTTGACAGCGGCACTTACAGTAGCTATAATTCATTTCGGGTTGCCGAGTTGTGTAGTGGTAGCACAAGGGACTTTGGATCCTTTAGCCCAGGTTCGAATCCTGGCTCGGCAGCCAAATCAATTCGTAAACTGCCTTCTCTCCCTCCGATAACCATTCTTGAATAATCGTATGTTCCATCCTTTGTATTTTTATCCCCTATCATTTATGATTAGAAACCAAATGCATCATTCTTTCGGTTCAAAAAGGAGGTGTTAGCAAATGTCTGATACTAAATATGGAAAATATATCAGGACCGGACCCGTTACTGTTCCCCCTCGTGGAAAACTGGCATTTCACAGCGAGAGTTTTAACGCGGGAATAGGTGAAGGAGAGCGAGAAGACAGACCGGCACGAGTGCCCGGTTCGGGAGTATATCTGAACGCTGATGCTTATGATGGATGCCCGTATTACGTGAGTATCCAGCGAACGCCGGAAGCCCCTCCGAATCAGCCATTCCTTCTGAAGCATGCCCATGAGGATGTCGATGAGGTTGTTATGTTTGTTGCTGCGAGTCCGGACGCCGACCTGGGAACTACGGTTACCTTTATGATGGGTGAAGGTGAAGAAGAAGAGGAACACATATTCAGTGAGACAACCGTAATTCATATTCCCGCCGGTGTTACTCACGGGCCGATGTTTTACAGCAGTCCATTCAAGGAGGGAAAACAATTCTACCTCATTGTCTGGTTAAATCAGCCCGACTATCCGATGGAATAGTATTATTAACTGATACTGAGGGGGGAGTACTACTGTGATACTCTCCCATTTACTGTATGTGGGTTGTATAGCCTATGCTAGGTCATCGGTACCGACCGTATTCTTCTGCTACCTGCATAAAGATACGAAGCTTTTGGGGATCTCCTCCCTCCGGTATTCCACCACCATTTAGAATAAATCCACCGCCTTCGGCACAAACCTCGACCATTTTACGAGTATATTCTTTAATTTGGTCGATAGTCCCTAAACGCATCAGGGAATGTGGGATAATTCCTGATATACAGGAAAGGTGACCTACGGCTTTCTTAGCGCGTGTCATATCTGTTTCGTCGAATATCCAGTGAATCCAGCCCTTGGGGATATCCTGGATCATTTCGAGTCGTCTTTCATAAATCCCTTCGGCAACCGGGCGTACTATCAAACCTTCTTTGATGAAAGCCATGAACAGCTTCTTCAGGGTAGGCCAGTAAAAGGTCTCGAATTGCTTATCGGACATAAACGCGTCATCGCCTTTGTGTAACGGCATGCCTATAGCCACAGCTCCCATAGCATTGGCTGATTTTATCGCCTCCCTGATCGAGATATCAGAAATTCTTTCCATTGCTTCGTGCAGCTTGTCCGGCTGCCGGTACATGTCCTTTGATGCACCTGAGGTTCCTCTCAATATATCGGCGATGCTGTCGAAAGGTGCCAGGACAGAAACGCTGGGAATACCAGGGAATCCTGCTGCCTGAATTTCCCTGTGGCAGGCTCCAACCTTTTCTCCCCATTTCTTCATCTCGGTACTGGCATTTATCATCGCCTGCAGGGCTTCCTGAACATCCGGCTGCGAATACGGCGCGACAAATCCGACTGCAGAACCCATCCCCATTATAGAGTTGAAGGGAACGAGCTTTGTCAGTGGAGCCAGGGCCCCAACCACCCTGGGTATAAATCTCCTGAGAGCGAAGTCGGACGGATCTCTCAGAAAATCATCATATTCATTCCCACTCATATATTCATCTTCAACGAACTGAAACATAGATACATTCTCACCAAGCCCATGTCCCGGCCATTTATACAGTTTATAATCTAATGCTTCAAATACCTTTGCTGAATATATACCGGGCCCTCCGAAGGTATCGGAAATATCGTTGAAGTCATGAAAGAACTTCATCCATGCTTGGCAAAGTTTATCGGGATCATACATAGCCTCATGGAGTGTTGTACCCCCGTAACACAGGGCGTAATTCCCTCCCATTGCAGAAACAGGTATCCTGTCTGGTTCTTTCATCAGGAGTGCGTCCTGCAGTCTTTGTACTCTTTCCTGGTATGCCTGTTTTGCTTCCGGACTGTTAAATTCGACACCCGGGGCTTCCAGCCACCTTTTAAACCTTTCTGCTCTCTTTTCCTCCGGAGTTAGTTTCGACAATTCTTTGTCTGTCATCTGGGCTTTTCCTCCTGTCTTATTCAGCTCTATCGTAACTAAATTTGGTCGTATTATAGCAGGCAAACTCTGTGGAATAAACATATATATATGCTTATATAACGGTGTAATCGTACGTAATCGTATAGAAAATCATCTGGAATCTATTGACATCACACAGGCAGTATGGTACATAATTGCTATTTCAGGTAGTGATACCTAAACAGGAACATATCGGATTCACGGAACAAATAGTATAAGGAGGAAGTCAAATATGAAAAATAAGATTGTCTGGGTTGTGGTGAGTTGTCTGATGGTATTGTCGCTGTTAATCGTCTCATGCGAAGAGGAAACCAAAAAGACGACTGTGGATGAAGGTGATGATACGGTAAAGATCACAACGAGTGAAGAAAAGTTGACGGTTGATGATGAGAAAGATGAAGCCGTCGAAACTCCAAAAGGGCCTCAATATGGCGGTACTATCAAGATTGGGACATCATTCGAACCGCGAAGGTTCGATGAATCGCATGGATGGACAACAGACGCCCTTACGATGAAACTTACCCACCAGGAACTTATGATGGGAGACTGGACACTGGGACCTGCCGGAACCGGCCAGGTAGACTGGGCGCAGGGTTCGATCAGGAAAATCGACCTGGAAACCGGCTGTATTGCTGAAAGATGGGAGCTACCTGAGATTGGTACGGTTATCTTTTATATCCGTGAAGGGGTCACATTCGCCATGGATCCGGATAATGAAGCGAGTGTTCTGGTCGGTGGACGATCAATTACCGCTGATGACGTGATCGATACATTAACCCTGTACACAACCAATTTTCCTATTGCGATGATAAGTATGGGTGATACCAGATTTTCTACATTTGAAAAAATAGATAATATGACGGTCAAGGCAACGCTTCCGGTGACTGCTTTTGATGATGTCGGAATACTCGGTGACTTCGCCAGCATTGTCGCTCCGGAAGTTGGAGAAACCTTCGGACTTCCTCTTGATTGGAGATACTCGGTCGGTACCGGACCATTCATGCTGAAAGACTTTATTCCGGGTAGTACGGTGACATTTGCGAGAAGCCCTAATTACTGGGAGAAAGACCCGATCGGCGAAGGTATGGGTAATGACTTACCTTACCTTGATGGGGTTAAACTCCTTATCATCCCGGATGATTCCTCCCGGCAAGCTGCGTTACGCACGGCTAAAATAGACAATCTCCTTGGTGTAGGCTGGGAAAACGCCAATGAATTGAGAAAAAGAACTCCCGATTTGATGTCAAAAAAATATTTTGCTGTGGCTCCCGGTGCAATCTGGATGAGAACGGATAAAGCAGATACACCTTATGCCAAGAAGGATGTTCGCCGGGCACTGATGATGGCAACCGATTTCGAGACGATTAAAGAAACATACTGCGGTGGAGAAGCCCAGATACTGAGCTGGCCCATCGTTGAAATGAAGGAATTCAAAGACGCCTACCTTCCCCTGGAAGAGGCTCCGGCATCGGTTCAGGAACTATACGTCTACGATACTGCTAAAGCAAAGACACTCCTGGCGAATGCCGGTTATCCCGATGGCTTTAAGACTCGCATTGACTGCGTTTCTACCGCTGCAGACTACCTTGCCATTATCAAGGATATGTGGAGCAAGGTTGGTGTTGACTTAACTATCGTGCCCTATGAAGGCAGTGTATTCAGCGGTATCGTGTGGGGCAGGAGATATGAAGACATGGTATATACCAGCCCCGGTCCGGTTGCCAATCTTTACCTTGCGTACTGGTATGTCTCCGGACCCTTTGGTGCTAATATGAGTTATGTCGATGATCCGGTATGCGTGGCAGCTAAAAATAAAATGATGAACCTCAGCATGATAGATCCAGCGCAAGCCGACGCAACTAATAAAGAGCTAATGGCATATGTTCTTGATCAGGCCTGGGCTATCCCCGCTCCGGCTACGCCGCTTAATAATTTCTGGTGGCCATGGATCAAGAACTACCATGGAGAAGCCAGTCTGGGGTACGACAACACATTCAACTACACCAAGTATATCTGGATGGACGAAGCTCTTAAGGAGTCCATGGGATACTAATTCCTGTGTATCTATTCATATCAATGGGCGGAGGTACAAACCTCCGCCCATTACTAAGTGATAAAAGTATATCCGGTTAAGGATGCACTGCGTGGAAACCGCAACTGACTACCAAGTTGTGACCGGTAACAGCACTGGAATCATCTGACGCGAGGAATAGTGCTACTCCGGCTGTTTCCGATGGTTCGGCTATCCGTTTCAGGGCGTAGTGTGCCGTTGTTTGTTTCAGCCTGTCTTCGTAGGCAATGCCTGTTGCTTCGGCGAACATTTTCTGGGGTGTCTCGAACCTCTCGGTTCGGGTAGCCGCAGGACTGATAGAGTTCACGCGAATACCGTATTCACCTACCTCGATAGCCATTGTCTGGGTGAGACCGATGACTCCCCACTTGCTGGTCGAGCAGGATGCCAGCCCGGGAACCCCGTACATACCGGCGACGCTGCTGATATTAATAATGCTGCCGCTTCGGCGGGGAATCATATCTTTGAGAGTTGCTCTGCAGAAGAGAAGTGTTCCGGTAAGATTGATATCCAGCGTTTCTTTCCATCCGGCAATATCCAGATTAATAACAGGTCCACCACCGCCACCTTGTCTTTTAATCTCATTGGCTGTTACCTCCTGTTCGGAAAATATAACGCTTTTGCTACTAAATTTCCAGCATTCGCCAAGGTTGAGATATTTTTCGCAATGAAACAATTGAATACAGGATGATTATGTGATATGTTTCGGACAAATATACAGGAAATGGAGGTAGACAGAACTATGGCTGAATCAAGATACGGACATCACGTGATAACGGAAATAAGGCGTCATTCACCACTTTCACCCGAAAGACAGGGGCCAGATCCTAGTTATATACCCCCGCCGGGAACAGGCGGACGAATCCAGCTGCTTTACCTCGATGACTCAATGATTAAAGGCGCGTTTTACTCCGAGTGTGTCTGGATACTCCCGGGCGGGAAGCTACCGGGTGCTGCCGAACCTAACTCTCATGCCCACGATTTCGATGAGATAGTCACTTTCATCGGAAACAACGTAGAGGATCCGTACGACCTCGGCGGAGAAATTGAGTTCTGGCTGGAGGATGAACCGCAGATCCTTACGAAAAGCTGCATTATTTTTATACCGAAAGGCATGTTTCATGGTCCCCTGATTATCAGGAGAGTAGACAGACCGATCTTCCATACTGCCATGGGAACCGGTCCGATCTATCAGCAGTATTTTAAGGATCAGACTTAACGAAAAAGCTGTCAGCCCAGCCTTCTGCAAATGTTCCAGCGCCAAGCATTATCGCCATTTCGATATAAGGTTTGGTGCATTTTCTAAAGTTCAGAGGGCCATGCCGCAATCCTCTGGGAATGAAGACCCCGAAACCGGAGTCCATGGTAAACAGTTCACCTCCAAGTCCGAAATCCATATCGCCTCCAAGCGCTTCGGGATTTTCATGATCACTGCCGATGTGGATAACGATCTCATCATACTTTTCATGTCGCATTTCCCCGATGCTGGGTTCTACTTCGCCCCATATCCATCCGAACTCTATATAGCAGTTAGCCGCGTTTATCTGTGTCCTGCTCATGTAGGTCATGGTAGGAGCCTGTCTGCCTTTCATGAATACGCCGCCTGTCTCACGTATCGGACTGCGCGCTACGTACTGCTCAAAATCGAATTCATCGCTTTTTGGCAGGGATTTACTGGTGAAATCGGGGAGTGTATATTCTGGTGATACATCTTTGGCGTCTCCTGTACCCAGAGTCAATGTCATCTGGACATGGGGAAAACGGAAATCCTTCCAGGTTACCGGACCATGTCTGATTCCCTGCGGGATAAAAATCCCGGTCGTGGTGTTGAAGGTGATAGGCTGACCGCCGATATAATATTCTATATCGGCTCCGAGAGCCTGAGGAGTCCTGTAATCACCACCCCAGTAGATGATTATCTGGTCGTAATCGTGGGTGTGCTCATCGATGCAGGTAGCCGGTTCGGGTAGACCGGTAATCCAGCCCAGCTGGAGATAATTATTACATCCCGGGATCAGGCTGTTGCTGATATAGGTCATCGGAGGAGATTGATAATTTTTTACCGGAACAGTGTTTCCCTCATAATCAGGTTTCGTAACGAAATATTTCTCATATTCAGATTTAGCCACGTGTCTGTCCTCCTCTTAGTCTGTAATAATGTGACCAATAATACTTCAGTTAGTCTGCAGTGTCAAAATTACCAGTGTCTTATGATTATTGCTTTTAATACTATTAGTACTCATCCCCTGTGACCACCTCTCTTTCCGAACCTTGAATTTGTATGTAACGTTTTTGTAGAAAGAGAGGGGGACTTAAGAAGCGAGAGGGGGCGAAGCCCCCTCTCGCAAACACTTCCCCTTTCCGGCTGGAACCATTAGTAGTATCTGTAGGTTTTTCCAGCCGGAAAGGGGATAAAGGGGATAGGTAATAATAAACACCCACATGTTAATTGACAATTATTCAAAACGAAACGGACATTAATTGACAAAGCCAACTAATACGAATAGTATTACTGACATAAAGCCGGTATTTCATCTCCTGGCCTTACTTCGAAAGTTTAAGTATTACTGTTCAATACTAAGAATATAAGAGCTGTATATACACATGTAAAAGGAGGGAAGAATGGACCTGGGATTAAAAGGTAAAGTTGCGCTGGTCACAGGCGCCGGGAGTCAGAAGGGTTTTGGTAAGGGAATTGCCGGAGTCCTTGCTGATGAAGGGTGTGATATAGCGGCATGTGACATGGATATTCAAGGAGCGGAACAGACCGCTTCGGATATTTCTAAAAA
>DUFA01000055.1 GCA_011191975.1 Dehalococcoidia bacterium
AGGCCATCATTTTCGGCAGGGATGAACATTGTTGGAGTTGGAGACAGTAACTCAATGGAACTGATCACGTCGAATTCACGCATCTTCTCAATTGATTCTACTGTCATCCGGTTTCGCCAGTTCGGAGCAATTTCTATTGTTGACATGAAAAAATCGTAGGCTTCTTTCCCGGGTAATACACACGGCTGTCCTGGCTGATTGACGATAGCAATATAGTTAATGACCCCTGACCTGAAACGTTCCAATCGATCATGTGATATCGTGTTACTGTCGTTATGCCATGCGTCAGGATTTCTTTCAAAACGGATAACGGGATTAAAAAGCGCCGGCACCTGGGCAACAACAGCTTTTACGCGCTTGTCGAAAATGGCTGTATACAGGACAATTCCCCCACTCAAAGAAGTACCCCAGATACCGATTCGCTCAGAATCCACCTCTGATAATTCCGAGATCCAGGTGATAGCGTTCCTGTAATCTTCTACCATTTCAAGTGGAAAAACCTGGTTTCGTGGTTCACCTTCACTTCCACCGAAAAAGCGATAGTCGAAGACAAGGGTTACAAACCCGTTTTGTGTAAATATTCCGGCAACCTGCGGTAATGCTTGTTCTTTTACTCCTGAGAGCCCGTGAGCCATCACTATAGCCGGTAATTGAGCAGCCTGTTGATCAATCGGAGGTTTATACAACAAGCCACTGCATTGCAGCCCTTCGCTGGAGAATGTGACTTCGTTTTTATCTTTTTCTAAAACCATGTTTTTAACCTAATACTCCGTTAACATCATATTTGCTGATATGGTATAGATCTAATCCCATGTTGATTCTTGATAAATCAGTCAATTACTAATCGCCATCCTAAAATACTTTTCTCCTGTGTAAAATATCCGATTCCCGGAAAAGGGAAGTGGCAGGCAAATATCAGTGTTCCGGATTGAGATATCTTCATTAAACCTTCTGTCCTGAGTTTCAGCGCCTTTTCAGGATCAGAATCGAGAAAAGAGTAATAATCCGGCTGACTGAACTCTCTCCGGCTGTGAATCAGGTCACCGATACACAAAAGTTCATCTTTGGCTGATTTTATCTGGACTATTATACTGCCAGGCGTATGTCCGGGGGCTAGAATCAGTTTAATACCGGGTATCACCTCATGATTATTTTCGACAACATCAAATTTCTCCTGAATTGGAAGCAGATTTTTTCGAGCTGAACTAAATAAATCCTCGTTTAGTGGAGTTTCTGGCTTCCTCTCCTAGCATTGCCATTCTTCCCTTATTACGACATATTTCGCATTAGGGAAAACGGGATTGCCATTCACGTCAAACGTACCACCTGCGTGATCTTCATGTCCATGAGTATAAATGACTGTATCTATATCTTCGGGATTTATACCTTCTGTTATCAGGTTCGTCACAAGTTTCCCGGCACTTTCCTGAAATCCATCTCCGCACCCGGTATCAATTAGTAAATTTCGTTTCCCAGCCTTGATAAGTAGACAGCTGATATCCATATCTTCGTAAGTTGTCTTTTCATTCTCTGTTTGCGATAGTGGCGAGGATGATTTAGGAACGGAGATATTTCCATCACTGACCACGATACACTGGAACTCCCCAACATTAAGATAATAACTTGTGTTTTTCAAATTCCAATCTCCTGATCATTGAATAGCTATCGTTGTAAATAGTTCGATTATACCTTAAAGGATTACCAGCCCTCCATCAACGTAGATTACCTGACCTGTAATGAAATCTGAATCTGAAGAAGCCAGAAATACGGCGGTACCTACTAAATCTGTAGGTTCCTCATGCCGCGGAATCGATTGCATGGAGATAGAGGATTTGGATGTTTTTTCAGTATCAAACTGACTCAGGCTGGCTTCTGTGGCGGTGTATCCCGGCGCAATTGCATTCACATTGATACCGGATTTCCCCAAAGCCCTTGCGAGGGCATGGGTCATTGTGAAAACTGCTCCTTTACTGCAGGCGTATGGTAACATCCAGGATGCTCCCGGCACTCTGGCAATATTGGAGGCAATATTAATGATCTTGCCATGTGATTGTTTTTTCATCAAAGGTGCTATTGCTTTACAGCAAAGCCAGGTTCCTTTCACATTTACCTCGAACATTTTATCCCATTCTTCTACCGCCCACGCATCCCACGGCTTGTTGTTGACTCCGTAATACATAGCAGCATTATTTATAAGAATGTCAGCCTTCCCGTAAAGCTGTATTACTTTTTCAGCCATTTCTAAAGTGGCATCTTCACTCGAAATATCTGCCTTGATTGCCGATGCTTCTCCTCCTGCTGAATTAATGTCTCTAGCAGTATTTTCAACTCTTTGCAGGTCAATATCAGGTAAAAGTAACCTGGCACCTTCTCTGGCAAATCTCAGTGCAAATTCTCGACCAAGACCTCGACCAGCTCCGGTAATAATAGCTACCTGATCTTTAAGTAAATCTGTCATATCAAACTCCTGGTACTATTGAATCGAGTTACTCTGAAAAAAGTTGTGTTTTATGCTGAAGATGTGTTTTTCCTTTCCTGTTTTGTCGGATTAGTTTTTATAACCTCTCTTCCCTGTAAATTATCTCTTGTGGGTAAATTTCATCCGGCGGTTGTTTCTTCTGTGTTAATCCTTGTCTTACCGAAAAGGTTTGTGCCATATCAAAAGCTCTGGCATTAGCTTTGATTCCGTAGGGGAAGGGATCATTACCGAATATCTCTTCTATATCCAGAAGATAGTGTTGTCCGAATACTAGCAGCGATGGAGGGGATTGATGAAGCCGTTCAATTGCCAGTCTTTTGGACTCTTCGAAGGCATCCATAAGACTCGCTGCTATCCAGGGATGTTCGTCAAGAATACTCTCGCGAATGATCGTACCGTGATTCGGCGGATATATGCCCGTTTTGTTAAAGTAACGGATCGCTTCTTTCTGAGGATCTTTAAATAATGTGAGTAAGTCGGGATCTTCTGAACTGATTCGGCTTCGAGCTAGTCCCAGGTCAGGAACACCGCCACGGCCTAGACTACCGGCTCTTCGCCTCCGTAAGCCGAGTCCGGTGACTGCATCAAGTTCTCCCTTAAGGAACATTGTATTAAAGTCGGTCGTAGCGTAGTGAAGGTCGATGTTATTCGGGATTGATAATCCAGCTTCAGTTGATGCACCGGTATGGCTGTAATGTTCACCTCGCTCCTGATACCAGGTCATATCTTCTGGTTTAACACCGAATTCCATTTCCAGGATACCACGAGTCCACAGACCCAGAGACTGCTGATAATCTCCGATACCGATACGCTTGCCCTTAAGTTCTTCAGGATGATCCTGGGTGATACCTGAGTCCTTCCGGATATGTATATTGGCATAGGAGAAATTCCGATTGTGGAACACGGGTAATAAACGATATGGCCATCCTATCGACCTCATACGCAGGAAAGATGACATGGACATTTCGGAAAGGTCGTACCTCTGGAATTTCATTTGATTATAGAAAAGGCTTGGGACTCCTCCTGGTGACGGCATGTAGTCCAGTGTAATTCCATCAGGTTTTACCTCGCCGGTAATAAGCGGTAATAATCTATCATAGGGGGTCGCGGAAAAAGTTAAGGTTATATCTGCCATACTTTACGTCTCCTTTGTTCGGTAACGTTTGAAATATATTACTGAACTCCGTAAGGATTATTGAATATACCTTTTAATGTTTTCATTAATGATATTGATATATTATCTGCCCAAAGCTTCTCTCGGAGATGAAATTGGTTGATAGTGCGTTACTTCCTCTACAGCAGCGTTTTGTTCTTCTGCTGTCATCAGTGTGAATCGTTCGGCTGCTTCAATGACCAGAGGCCAGAGTTTCACATCACTCGGCATGGCGCATGTCGTGACACCTTGACTGAGAGTATAGCCTAAACTCAGGTTTACATCTGCTTGATTATCGAATGGTTCATACCATGTCTTATATGGACGATCTTTCGAAGGCCATACGCGTTTCGATATTGCTTTGATAGCAATCAATCCAACATCGTTACGTTTCGCCAAATCGAGTAAGGATCGGAAGTCATTATCTTTATTAAAATGAGCGGCATGTACCCGGCACAGCGGAAACAGTACCGTATCAAAGTCAAAACGTTTCAATGCCTTAACATATACATTGGGTCTGTGACCTGTGATTCCAACATATTTGATTAAACCTTGCTGCTTAGCTTCCAGCACTGCTTCCAGAGCGCCCCCAGGATTTAATATAGTTTCAAGGGTATCCAGGTCATCGACCCCGTGGAATTGAAAAAGGTCAAAATAACTTACTTGAAGCCTATCCAATGAACGCTTTATGCTTTCCCAGGCTCCTGCCTTGTCTCGTTCCGTTGTCTTGCATCCCAGGAAGAAATCATTCCTGTATCTGAGCATCCATGGACCGATACGTAATTCAGCATCACCATATGTTGGAGCAACATCAATGTGGTTAATTCCATGTTCCATTGCCATTGTAATTGCGGCATCGGCTTCAGCCTGAGTAACCGTACCTATTGCCGCACCTCCTAAAGTAAGGATACTGCTCATATTTCCGGTCTTACCAAGACGTCTCTTTTCCATAGTTCTCTCCTTTTATCAATGAATGAAGGTTATTTTTCATATATTGATTGTTAATTCATGGCACCCCAGACCCAATTGAAACAGTACAATGACTTACTTTTTATTACATATCACTAAAAAACCTCTAAGATTTCATTCATCCCACTAATTACTTTCCCATGTTCTTGAGCATATTCAATTATATGTTTACCAGGCCGTTGATCAGGTTCGTTCTTATTTTCAGGAAGTATCAGTAAGGGAAACATACCCGATTTAAAGGAGCCTTCTATTTCATTGCTCCCTCCGTTACCCACATAAACACATTCATGTTCCCTCACCTGCAGGTTTCGTGCAGCTAATTGAAAGATCTTTAAATCCGGTTTCTTCAATTTCACTGAGCATGAAAATACGGTAACATCGAAAAAACGAGAGAATGGTGTGCTCGGCCAAATATCCACTTCCGAGGAACTGCAATCAGATAAAAGGCCTATCTTGATGCTTTTCTTTCTCAATTCGTCTAAAGTTTCGAGAGATTGCTTTCTCGGTAAGGTCATTGTTCTACGTACAAACTCGTATCTTATCTGAGTCGCTTTGATTATCTGATCTTCACTGAAATCTATATTCAGCTTCCTGCAGATGAACCTGATATTATCCTGTATCGTTTCGAATATACCAATGTTTCTCTCATAGATAGTACCAAACCACATCTCGCTGAACTTTTCAGACGGTGCTGATAATATTTCAGCCATTTGCTCAGCAACGTGTTGATATGAAATCCCCATAATATCAGGAACCAGTGTCCCGAATAAATCAAATATTGCTACAGAGTAAGTCATATGTTTCTTTTCATCAACAGTGTACGAACTTATAACCTTTTTAACTTGTTTATTATTGATATAAACCTGATGTCTCCTCTTTTTAATCTCCTGAATGTAGTCATTGTTAACGATCAGGTTTTCTCAATTTGCCTTAATCTAGCTTCCCCAATACCGAAGTGATGGGCTATTTCATGCCATACGACTCGTTGTATCTCCCGTACTAATAGGTCGCTGTTTTTACATTTTGCTTCAATTGGTTTTCTAAAGATAGATATCTTGTCTGGTTGGACCATACCATAGCGTACACCACGCTTTGTGAGAGGGACACCTTCATAGAGTCCAAGTAGAGTCTGCCCTCGCTTGAGACCAGCTTTTTTTAGTTGATACTGTGTTGGCCAATCATCAACTACTATGGCAACATTCTCCAACTTGGCGCGTAACTCTTCGGGGAGACTCTCAACAGCCTGTATTACCATTAACTCAAATTCTTCTCTTTCCATGCTTGCGTATTAATCCCTGTTCCTTTTATACAATTTTTTTTAAGCACTTTACTTTTGGTCTTTTTTAGGAGATTGTTTATGTGGTAACTTTTACTTAAAGATCATCCATTATTCTGCAAGTTTTTCTATTAATTGTTCGAGAGTCCTGTTTCTGTCTATTGTTTCAGGTGTTTCGTTGGAAACGGGATTACTTACTATGAAACGGTACATATCGGCTGCTCCTTCAAGAATTTTTGGTGTAAGTCCCACGTCTCCGAATGTTTTCGCAATTTCCTCCATTTCCCCTATCCAGCGGTAAGATTTACTAGGCACGCTCTGCAGTCCTCTTTTAAAAGACTCATATCTTTCCGCCTGGCTCATTTCCCATTCGGTTATTAATGCATCGTACAGGTTCAATCTTTTCGATGCGATAAGAAGCTCCAGAGCAAGCGCTGATGTACCTTTGGTAAGAGCAGCATATACCATTTTTAAACCAGATGCCTGCCCGATCTCCGGACCAATGACTCTTACATCCAGCCCGTATTTATTTAATTGTTCGACTGCTTCGACGTCCGGTCCGGAAATGTATATCCTGTTCATAATCCCCGGTCCAGGTGGTCCACCGATAATTCCGGCGTCTACAAAGTTACTCCCGGCGGATGTTATTATTGTGCCGACTTCCCGCACTGTTTGCGGGGCAATTGCGTTACAATCTGCATAGGTTAGTGTCTCCCCGGTCTCTTCAAGCGCTTGTGATACAAGAGTAGCTGCTTTCTTTGCTTCAGAAGGTACCAGAATAGAGAGAATAATTTCCGCTTCACGCACGAGATCCTGGTATGTTGGCACGTCCTGTATCCTGGCTTTTTCAGCGAGTCCACGGGTTCGATTACTGCGGCTTTCCAGGCAGGTTATGACTTTGATTCCGTTTGTTACCAGGACAGCGCCGACTGCGTGTCCCATATCTCCCGGACTGAGAAGTCCCACTGTATTAACAGCCATGATAAGTACCTCCGTCAATTATTTTACTAATGATTCCTTCATTATACATCTTAAAATCCTTCTCTCAATTCAAACAATGAGTGAAGACACTGTTTTCAGGTCTTCAACAGGTTCATCATCGTATTTAATGAAATCCCTGATGATTGTGGGCGTATTAGGAATGGGTATTTACAACGTTCTCATGGTAACCGGTGATTAATATTTTCGCAAGTTTGGATGCAGGTCTTCTATCACAAGGAGAATCCTTGAAAAATCCCGAAAGATGGACGTGAAACTGATTGGTTTGCTCGTTATGAACGTTGAGAACTAACTGCGAATAGTGTTTTTTTGAAAATTTCTTCGTTTGACATTTTTCTAAGAGTATAGCGTCTTTGTGGCTCTGTGCCAAACAAGGATTTCAGGATTTCAAGGATTGATGGTTAGAAGGAGGTGTTCCAGCGTGTAGTGGTGATATGGTGGGCAGTACTGGACTCGAACCAGTGACCTCCCGGATGTGAACCGGGTGCTCTGACCAGCTGAGCTAACTGCCCAAACCATTATTACCCTATTATTACACTCAGCATGAAATTTTTACAAGTCATATAAGAAGAGGAGCTATTTCAGCTCCTCAGTTTTCATTACTGCAACTCACAAGCCCTCAAACTACTTTCCTTAATCTAATATCTGCCATGACATTATATATACGGTACCGCCAACAAGAATTACGTCAGCTTCAATAATACTGTCTACCGTCGCAGGTCCAATAGCGGTGCTAGTAATAGAACTTCTCTCTCCGGTAATTTCTCCAATCAGTCCAATATCGTTACTCTGAACCTGCACCCATGTGTAATCGCCTACGAGTATCGCCGATCCTAAATCTGTAATTTGGAATGTCTGGTTCACCGTCGGGTTAACGTCTGATATCTCAGGACCTGATCCCGGATTCCAGAGCCATCTTATCCACTCGTTTCCTGTATCTCCACCCGTCTCATCCGGATCATCAAAGCTCACATTATCAGGAAAAAGAGCCGGTGAACCGGAAACGAATCCATAACCTTGTGGTAGCTTCGCTCCTAACTCGGTAAGTTTCCTCTGTTGAGCATCACCGGAGTAATGGATCGATATTGTATAGTTACAGCTATTTCCTTCACATACTGCGGAACCATTGGTGGTCAACCAGTCATAGTGCGAGGGGAGATCATCGACATAGATTAAATCACCGCAATACAACGTAAATATACCCTTATCCTGGATATAAAGTAAAATCGTCTTTCCGTTTACGCTATCGGATAACTGAGCCGGGATAACCTCGTCATTCTCCAATGCCCAGATTGCATATTCTATACCGGCACCCGCCGAGTACATACAATCCATTGCATAGCCTGAAAGCCTGTTATCATATATTATCGTGGATACATAATTAAGACTGCCTGCTATAGTCAATCCTCCCAGCGCAAGCAAAGCAAGCACCATTACTAGAGCCACACCTCTCTGACTACAAGTAATAATTTTCAATCGTGTTATCATCCTAGAGTACCTCTACATAAAGGCTAACTCGACGTTTTATACAGTATTCCCTGGGTTCTTTCACATCATGGTATGTCAAGGTGATAGCTACGAAAAGTATATTTTCTGTATTTAATTTATAAGAACTGGTCCGCCTACATGCCTCCACTTAAGGTTATTCGAGGTGAACTGCACCAATATTCCTTGATCTAATATTGCGAGATAAGTAGTTATCATATCTTCAGTATTGTTACAGAAAGCAACTATTTTACCATGCAGATTCTCTTCATTTCCCTCGCTCTCTTCATATACAACTCGATCTCCAATTTTAAAAGCCATTATTTTGTACCTCCAAAATCGGTCGTTCATTACGTTAATACGTATAAAAAACCAATAGAGTTATTTCAGTTAGGTGATATTTTGGTACGGTTTGATAGAGAAATAGTGGAGATGTGAGGGAAGGTAAAGCAAAGAACTCTGGCACGTAGATAACATATTTAGAACGTAATTGTCGATGATAGAATCTGAGTGAAACGTTGAAATAAGATGAGTCAATATAAGAATTCGGAAGCCTAAGAGTTGCTCATCTTCGGATTCGTAGTAGGCAGGATAGTTATAGCTGAAGTTTTTCACGCCTGATTCCATACCACCAAGTCACAGAAACTCAACAACGGCAATTTTCACTTACTCTAGTACTGAGGTTATTCTCAAGGTACAGGGACCGATTCTTCTAAACGACACCACTCAAGGCTATCCGGTTTGAAGTGGACATACAATCCTGAATTCGTTACCGCAAAATATCCAGTTATTTCTTTGTCGTCATTTGTCCAGATATCAATTATCAGTGCTTTAAAGGAGTCTCCATATACATCTTGATATCTGATCTTGTCACCAATATTTAATTCCATCCTTTAGTCCCTCTAAAATTTGTATATCTCGCTAGACAACCATAAAACAACTTTCGTTGCAGTCAAGACTGGCTTCAGTGGTAATTTCATCCGTGTCTATTTCAACCGTCTCATTACTACCTTCGTCAGTCAAACTTACGTACATAACATCTAACCATTGTCCAGATAATAACCTGCTTCTGTCATCGAGAAAATTGTTAATCTTCATCCCAAGGCTGGTGAACTCATAACGAAGAAGGTCATCATTCATATCTAGTAACCGAAGCATTCCAATAATCTTTTCTTTTTTATCCATTATGTTCAGCCTTTCTCGTTCCTTTTCTGGTAGTATACACTCAGGACATTAAAAACAGTTTACAAACTGCAGCCAAACATTAAAATTACATTACAAAGGTCTTTCAAATTGGTACTGATACATATTATCTCATCGTCCTTAGTATCAATTCTTATCTTTTCACATCGCCTGTAATGCAAATATATACTTCTTATACATGTTCATTAGGTAAAAGATATGCATTATCGGTGATAAACAACACTCTTTTTGTTACCTTATGCGTATAATCATATAAGAGCGTTTGATTTCTTGATAAAGTCAAAACGAGAAGAGATCGCACCTTTTCCCAAATCATACCGTTGTTTGTTTGGTTAATCAGTTTCCGGTTCTTTTACTTCTACTTCATAAGCCACGATAATCCCGTCAACCTCGACACCCTCGATTTTCACCTGATCACCTGGATCAGGTTCACCTTTTATCAATGCGTCACTCACATCGACGGTCTTGATCTTGCCTTTGATATATACTTTCCAGGAAGTTCCAGTGGCATTATCTATGGTTCCATTATATTTATCGGTATTACCTTTCCCATCCTGCTTCTCAGGTTTTCCTGGTTTTTCTGGTTTATTACCTGTATCGTTGCCTTGTTCTTTTATCTTAAACTTCTGATTTACTCCACTTTGAGCAATTTGAGGTTTTAGAATATATTTGTTACTCTTGCCTGCTTCGACAACTGTGATATCGTAGACAAAATTTGTTGTATTGTCAGCGGCGATCACGAAAGGCTTAGAAATATGTAGTTTTGAACTAGGCAATGTAATGTTGGCCGTTGTTACATTATCCGATAAGATTCCTTCCACTTCAGTTACGTAGATAAAAACCTTGGTGTATTTACCTGGTGAGAGATTACCACTCCAAATCTCTGTGGCATTTTCACCTACAAGCGGCTTTAGATCTACTTCAGTATCAACCTTGATTTCAGTCCAGTTACCGGATTCGTCCCCTTTTTGTAACCCTATTTTGGAGATTGTAACGTTTACAGAAGAAAATTTATCGATGGCGTTGACATCGTCGCTGATAAGAAATCTGAAGTTGACACCTTCTACGGTTGATGTCGATTGTGAGGTTTCATCTGTACATGCTCCGAACAATAGTGATAGCATGCCCAACACCAGTAATACTGCGATTAGCTTGATTTTAAACATGTTTTCGAACCTCCCAATGTATTATTATCCATTTATTTATCAAATCTATTTACTAATACGTATGGCAAGTTGAATGTGTTTCAGGTTTGGGTATTATGATAAAGAGGTATAAGATACCAAAAGTAACAGAGCAGGAGAGTCTGTCTAACGTAAATCTAGGACAAGAAAGAAAGAAGCCTGGAGAAAAGTTTAGGCGGTACAAAGGACGGGAATGTCATTAAATGAGAGTCTTCAGACTCGATGTAATTCTTGATGAACTATATCGAATGAAGCAAGATCGTTAGTGAGACGAAAAATGGCTAAAAAGCTTATGGAATACAAGAGACTATACTGCCCCCTCTTTGTGTAATGACGATGATTGTGTCAACGATATCCGGCTGTTTATTCCAATACCGTATTCAGTATTACGGTTTTTTCTGTCATCTCGGATATATCTTCAGGTGAGAAAGACAGGTCTTTATCCGGAGGTTTCCTGTATATTATGTATTTCTTGATGTCACCACTCCAAGAGTCTCGAACAATATAATCAATCTTACCGAGTGACTTCCCATTCTTATCTGCTACTTCCAAGCCAAACTGCTGTGCTGTCATACTCACTCACATCCCCAATAAAAAATGAACTGGACAATATCCAATTCACAGTTCGTTATTATATCATCCTTTATCAAGCCATGTAAAACGTTTCTACCTTGGCTGTTAGATCTCTCGGTTTTATTGTCGAATCCGCCCTGTGGTAAAATCATTATAGAGTCTTTCAAAAAAATTCAGGCTTTGGTGAGGTAGCATGGCGAAAACGAAAAAAGCTGTAACGATTGGTGAATTAAAGAAATCAGGATACAAAAGGCAATCTATCAGGGAGGAAATGAGACATAACCTGATAGAAATGATAAAGCAGAAAAAAAATCTCTTCCCGGGGATTATCGGGTTCAGTGACACGGTAATCCCTCAAATCCTTAATGCGATTATTTCCGGCCAGGATATCATCTTTCTCGGTGAACGGGGGCAGGCGAAGTCGAGGATCATGCGCAACATGGTTAACCTGCTCGATGAAGAGTTGCCGGTGATAAAGGGCTGCGAAATAAACGACGATCCTTTTGCACCGATATGCAGCGAATGTCGCGAGAAAGTAGCTGAGAAAGGCGATGAGGTAGAAATCGACTGGCTGCCCCGGGAAGAACGTTATGGTGAGAAACTGGCTACGCCTGATATTTCTATCGCTGACCTGATAGGTGACGTCGATCCGATAAAGGTGGCAGAGGGAAGATACTTATCCGATGAAATGACGATATATTACGGCCTGATACCGAGAACGAACCGGGGAATCTTCTGTATTAACGAATTACCCGACCTCACAGAAAGGCTACAGGTAGGTCTTTTTAACCTCATGGAAGAGCGGGATGTCCAGATAAGAGGTTACCGTGTCAGGTTACCTCTCGATATTCTGCTGGTATCGAGTGCAAACCCGGAAGACTACACGAATCGTGGCAGGATTATCACTCCGCTGAAGGACAGATATGGAGCCCAGATAAGAACGCACTATCCGGTTTCTACAGAAGATGAAATCACGATTGTCGAAGCGGAACGAAAGCGGTTCGAAGGAGATGATTTCGAGGTTTACGTTCCGGACTACATGAAGGAGATAATCGCCGAAATCACTCACCTGGCCCGAAGGAGTCCCGATATCAACCAGCGCTCAGGTGTGAGTGTAAGAACCTCGATAGCAAATTTTGAGACGATAGTCAGCAACTCGATAAGGCGCGCGGTAACAGTGGGTGAAAAGCTGGCTGTACCACGTATCAGCGATCTTCCCTATATACAGGCTTCAACAAGCGGCAAGATAGAACTTGAGAGTTTCGAAGATACCCGGGAAGAAAAAATTATCAATGACCTGATTAGGAAATCGGTCGCCGGTGTTTTTAACCGGTATTTCATGGTGAACGAGCTGGAAGAAATCGTCCTACAGTTCAGTGGTGGATTCAGCGTGGAAGTCTCCGATATGATGAGTGCGAAAAGCTATATCGGAAATATCAAGGAAATGATTGGCTTTACCGATGTTCTGAAAACGATTGCCGATTCGGAGAAGCCAGAGATAGTTGCCGCCGCGGTTGAGTTTTTACTGGAAGGACTCCATATCAACAAGAGACTGAACAAGTCCAGGAGTGGTGGGAAGACAGTCTACAGGCAGTAACATGACCATTTACCGTTATTCGGAATGGGACGGCAGCCAGGAATCCGGCGAACTAAGTGCTGACGACCTGATGGATGAGCTGGGAAGCAACCTCATGTCCTACGGAGACCTGCCCTACTCGCTGCGGCTGATGCAGCAGAGAGGTTTCCGGAACGGGCAGGGGAGACAGATGCCCAGCATCCAGGAACTCCTCGAAAAGCTTCGCCAGAGAAAACAGGAACAGCTCAGCAAGTTCAATCTTGATTCGGTAATGGAGGATATCCGTGAAAAACTGGATACCATCATTAAAACCGAGCGAGAAGGGATCGAAAAAAAGCTGGATGATACCAGGAGCAGGTCTGACGATGGAAGCAGCGGACTCGATCCCGACGTAAGACGGCGGTTACTGAAAACCCTCGAAGACAGGGCTGCACAGAATCTTGAGATTCTCGATAACCTGCCGTCGGATGTCGGTGGCCGTATAAAGGAACTTACCGATTACGAGTTCATAGATGAAGACGCGCGCCAGCAGTTCCTGGAACTGCTGGAAATGCTGAAAAAACACGCCATGCAGTCGTTCGGGCGAGACCTGGTAGACCGGATAAAGAATCTTGATCCTGAATCTCTTACCAGGATGCGGCATATGGTCGAAGCCCTGAACCAGATGCTTGAGCAGAGAATGAAGGGTGAAGAACCGGACTTCGAAGGTTTTATGCGTGAATTCGGGGATTTTTTCGGTCCGAATCCTCCCCGAAACCTGGACGAATTAATAGAACGCATGCAGCGGCAGATCGCCCAGGCGCAGTCGCTGATGAACAGCCTTTCTCCTGAAGACAGGGCTGAGCTGCAAAACCTGCTTCAATCGATGGTGGATGATTCCACCCAATTCGAACTTGCCAAACTCTCCGCCTACCTGGAGAGACTGTATCCCAGCGACAGACTCCAGCAGCAGTATCCTTTCTCCGGTGACGAGTCGCTGTCTTATGATGAAGCGCTGAACCTGATGGAAGAACTTCAGAAAATGGACAGGCTCGAATCACAGCTCAGAGACTCTAGGTTCGACAGGACTATCGAAAACGTCGACGAACAACTGGTGAGGGAACTGCTGGGTGATGAATCTGCCGATGATCTCGACCAGTTGAAGAATATAACAAAAGCGCTCGAAGAAGCCGGATACATACGGTGGGAAGGCGGTAAATACGAACTCACGCCCCGCGGCATGCGAAAAATAGGTCAGCAGGCTTTACGGGATGTATTCGATCACCTCAAGAAAGACCGCATCGGCGGTCACAAGCTGAACACCCGCGGCAGCGGCGGAGAAAGAATAGAAGAAACCAAACTATATGAGTTCGGTGATGATTTCAATCTCCACCTGCAGAAGACGATTATGAATTCGGTATACCGCGAGCCGGGAACTATACCGGTCAGGATGAGTACCGATGATTTCGAGATATACCGTACCGAGGAAGCGACACGATCGGCTACCGTTTTGCTGCTTGATATGAGTCTCTCGATGCCGATGCGCGGCAACTTCGAGGCGGCGAAGAGAGTGACGCTGGCACTGGACGGACTTATCAGAAGCCAGTATCCCAAGGACAGCCTGCACATTGTCGGTTTTTCCAGCTATGCCAGGGAACTGAAGAAGGAAGACCTGACCTACATGAGCTGGGATGAATTCGATCCGTACACCAATCTCCAGCATGGACTGTACGTTGCCAGGAAGCTGCTGGACAGGGAAAGAAGCAGCAACAAGCAGATTATCTTGGTATCGGACGGCGAACCGACGGCGCATTTCGATGACAACCAGCTTTATTTCCAGATACCGCCATCAATACGCACGCTCCAGATGACCCTCAGGGAAGTCCGTTTCTGTACACGGAAGGGAATTACGATTAACACGTTCATGCTGGAAGATCCTTACGGAGGCGGGTACGGTCGGGGTTTCCGAGGTGGCCGCGGCAGAGGATCACGGAGTGAAATCCGGGGCGAATTCGTCACCCGGATGACCCGTCTCAATAAGGGCAGGATTTTTTACACCAGCCCGGACAGGCTCGGTGAATATATGCTGGTCGACTACATCTCTAACAAGAGGAAGAAGCTGTAAAATCTGTTTAGGAGTGCCGTACAATGAGGATATAGGTCATCTCTGTAGTTGTATAAAAATAAATATTACAAAGAGGTGACGTATGTCTGTTGAAATCAGAGAATCAGCCATTCACGGACAGGGTGTCTATGCAAATACACCGCTCAGGAAACATCAGATCATAGCCCCGATAAATATAATCAGGGAAATCACGGAAGAACACCCCCTTGATCCCGAAAAAGGCGAATTGTACCATCACTGCCACTGGTATCCCGACGGCAGAGTTATTCTTACCGGAGAACCGTACTGCTATACAAACCATTCTTGCGATCCTAATGTGTTTCTCTATACTGTAAACGGGATGTCATATGTATTTGCTATGAGGGACATCGCTGCAGGTGCAGAACTTACGCTGGAATACAGTCTGTGTAACTTTGATGGAGAGGTATGGGAATGCCGGTGTGGTGCTTGGGGCTGCAGGGGAGTTCACCACTGCGGTTTTCAATATATGGAAAAATCGAGACAGCTTGAGTTGCTTCCGTATCTCGATCCGGTAATAGTCTGGTATCACCAGGACTATATTCGTGTAATTCTCTCTGAGATGGCGTGAACACCTGAATGCAGGTGAATGGGGATTGTATGACTAATCGCGGTTACCGCCTGAGGGCGCGGTAACCTCAATCACCTGCCCGGACAGTTTGCTAGCAACATCAGAAACAAGCCAGGCGACAGCGTTGCCGATATCCTCAGGTGTAGTAGCTCTGCTGGCTTTATCCAGGTTCTCTACCAGCTTGATCATACCAGGATCTCCGCCGGTTCGATGGAAGTTGGTGTTTCCCGGACCGGGTGCGATTATGTTGATGTTGATGCCCTTATGTCCTACCTCGCTGGCGAGTGTCTTACTGAACATGACGGTACCGGACTTTGCTGCGATATACACGGCAGCACCGGCAAGTCCTGAAGGCTGATGAGCGGCGTGAGTAGAGAAATTCACTATTTTGCCGTAACCGCGTTCCAGCATGTGGGGGAGAAGTGCCTGTGTCATATTCATCGTGCCCCTAAGATTGATATTGATATCGATATCCCACATCTCCTGAGTCATTTCGGTAAAAGGACGGATTCCGCTGGCACGCCCGGCACAGTTCACCAGTATATCTACGTGATCGAATTCTTCAAGCGCCCGGGAAATCGCGGTATCAACTGATGATCTGTCGGTAATATCTATCTTAAGACAGGTCGATTTTCTTCCCAGTGCTTTCACTGCATTAGAAGTTTTTTCTGCTCCTGGAAGATCGATATCGGCACAGATAACATCGCAGCCTTCTTCAGCCAGCTTGAGGGCTATACCTCTGCCGAAACCAATTTGGCTTCCGGTTCCCGTTACCATGGCTATCTTATCGGTTAATCTCAGGTCCATCAGATCCACCTTGTATGGGTATATGACGCCTAATATTAGTACATAGCTACAGGGCAGGGCAATATGATTTGATCATTTGCGGTTTAGTCCGGAAAATCTATTGGATCTGCTGGAGAGATTTCACTATATAATCGGGATTACCAAATAAAGTGAACCGTGCCTTGCTGTCTTTTTCTATGTATTCGTAGTCGAATTTTGCCGGTGACAAGTCATCCGGTTTGTTATTTATGACGGTTACCAGCTTTTCATACATTTGGTGCCCTTCATTTCGGCTTTCACAGAAATAATCGACGATAGTGCAGATCCTGATATCTCCCTGGTTGCCTGGAATCTTGTTGTTGACGAAGTTCAATACCTGGAGTCTGTTGTTCCTGGAACGGTCGTTTGAAAATGAGTTGTTGTTGAATAATTGCCTTATATTTTCCATTGTGAACCTCCATTGCCCTCCTATTTTACTTCCCTGGAGAGTGCCGTTCTTCAGGTAGTTCCTGATAGTGCGGGAAGTGAGTGACGTCATTTTTGCTATGTCCTCAACGGTGAAAAGTTTTTCGAATTCTTCCATTGCTTCCTCCCTGAGGATTTCTCTGTTTTTCATTATATTTCATAAAAATTCATAAATCAATACTTAATTTCATAAAATTTCATAATTTACGTTATTATTACCCGTAACACATAAGTTCCTTATTGATTGAGTGATTTTTTGGATACCAGCCTTCACTGGTATGACAATGGGGTATTTGGGGAATAATAGAAGATGGTAATGAGCAGAAATCAGAGACTGATTCGGCTGGTTATGCCAACGATTGATGGTGAAGTATGTTACTGAGTGTCTTCGCGAAAGCGCCTGTCCATTTCGGCGAGGAATTTTTCTACTTCAGGTGAGAGTTCGGTTGTCGGCTGGTCTTCAATATTCTCACTTCGGTTATCGTAAAGGTTTTCAAGCTGTTTAACGACCGATTTCAACTGAGGGTTGTTTTCCAGCGCGATGTTAATCTGTTCCATCTGTCTTTGTGCATTGTTTTCAATCGACTGGTCAATTGGAATTCCATAGATTGAAGACAATATACGCATAAGTCTCACCGCGCCGTTAAAATCTTCCTGCATCTGGGTATATTGCGGCAGGTGGGCAATCAGACTCATTACCTCCATTCCCATATCGGGCGCCTTCTGGGATATAAGAAAACATATCGATGTGGGTCCCCGGTATTCTATTGAGTTAATACCATTTTCTACCAGGTGCTTGCTGGTAATGTTGCCGATTGCTTCTCCCGTAACGGTCAACGGTCGGGTGTGAGGAACAAAGTCGTGCATGCTGCCGACGATTGTGTATCGCTTCACACCGAACTTCTGCATCAGCTCAAGAATCGATTCTACATATTCTTCCCCATGATGATGCGGTTCAAGCAGTCGCAGGAAGATGAAGTCGTTCCCGGATTGTTGCTTGCTGTAGGTAACATAGGTATTGGGAATGGTCATCCTGCGACGACCTGCGGAAACGAAGCTGGTAGGACGGTGACGGGTGAAGTCGAAGAAATCGCCTGGTCTGACAAGTTTTGCCAGATCCTTCACGCCAAGCTGGTTTTCCA
>DUFA01000056.1 GCA_011191975.1 Dehalococcoidia bacterium
AGAAATCCGGTTACCCCTTTAGTCAGCCCAGGATTATCCTTTCTCCAATCCCCCTGATAACCAGGCCTTAAGTAGTCAAACTCCGTATCTACATCGGTGATTAGCCAGATTGGCATTATTTCTTACTCAGCTCCACTGTTTTTTGATACAGGTCAGCAAACTCTGGTGCCCTCTTTTCTATGCCCATAGTTTCCCTCACATACTCCCTGCCTCTTGCGCCCATTTCCTCTCTCATCTCAGGGTTTCCCAGTAGCTGGATGATTCTGTCAGCCAGGATATGCTGACTATCCGGTGGAAAGGTAAAACCAAGTTCTTGTTCTGTAACAAACTCAGCAACTCCACAAACATCTGATACTATGACCGCTTTACCGCAGGCTAGTCCTTCAACAACCACACGTCCCCATCCCTCGTGTTTAGAAGGTAGAACTAGAACATCGCATAAATGATAATAACCAGGTATTTCCTTATAACTTACCAACCCCTCGAATTTTGTGTTTTCCTCTATTCTCAATCTCCGGGCAAGTTCCTGTAAATCTTCTCGCATCGGGCCATCCCCAACTACTATGAATAACACTCTAGGGTACCTGAGCAAGACATCTTTCGCAGCCACAAGCAGCGCCTCGACGTTCTTTTCTTTAGAAAGTCTACCCACAAAAAGAACAACGTTTTCAAATTCGGCAATTTCCTCTTCAAGCCTTTTATTCGAAGAAGAGTTAATAAACCCGCCTATATCAGTAGGCACGGGAAGCGTTATGAATTTCTCGGCTGGTATGTTCAGTTTCAATGCCACTCTTTCCCCTATATTTTTAGCAACTACTCTTACGCTATCAGCCTTTTTCACAATATAATTGCCCACCATATTAAGCAAATGATTAATCTTTGCCTGTTTCAACCATACAATGTTGTTCAGGTAATTGCCGTGAAGCTGAACATTTAACGGAATGTTATATCTTCTTTTGATCAAGTAGCCTGCCATTCCGGTTAGCAAAGGGTCCTGAGCAGTAATTACGTCTATCTTGCTTTGCCTGACAATGCGCTTAGTAATTTGATATGCATCCCACACAAACCATAAACTCCCAAAAGCAGCGGGATACACGGTCACATTATCTGAGAGTCTTCTCGGTTTGTTACCTCTCCCGGCACGAACCACTATAAAAAGCTGGGATACATATTTTCCATACAGGATATGCCTGTCCTGGCTATCTTCAACAGCAGTTTCCCTGTCCTTCAGTAATGTTGAGTCTAAACTTATCATCAAGACGTTCATATGACCTTTTCCAGCTCGGCTTCCAGCTTAACCAGATTATTATCCCAACTGAATTTTTCGCTCACAACTGCCAGCGCCTGCTCTGCTAGTCGCTCTGCCAATTTTTTGTCCTCTAGTAATTTAGCAATCGCATATACAAGAACCTGTTCGTCATCGAGTGGTAGTAACAGGCCAGTCCTCCCATCGTCGATTACCTCATCTGTCCCCCGTATTCCGGTAGCTATTACCGGAACCGAACAGGCCATTGCCTCAATCACGGTATGGGGTAGCCCTTCATAAGTGGAATTTAACACAAACACATCGGCAGTCTTAAGTAATTCTAGCGTTTCATTGTGATTTATACTACCGCAAAATTGCACTTGTTGAACCATTCCCATTCTTTCAACCAAACGCTCAAGCTCCGCTTTTTCCGGCCCATCACCTACCACCGTCAGATTGATATCTGGGAATTTCAGGCTGAGTTTATGGAGAGCGGTTATTATATCCCCCATCCTTTTATGCCTTACTATACGGCCAACCGTTATAATTTTAGTACCTTCTTTCTCTCTGCGCCCTCGCTTTATCTTCTCTATTGATTTAGAATCAACCGAGTTGTACACTACCGCCACTTTACCCGACTTCACCCCATAGTGTCTTATGAGCATGTCACGAAGATAGAAAGACGGGACAATAATGCGGCTCATACGGCCGAACACAAATTTAAGCAGCGAAATCCTAAACCTAAGTAACAGGCTTTTTGGAGGCAATTTTAAAAAGTCATCCAGATATTCATCGGTTCGACGAAAACTGAACTCTTTCTCCCATACTGAGTCACCGACGAACTTGAGCACTAGCGGCTTTCCGGTAAGCTTCCCAACCAGCAGCGAAGCCACCCCAACTACCATCGGGTCCTGCATGTAAATCAAGTCCATACCTTTCACGGCAGATAATAATGTTGAAAGGAGCTTTATCTGCCTCAATAATGTGCCCAATATGGGATATTTGATTCTTACCGGTATGGTTTCTAAATCTTCCGAATATGGCTGGTCGTCGGTAAACGCCACTATACGTATCTTGTGCCCTTTTTGTTGAAGTCGTCTCGCCACCTCCACCGTGTAGGTGGCTGGCCCTCCTATTTGCGGGGGAAAGATTGGTGTGGTTATTAGTATATTCATGCTAGTTTCCTAAGCATATTCTGCAATTCTATCATCTCACCGTGGATCCTGTTTTTTAAAAATACAGACCATAGATTGACCACAATTTCGTAGTAACGGTAGTCGGCAGAGCCAGCTATCTACCCTGTGTATAAAATTGTTAGTAAACCAGTACCTCGGTATTCCATAAAGGTGCATTATTGGAAACAGAGTGCTGGCTCCTAACCTGATCAATTTAAAGTCACTTCCTTCGATCATCCTTATCCACTCATTAGCCAAGTGGCTTTCATTGTGGCATCCGGGTTCCATTCTTCCGATTTCTCTTTATCGACTCTTCGTCTTTTGACTATACGCACCAGCGATGAGACAATACTTATGAACTTATCATGTATGGCCGGAAAAGTAATTAATCTTTCTCCTCTTTCATTGAGCGTACGATGTGCTTCATCGTATAACTGGCATGGCGATTGCACATGCTCAATAATGTCTACTGTAATTGCTTTATCAAATGTTTTATTGTTGAAGGGCATTTTTTCCACGTTGGCAACGACGACGGTATACCCGTGCATTGGGTAGTGACATATTGCTTCTTTTAACTTTTCGAGACGACCTCGGTTAATATCGATACCTATCATTTCCTGATATTGTCCTGCATAGACCGCCGCTTGTGTCACCTCGCCACAGCCAGTATTTAATACACGGTCACCTAGATTGAACGCGAAAAATTCGGGATAAACTCCACCCGATAGTATTATACCTTTGAGAAAGTGAAATCTGTCTTTCTTATTGCCCATCTAACTTTCACAGTGCCTTTTAAGACAAGCATCAGAAATGCTCATAAACCCTAGAGCTGATTACTACGAAGAGAGTCCCTGATATACATCTTCCATCTGTTGTAATACTTTTTCCCAGGTAAATTTTTGTTTGACTGTCTGAAAACCATTTTCAGCAATCTTCCTTGCCAGACTACTATCTTCGATAACCCTCTTGATGACTTCGGATAAGACTTTCGTATCTTCAGGCGGCACCAGGATACCGTTCTCACCGTGGTTGATAATATCGGTAATACCGCCAACC
>DUFA01000057.1 GCA_011191975.1 Dehalococcoidia bacterium
ACCCGATAATGATAAAACTCGGTATCAAGGATTATCACCCCGAAGGAAAGACGATCGATGATGGCATCGAACAGGCGAAACTGCTTGAGGAAGCCGGATTCGATGCCATCGAAGTGAGTGAAGGTCTTGAGCAGGACTTCTTCCACCATATTCGACCTGAAGTTACACGCCCGTACTACCTCGACGAATGCCGTCAGGTGAAAAAGGCGCTATCGATTCCAGTGATGCTGGTCGGAGGGCTGCGAAAGATCAGCGATATGAAAGCGGTTTTAGAAGACGGAGTTGCCGATGCTGTATCAATGTGCCGCCCGTTTATCATGGACCCGTACCTGGTAAAGAAATTACGGCAGGGAACGATTGAATCCTCGGAGTGCACCTCGTGCAACGGGTGTATCGGCAGGCGAAAAAACCCCAACCTGCTTGAGTGCGTTCTTACATAAACCGCAATGAATTTGACTGGCTGGCATATCTATTTTATCTGGTTAGCCATAGCAAGCACCATCACCTTTTTATTCTACGGGTATGACAAGGTTCAAGCTAAAAGATCCGGTCGGCGCGTACCGGAAAAGTATTTACACTGGATGGCATTAGCAGGTGGATTCCCCGGCAGCTGGCTCGGTCGCTCGGTATTCCGCTATAAGACCAGGAAAGGTGTATTCCTGTTCGTTTTAATCCTGAGTACCATCGTTCGCCTGGTGCTGGCAGGCTGGCTGTTTTTCATTTCACTTACTTCTCGATTAACCAGTATTCACCTCCACCGCCTTCACGTGCCATTATCTTGTGTTCTACTAACCCACGCCGGAACGTAGCGGTATCGAACCAGTATTCAGAAAGAAGTTCTTTAACTTCTTTTTCAGTATATCGTTTGCCAGGTTCAAATGCTTTAGCTACGTGCCGCAGCAGGACTTCGAATTTCTTCCTCTGGGCCGGCAATCCGATAAAACTCCCGTCTTCATCAAGAAAGGTGTTAAGTACTTTTCGGTCGTAGGCGTCGATATCCACGTCGGCGGCAACAGCCGGCACTATCTCCTTTGACAGTAGTTTCTGGGACATTTCATCCAGGACTCCTGTTTCCAGGCGGTAGATATTGTAGTAACTCTCCGAACGGGCAGTCACAAGTCCGGCTGCCGAAAGCTTGGACAGGTGGTGCGAAACCGTAGATGAACTCAATTTCAGGATTTCAGCCATCTGTTCCACCGTATATTCATCCTGCGCTAGCAGACCTACTATCTTCAGCCGGTTCGGGTCGGCCAGGGCCTTAAAGAATCCCAGTAATTTTTCTAATACCTCTTCCATTTCTACATTCTTCATATCAATTTGATATATATCGAATTAATTGTATATATTTAAGGATATTTTGTCAATCATGTCTTCTTGGATTCCATTTAGATTTGATTGCCAGATCTTTCCTCATCCTTGTAGTCTCCTATCAGGCAATATAAGAATTAATAGAAATAATTTACGTGTATGAAAAGGAGAGCGTCTAACTACACCTGGACTATATAACGGTTTGATTTATTAGATCACCAGGATGTGAATTGTTATGGACTCACACTATCTACTCAGAATAGTTGTTCGTATCTGGTATTCTTCGAGTAGGATTTTACTTTCCCTATCTATCAAATTTATGACAAGCAGAAAACAATTAATTCTGAATACAATATACAGATATTATTTATCCCCTAATACTGAAACTAAAAGAAGTCCCGGACCGGTATGAGTACCTATCACAGGACTCGCTCTCGAAAGATATATTTGTGCCTTGGGGGCTATTATAGATAACGTTTCAACTAGCTTTGTTGCTTCATCCTCAGCAGTCGCATATTCGACAGCGATCCCATCAATTTTGGAATAGCTTGCCACAAAATTAATTAAATGTTCTATCGCTTTATCTCTTGAACGTTCCCTGGAGATAGGAACCACTTCACCATCGTTCAATCCTATTATAGGATTTATCTTGAGTATCGATCCCAGTAATGATTGTGCTTTCCCGATACGACCACCTCTCTTAAGGTATTCCAGTGTATCGAAGGCTGCTCGCATGTCGACACGTGGTATGTTGCTATAAACATTATTTTTAACATCGTCAAACCCGGCACCCGTTTGAGCTAATTTAGCAGCCTCTATCACTACAAAGCCTTGTGCCATGATGGCTAATCTGGAATCAATAACCTCAACTCGGCGCCTTTTTTTCATTAATCCAATACTTTGTCTTGCCACTTCATTAGTTCCACTTAGTTTGGAGGAAATAGTGATTACCAGTATTTCATCAGCCTCTCCTGCCAATGCATCATATGCATCAGCAAACGAGCCAGGTGATGGTACCGATGTTACCGGAACTTCCTCACTATGCTCGAGCCTGATGAAGAACTCATCTGAAGTTAAGTCAATGCCGTCACGATACACATCCGTACCAAATCTGACGTTCAAAGGTACCACCATGATCCCCAGATCTTCAGCAACTTGTGGTGGTATATCAGCAACACTGTCTGTAACAATTTTAACTGTCATTAGCAATTTCCACCCAAACAGATATTTTATAAGTCAACGAAATAGACCATAAATTAACTTATTAGGCCGTTCTGTGTCAACAACTGGCAAGGGATTAATCATATGATTTTATTCCGAGTTGAGAGTAGAGGAGACTTACACATTAGGTTATCAAGGGGGTGTATTTATAATAGAGATTCTACTGGCAATCTCAGAATATGCTATGTAATCAATATGAACTGGTTTACCAAACTCTACCTGAAACAATGCTTTATTTTATGAAATGAATAGGCAGGAAAGGTTAATATCCATCTTCTAATATTGAACTTCCAGATCAGGAAGTAACAACCTTATCGGCAGTGACAATCCCATTCTCGGAGATGATAGCGGTTATAAAATCAAGAGGAGTGATATCGAAAGTCGGATTGGATGTCGTTATTTCTGGAGGGAAAACTCCTTCTTCAACAAGACCTTCATTAATCCGTTCTTCAAGGTCCACTTTATTGCTGCTCGTACTGAAATCGAATTTCAGTGTTTCGCACAGCACGTAAACAGGAGTATTATTCATCTTCGCTGCCGTGGCGATGGTGTACGTTCCCGCCCCGTTGATCACCTTGCCGTCCGCTGTTATCCGGTCGGCTCCTACCAGCACCTTGCTGACTCCTGATATATACAACCCAACAGCGTTGTCATCGATGTACAGCACCGGTATTCCCGCTTCAGCAAGTTCGCGTGCTGTCCGTTCGCCATAACGACCGGTGCCCGACCTAGTAACGATCACCTTGACCCCTCTCTTGAGCTCGGCTATTTCCTTTATCGCCGCTACAACCGTGGAGCTGTAGCTATGAGTGAGGATCACATCCTTGTTCTCGATAAGCTCAGCCGTGCTGCTGATGATCTTAGAAACGGCATTTACCGAATCCCGGTGCATGTCTTCGGCCAGACTGATAGCCTGCTGCCTGGTTGATTCAAGGTTGTCTTTCCGATCCTCCCTGATAATTTCTCTCAGGTAGCGGGTAATGATATTGGGTATCGGCGCCATCGTTCTCCTGGCAGCGATAAGTCGCTTGCCGACTTCCTTCTGCTCCAGCAGAAAATCACGGGCATTATCAGCTTCGCTGGTCTCGGCGGTCATCTTCATTACCAGGATCGCCTGCCTTGCTAGTTCGCTGGCGCCGCCCGTTGTGTTATTCTTTATCTCTTCTATCTGCGCCTGAATCTCTACTCTGATATCCATAGCGGTATTCTAGCAATATATAGAGAGAGGGGGCAAATTAAGAATCAGGAAAATACATTTTTACCAGATGTTCCTGTTTATTACCTGAGTACTACTATGCTACTATATCTCCAATGAGTGCTTCGGAACATGTTCTCAGGGTGGAAGGTCTGACCAAGTCCTTCAATAACCGTACGGTGGTTAATAACGTGTCGTTTCACGTTCTACCCGGTGAGGTGTTCGGATTCCTCGGACCGAACGGATCCGGGAAGACCACCACCATCCGCATCGCCCAGGGAATTATCCGTCCTGAAAGCGGTTCAGTATCCATCCTCGGATCACCACCTCACCGATCCGTCTTGAAAAACATCGGTTACCTTCCCGAGCTGGTGGGCTTACCACCTAAGGCAAAGGTGCTGGATTCACTGAGGTACCTTATCCGCCTGAAAAGCCTGCCATTCCGGGAAGCCGAAGACCGCGCTCTCGATCTGCTGAAACGAGTCGGTCTGTACGAATACAGATTGAAAAAGGTCGACTCTCTCTCGCGTGGTATGAGGCAGATGGCACAATTCGTCGTTGCCATCGCCCACCAGCCAAGACTGATCATACTGGACGAACCTTTTTCGGGTCTCGATCCATTGAACGTAAACCTGATGAAAGAAATGCTGCTTGAACGGCGACGGGACGGCGCGACAATCATGTTCAGTACTCACGTCATGTCTGATGTCGAGGAAATGTGTGAACGGATCGCACTGATTTCCGATGGAGATATGCTCCTGTTTGGGAATCTGAGCGAGATAAAGCGCCAGCGCGGTGAGAAATCGGTACAGGTTATGGCTGCCGGTATACCCGATACTCTTCAGAGTGCACCGAAAAAGATACTCCCCGATGATTCAGTTGAATACGAAACCGGTGATGATTTATCACCCGATACGATATACCAGGCGTACGCCGCTTCGGGAATCCAGGTAGACAGGTTCGAACGTATGATGCCGTCGTTGAATGACATATTTATCGAGGAGGTATCCCGTGCCCGGAATTCCCGGTGAAGTAGCAACCATCTTTTCCGAAGAGACCAGGCGTCATATCCGCAGCGGGGGATATATCCTCTTTACCGTACTGGTGCCGCTCCTGTTGATTATCGCGATGTTTGTCGTACCTCTTGTCATGGATGCCGCCGCAGAGGATACTCCGCCCGAAACAGCGACCGAATTCGACCTGAGTGGAATCGGATTTGTCGATAATAGCGGTATTCTGGCAGGAGCACCCGAGCAGGAAGGTCTATCCCGTTACGATACGCTTGAACAAGGACTCGAAGCATATAAGCAGGGAGATATCGAGACGCTTTACGTCATCGATAGTAATTACCTTGAGACAGGTGAAGTCAGCCAGTACTCCGAGTTTAAAACGCTGTTCGTTTCCAACTGGGAGGACGAGGAAACATTCCGGTGGTATGTAGTGTATCCCCAACTGAAAGCACGACAGGACAGCCAGCTTGATCCTGATCTGGTCGCCCAGCGTAAACTCCTGGATGAACAGATCGCCAAACAACTTAATCAAATGGATCCTGACCTGGTTGCACGCGTTGCCCAGCCTGCTGTCTACACTAATTTCAAGGTTGAAGAAGACGGCACTGTTTCAGAGGTAGCTCCTGTCACCCAGGCAGTAGGAGAACTGGTCGTCCCGGCGATATTCGCCATGCTGCTGGTATTCGCTGTTATGACAGGAGTCGGTAACATGGTGACCAGCATCGCCGAAGAGAAGGAAAACCGCCTCATCGAACTCATCATCATCTCGACTTCGCCTTTCCAGATTATGCTTGGTAAACTTCTCGCCCTCGGGACAATCGGACTGGCACAGTCTGTATTATGGGTAATAGTCGCAGCATTTACTGTTCCCGCCATGTTCGACCAGATACCGGACGCCAGTGAACTGACAATTACTCCTGACCTGATGGCATTGATATTAGCATGTTATATCTGCGGTTATTTCATGTCGACCACCATAGCAATTCTTATCGGCGCCATCTCATCGTCAGCCCGTGAAGCTTCCAGGATCGGCCCGTCATTTGTCATGCTCGGTTTTGTACCGTTATGGTTCTTCGGTTTCCTGATGCAGAGTCCTGACGGACTGTTTTCCCGTCTTCTTTCCTACATTCCGTTCACCGCTCCTTCGGGCATACTGGTCAGGATCGCAGCCGGCGGTGATATGAGTGGACTGGAGATCAGTGCTTCTCTAGCAGGTATGATAGCCACGGGACTTCTCTTCCTCTGGATAGCCAGCAGAGTGTTCAGGACCACCATGCTCATGCAGGGACAGAGTATCACGCCATCTAACCTTTGGGCAGCATTGAAGAACGCTGACTAAGTTTAAAATAAATTCAACTAATTTCGTGAACTATAAAGAATTCAGGCTATCCATAATGCTGGATAGCCTGAACTTTTACATTAATGAACTCACAAGTTCACTATACTTTTCAGACTTACCGCTGCATCTCAGCACTATGTTTTTGTGCAAGCTTCTGAAGCTTGTCCCGTGACGTCCCATATCGTCCCAGACCACCTCTCAACCTTGGATCGAGTAAATCCTAATCCAAGGGAAGCAACACCTGTTAGAAAACCGACACAAGAAATTACTTCCGGTTTTCTATCAAATCCTCGGTAACAAAGACGTAAATTATGTTAGGCATTGTACCCTATCTTATTGAGTGATAGATAGATTATTACCATCGTCAAATTAAGCTTGATATACCAAAGAATAATACCCATAATTAATTCAAATAGTTGATATACAAACACTTCCGGTGTATATACTGGATTAACAACTTATCGAAAAAGTGGTGGTATATAATCGAGACCAAGAACATACCTGCTCTTTTTGTCTAATTTCTCAAGAAGTGAAACAAGTACTTTCTTTTCCTCAGAAGATAGAGAAGAAAATATCATATCAATCGAGTTCAATGGCATTGTCTCGAATAATCCAATCCCTTTATCCGTTATAATAATTTGATAACGATTAGAGGAAGGAATTTTTTCTCGTTTAACAAGCTCTGCCTTTTCCATTCTCTTGACAATAAGCGATATCGTGTTATGGCGTTTTAGCGTCATGTCTGCAATTTTATTAATAGTTGAAGTACCATCTTCTACCATTAAAACACGGAGTATTTTTGATTGCTCAGCAGTAAGACCAAGCTTACGTAACTCAATAGATCGAGCTTTACAGACCAGCTCATAAACTTCCGTTATTTTTCCCCAGATCGAATAATCGTCCATTGTTGTTAATCTTTTACCAAGAATTCCTTTCTAGGTTTTTACTTTACCATTTAATTTATTCCGAATGCAATATCATATACGATATCAGTATTGACATCGTAATATATGAATGGTATACTGCCTTCCTATAAAAATAATCTAATTAAAAAAGAGTATGTCTATTTGGATTTACCCTATTAGGAAGTGACTAGCCCTGCTGGGGGAGACCAGGGTGCT
>DUFA01000058.1 GCA_011191975.1 Dehalococcoidia bacterium
AGGGCATCATGGGAGCCAGCAGCCTGGTAACCGTCTTTAACACATGGTAGAGAGTATACCGTGCCGATTCTTTCTCGATACTGCCGCCCGGCTGATCATATAGTCGACTCTTTACCATCTCCAGGTAATTATCGGCTATGGCATTCCAGAAATATCCCTCTATCCTGTTTTTCGATGTCAGGTGATCGTACTTTCTGTATGAGTCTGAAACATCCCTCGTCAATTGCTGCAACTCCGAGAGTACCCACCTGTCTGTAGGTAGAAGTGATGGTACAGCTACCGGTGGTTCGTAATCCAAGATGAATGAACTTGAAAAACGAGCTACATTCCACAGCTTGGTAACCAGTTTCTGACCGGCTGCTATTTTATCCTCGTTAATCATGGAATCCTCTCCCAGCCTGCTGCTTGCCGCCCAGTACCGGATTGCGTCGGCTGAATACTTCTCCATCACTGCCAGAGGATCCGAAACGTTGACAGCCCTGGATTTACTCACCTTATGACCTTCAGGTGACAGCCCGTGACCCGATATCCCGATGTCCGTCCAGGGAATTTCACCGAAATGGTACAGTGATTTCAGAATGGTATAGAATGTCCAGGTACGTATAATATCATGAGCCTGCGGTCGCAGTGACATTGGGAATACTCTATTGAAGGTATCACCTGGATCCAGCCATTTCCCCGCTATTTGGGGGGTCATCGAGGATGTCATCCACGTATCCATAACGGCTGATTCATGCACGAAATTATCGTTGCCGCACTCACACGGTTTCGTCGGAGACTGAATACCCGGATTCACAGGCAGTTCTGAATTCTCAGCCAGTATTATGCTGCCGCAATCCGAACAATACCAGAGCGGGAACGGCACGCCATGATATCGTTGCCTCGAAATACACCAGTCCCATTCCAGGTTGTTTACCCAGTCTTCATATCTGGACAGCATATATCCGGGATACCAGTGTATTTTTCTTCCCGCTTCAAGCAATTCCTCCTTGCTGTCCATCACTCTAACAAACCATTGCTTTGTCTCGACATACTCGACGGGAGTATCGCACCGCTCATGGACACTTACGGTCTGAAAAACGGCTGTTTCATCCATTACCAGGTTTTGATTCCGTAATTCTTCAATTATTTTCCTTCTTGCCGACCCTATATCCAGTCCGGCAAGAAATCCAGCTTGGGCGTTGAGAATGCCATCCGCCCCGATAACACCCACCAGCGGAAGATCATGTTCGCGCCACCATTTGATGTCGGTCGTATCTCCGAAAGTACAGCACATCACGATGCCGGTACCTTTTTCCGGATCTGCCTTCTCATCTCCCAGTATGGGAACCTGTTTATTAAAGAGAGGAGTAATGGCTGTTGTCCCGATAAGGTTCCTGTACCCGCTGTCGTCAGGATTAACGAATACCGCCACACAGGCAGGAAGCAGTTCCGGGCGGGTAGTAGCGATCGGTATACTCTCATTATTGTTTATCCTGAATGGTATGGTGATCATTGTTGTTTCCCGGTTGAGATCAGCTACTTCTGCACTAGCGATAGCCGTCCTGCAGGCAGGACACCATATCGACGGCGATGATGAACGGTAGATCCGATCCTTCCGGTACAAATCGATGAATGAATACTGCGCTGCTTTTCGGGACTCAAAACTGATAGTAGTGTAAACATGTTCCCAGTCTACGCTAAGACCCAGCATTTTCCAGAGTTGCTCGTAGTTCTCCTCCAGCTCTCTGCTGATCTTGACTATTTCACGGATAAAGGTTTCGGTCCCGACGCCGTCGGGTGTGATACCGAGTCGGTTCTCTACCAGGCGCTCGGTGGGCAGCCCGTTATCATCGAATCCCATCGGGTAAAACACATTGCAGCCGTTCATGCGATGGAACCTGGCATAAAAATCAGGCTGGCTGTAGGAATAACAGTGCCCCATATGCAGGTCACCGGAAACCGTCGGGGGCGGTGTATCTATCGAGTAAACGGGAGTGCCGTCGTCCAGGTTACACCTGTAAACCTGCTGCTCTTCCCAGTATTGCCGCCATTTCTTCTCACGCTTCGCCGGATCGTAGCGCTTCGGTAAATTCTCCATTTCTATCACCTCGCGTTTTAGTCAATAAAAAAGCCCGGGGCTTTTCTTCCCGGGCTTGTTGTGTCTCTTAATTCTGAATTACTCACGTCGTTGTCAGGCTTGAGACACGCCAAGCCCCGGTAACAACGACGACAACACTGGTAGCACTATATGATATATTTACCATTTTCGATTTAGTTATATTTGATTGAATACTACTCACTAATTTTATCCTGTGTGATATATAATATTATGTTTAGTACATAGTTGTCAATAGCAGGTATTGGTCAGGAAGTAATGGTCATTTAGCTGTTATAAACGGCTGTGATTACCTCTTCATACAGTTTTTTAATGTCTTCCCCGGATAGTGGACGCTTCTTAGATATTTCCTGAACTTGACGTTGTTCCTCCTCGATTCCTTTGAGGATACTTTGCACCCCTTTACGTTCGGATAGTATCCCTACTGCCGGCGGAATATCCGCTCCGGTGCGTTCAAAGACATCTTCCGCAACAAATATCGGGGCGCCGGTGAGTACGGCAAGAACAATGGCATCGCTGGGACGGGCGTCCACCTCACTCACATTTTTTCCGCAGCGTATTTTGACAATGCCATAGTAGGTCATTCCTTTAAGAACCTCGACACGTACCTCTTCCACTTGAGCATTGATTGTTTGAAGTAAATTGACGAAAAAGTTCATTGTCAACTGTCTCCGATGCGGAAATGAAAATTCATTTAAGCCCATGGCAATAATATCACCTTCGTGGGAACCTATCCACATCGGCAAAGCGCGTTTTCCAACCTCATCCTGGAGTACAATCACACACTGTGCCTGAGTACGACCTTCCTCATCCTTCCGTTCCTGCTTGATTACGTCAGCAACAGTAACCTTGATCATGACTTTCCTCCTTTTCTCTATCGGTATAATTTCCGGATGATTCAACATTAAGCTGGTTTTAAGCCGTTGACGGGCGCGGTGAATACGTACCTTGACGGCGCCCGCTGAACTACTCATGAGCAAAGCAATTTCCTGCAGGCTCAATTGAGCGTAATAGAAAAGCAGTATCACATCTCTATCTTTGGATGTGAGGGTATTGATAGAATCCAGCACGATTCGATGCAACTCGCGCTCTTCAGCTAGCTTTTCTGGAGTGGGAGGCATGTTGAAAAAAGGAATAGTGTAAAACGGCAGACCGTCTATTATCGCCTCCAGTGAGAAAAAGTTAATTTCCCTGTCTCGGAGATGACTTCGGCAGATATTCAACACAATACCGTAGAGCCAGCTCTTGAATCGTGCCGATTCTCGCAGCCGGTCGAGTGAAAGATAAGCCTGATGCATTGCCTCTTGCGTCAGTTCCTGCGCCTTGTCCTCCCTTGCGACTAACCGCATTGCTAATCACTGAGCAGTTAGCTGATATCGCCGAACGAGTAGACCGAATGCATCTTTATCGCCATTCCGAGCCAGCGTTACCAGTTCAGTATCTGACTTATCTTCCAAATACCCTCCCGTTATCAAGCCTTATACTATTAAGTGGTAAATCATGGCGAAAAGGTTACAGGTGGTATGAAAATGTAATTATTTTCAGTCGTGTTTTGATGCCTTAATGATTATCTCACGCACAAAATTGGTTTTCAGGTCGGTATAAACTTCACGATCATTACTATGAGATTCGGCAAGTTTATATTTGAGATCAGCATACCTTTGTACGTCCTCGGGGTGAGTACGCAGGTAATCCCGGAAGGTAAGTCCTTCCCAGACCCGATGTCCTCTTGGCGCGACGTGGATATGAAACGTCCGTAACCCCGTTGACTCATCACGGACGATAAAGACCATGTGTTCGTCATACCACCAGTACTCGCACTCCGGCTTGTTGAACAGAGGGATCAGGTTACGCCTAGCTTCGGAAAACGACGGTACTTCCAGGAGTATGTCTATCACCGGTTTTGCAGGAATACCTGGAATGGCCGTACTGCCGTAGTGTTTTATCCGCAGGGCTATGTCAGGTGAAATTGAATTTCTAAGCCAGTTAGCCACCTCCTCGAATCTATCAGGCCATGAAGGATCATAGTCGACAAGATGCACGTCATCGTCCGGCACTATTCCTTCTTGAGAATAGGAATTGGCGGATAAGATAAACCGGATTTCAAAATCCCTACTTACGGACAACCAGTCTGGAGGAACGCTAGTGATGAACTCACCTGTCGGGAACTCCGGATTCGATCTGTCCAGCCAGTCCCAGGCAATCGGTCTCTGCCACGAAATAGCCGGGTTGCCTCTCTCCTGTCTATATACGGTGATTCCTTCATCACTCAGTTCGAGTGAGACCATTCCTTCCGGTATTGTTTTGATGGAATCGACCGATATCCCGAAGAAACGTATTTCTATCTTTTTACCGGTCTCACCGAAGTATCGAACATATCTCCTGAGAGATGCAGAATTATCAATCTCACTCTCTAATCTACGGAACAGGCCACCGAATTCAGCCAGACTCCAGTCTTTACCACATATCAGCAGACCACCGGTTAAAAGCAGGACTGCCTTCGAGGAATTAAGCATTTTTCTCTCTTTCAAGGGATAACTTCAATCGGAAGCGTTAGCATTATACCGGAAGTGTAATCAGCTGGTCATAACTTGAAACTGGATTCCGGCTTTCGCCTGAATGGATATTTAGGAAAATAATGTCGACCATACCGTTGAAAAACGGTATCCAGTATAAATCCCCCTTAGTCCCCCTTTTTCAAAGGGGGATAATAATGGTCTTCTCCCTTTTGTAAAGGGAGATCGAGAGGGATTTTCCTTAATTTGTTCTATACTTAATATTACTATTCCTTCTCCGCAAGTATCCTGTAGAGGTCGGGCCTTTTTTCAGAATGTTTATTATCCCGAACTTTATCATACCATCAGAATATACTATCTCAAAGCCGTATCGAAGAAATCTGTAATTCTACGAATATATTCCTCCGGGTGAGTGATATATGATCTGACGTGATTGGTTTCCGGCACTACCCATATTCGGTTCAGAGGATTTTCAGCAGCCTGATAAAGCCTGTCAGCGTGTTCGACCGGAATAGTATCGTCTTCCTGCCCGTGTATAAAGAAAATCGGTCTGGGTGTTATCTCAGGCACGCAATCGATGGGTCTGATAGCGCTGAAATCAACCCCGAACATAAGTCTGATCATAAAGAGCATCGGTTTAAGCATTATTTGTGGAGCTTTGGTACGTTTCGAAAACTCCGGTCCCATGATATCGTTCAAGTCGGCATAACTGCTGTCTGCGACAACAGCGTCGATATCTTTCGTTTCTGCTGCTGCTAACAGCGACGAAACAGCCCCCAGAGAAAATCCTATGACGCCGATATTATTGAAGCCGCGTTTCCTGACATGTTCTACAGCCCCGAGTATATCCTTTTTTTCGTGATACCCACCAGAAACCATGTCACCTTCGGACTCACCGCAACCCCGTAGATCGAACATAAGCACGTTGTAACCGTGATCTACCAGTGCGCCGGCTATATCCAGTGTCCCTATCGATGGATCATCCCTGTTTGCCTCATTTCCGTGCACCATAACGATAACTCGATCGCTACCATCGTTTGTAAGAAACCATCCGCGTAGAATTAACTCTTCGTCTATGTCAGGGAAATCAACCTCTTCATAGGCAAGCCCGATATCTCCCGGATCTTTATCCAGAGGTTTTCTCTCCTGCCTGGTCATAGAGTAGCCCATATAACCGGATACACCGACAAACGCGACGATAATGATTCCGAGTAGTATCAGTCCGTATTTAAGCCACTTTTTCATCACGGGTGTTTTTAGAAAAGATGCCATCATGTACACCAAAGGTTATGGATGACCGGTACCTGTTGCGGTCTGGTAAATGGGAGAGAACATAATATGCCCGAACATTATCGGTTTATCTACCCTCTTGAAATCCAAGGGGCAGTGCGTCAGGTTCGCCGGAACATACACCCAGGTAGTGCTGGTAATGGTGTAGGTTTCTGCGTCCTCACCCTCTCCCATCACCAGTTCTACTTCGGCGTCGAATTCTTTGAAATTCATCGGATCGCCGCCGATAAAATACAGGATTTCCGCTACCGGGTGTTTATGGCTGTTCGGTATCATTTTGTACGGGTAATATATCGGCCGGAGAACCTGTGTGAGAGGTTCATCCCATTCTTTAACCGGCTCCTCCTGCCCGAGCCCGATATAAACCGGTGCATCCGCAGGTGTGCCAGGATGAATGATTCCCCATGGTTCTTTCAGAAAATACTTTCCGTACTTGTTCTCAGACATATATAATACTCTCCTTTTTTGAACGTACCTGATTATATTCGTTTCAGAATCGATATAGCAATAAGAACAAACTGCTATTGTTCACCTGTATGCTGCCGGAATATGCTACAATTTCAATCGGGAGTTAGTAAAATGGGAAAAATAGTCGCCCTTGGCGGCGGTGAGATCGGCAGACCGGGTTATCCGGTCGAAACAACCGCAATAGATGAGGAAATAATTGACCAAATGGTAAAATTCTAACCATTTGCATAAATGACCAGCGAATCAAGAAAAAAAATCTGATACTAAACACCTACTAATATAAACCTTTTGTCATTCAAGTTGATGCTTTGAGCTATCAGAATTTTTTCACGATGTACTATAATAATATAGTAAGTTGATATAGTAGAGTTTAGTACAATCCTGTAAACTTGGAGGTTCAAGGCAAACTGATGCAAGATGGTCCAAAACTCAAAAAAACTGTTCTTGTTGTCGATGATGATGCTATGCTTGTGTCCTCGATCTGGCAGGCACTCATGAACGAAGGATACAATGTGGTGGCAGCCAGAAATAGCGAATTGGCAGTATCCCTTACCAGAGAAAAAAAACCGGATCTGATACTACTTGAGATAACGGTATCCGGATTCGATGGCAGACAGACCATAAAAAAAATTCGTGAGATTTCCCGAGTCCCGATTTTCGTCATCACCAATGAGCGTAATGAATTAATTCTCCAAAATACTTTGAATTGCGGAGCGGATGACCTAATCAGAAAACCAGTTAAAATAAACATGCTTGTTAACCGGATTCAAGCCAGGTTAGCAAGAAACTCAGTGAAATCAGAATCCGATATGCTTGGAGGAAGTTACTAGCTTTCTATTTCAACGATTATTTTAGTTCCTTTACCCGGTTCGGAACGTACCGACAACTTGCCACCGATCAATCTTGCCCTTTCATGCATTCCTGCAAGCCCGAGCTTCCCGTCTTTAGCCAGATCACCCATTGACTTTGGCGGTACAAAGCCTTTGCCGTCATCATTGACCGAAATACTTACCTTATCATTGGTAAAAACGATCTTGAGATCAACTCTGGAAGCCTTGGAATGTCGCCATGTATTTCGTATTGCCTCCTGTGCGATACGGAATAATACCAGTTCGGTTCGTTCTGGTAGCCTTCGTTTTTCACCCGTAACAGTAATGCTGGTTTTCAGCCCTGAATATTCTTCTGTATCAGCTAGCAGCCATTCCAGTGCAGGGATTAAACCCAATCGATCAAGTGCCGCTGGACGTAAATCCTGACTTAAGCGCCTGACACCTTTCATGATATTGCCGGTATCCTGCTGAAGTTTCTCCAGTCTCTGCCGATCTCCCTCGGACATCGTTTTACTCTCCACAGACAGCATATCAAGCTTCTGCGAAAGTACGACCAGTTCCTGTATTGTCTCATCATGTAGTTCCCGTGATATTCGTTTTCTCTCTTCTTCCTGAGCTTCGGTAGCTTCTTGTAAATAGAATTGGAGGTTATCCTGCATCCTTTTTTCATCAGTAACATCCCTGGCAATAAGCTGAAAAGCAACCGGATTGCCATTATCAGTGATGAGATTCACACTCAGCCGTAAAAACAATTCAACTCCATCTTTCCTCACCATTTGTTGATCATACACACTATCTATTGACTCACCGTTCAGCAATTTCTTCCGTGTTTCACGGGCAATCTCTAAAGCCTGTTCCGGCAGAAATTGTGTTACGTTCATCCCTACAAGAATATCCAGATCATATCCCGTGAGCTTGGCCGATGCTTCATTTGCCGCTAGGATATTTCCATTAAGATCCTGTAAAAGGATCGCATCGTGAGCGTTCTCGAACAGACTGCGGTATTTCTGCTCCGAACGAGTCAGTTCCTGATGAGCTTCCTCCAGTTCACTGACATATTCTCTCTCGCGTTTAAGAAGCCTGAGAGAAAATGCTGACAGCCCACCGACAAAACCACCTACAATTGTTACTGCCGCTGTTTCGAATAGGGCATCTGCTTGATATTCAGATATCAATATAGCACGGGGTATCATACAGGCAAGTGCTACCGTTGAACTCAAAATTGTTCCCTTTATTCCAAAAAGAAATCCGGACCACACAATTGGTATCAGGAAGAGAATCCTTTCCGCCGCATGTCTGGTAAGGCCGATTGCCGACATCAAAGTACCAAGACCTGCGGGATATCCGTATGCTTCCGAATAATGAGGAATGGTAAATACTGTAAATAACAGAATGATCGTCCATAAACCCGGCCTGCGAACTAATTCACTGACCTGACTCAGAAAAGGTTTATCTTTGTTTACCATAAATATTCATTCCGGATGCAGGTCTCCGGACTATATGCTATCGAGGGTTACCCAGCCTTCTTTCAGAGCACGCACTACTGCCTCGGTTCTTGAGCTCACCTGAAGTTTATTGAAGATATGATTTAGATGACTCTGTACTGTACGGAGACTAAGATACAGACTATCGGCGATTTCCTGGTTGCTGGAACCCTGTGTAGCAAGTTGTAATACTTCAATTTCGCGCTCGGTAAGTATATCCTGTGTTTTTTGCTTCTGAGTCTCTCTCGTAATATTAGTAAAACGATTTAAAACTTTACGAGCGATAGTAGGATGAAGTACCGATTCTCCGGCACTAACTTCCCTTATTGCGTTTACCAGTTCGTTTCCTCGAACACTTTTCAAAAGGTATCCTGCAGCCCCCGCTTCGAGAAGACTGAACACAAACTGATCATCATCATATGCTGATAAAATTAGTACCGCAACTTTAGGGTACTTCGCTTTGATCCGTCTGGTCGCTTCAATACCATCAATGTTCGGCATGGAAATATCCATAATAGCAACATCCGGACTCAGACTCCCAACCAATCGAACCGCTTCTTCACCATCGGCAGCTTCACCTACCACCTCAAGGTCATCTTCCCTTTCCAGAAACTGGCGGGTTCCTTCTCTTACCACAGCGTGATCATCGGCTATAAGGATACGGATTCTGTCCATAATATACCCCTTTGATCATTCCGGTTTAATAATACTCCTGTATTTAACGGCAAACAAGCCATTTATCCTCAGATATATAAGTAATTATACCTAATTCTATTAAGTTGTTACTTTGATTCGAAAATCACCCCACAGAGGTAAGATACTTATAGAATATCTCCTTCTTGTCAGTGTTTCATGATTGATTAAATAAGTATCACAGCGGAAGTCGGAAATACTGGTCGAATGGTACCCTCATTATGAATGGAATAGCTTAGAAGGAGGAGGAAAATGGAGACTTTTCTGGCAGTTCTGTTAGCTCTTGGTATTTACGTAGTAATTCCCATTTTAATCGGCCTGTTAATCTGCACCGCAGCAATCCTGTATGACCGGAGACATCATAAAGTTGAAAAAACTAAGGCTGCTGAGGAAGCGGAAACGATGGTCGAGGATACTCCCGGTGAGAAAGAAGGCGTTAAGGTAGGGTAGAAGCTTGAAAGTAATAAGATCTGGATTTCAAAACCATACATTGAGGTGTCGATACAAATCATATCTAAGGACACCTCAATTAATGCGACACACGATAAAGCGGTAATAATAGTAAGGAGGGTTTAACAAATGGAATTAGTATTGGCAATATTGATGGGAATCGGCATATTTCTGGTTATCCCGGTTATCATAGGACTATCAACAATCGGGATATACCTGTTGAACAGACGTCGCGCCCTTAATGCTGAAAGAGTAAAATTATTGAAAGGTGCGGTTGCTGATGTTGATGATATTATCGAGGAAGTAAATTACAATCAGGTATCTAGATCGTCTGTAGCTGAAAAAAGCAAGAATTATGTGGAATCAAAGTAACAATATTAGTAAAAACGAAACATTTCCGGAAAGAGGTTAATAAATGTCGAAAGCCGTATTGGTTGATACTGTTAAGTGCATAGGCTGCAGAGGATGTCAGGTAGCATGTAAATCGTGGAACGGATTACCAGCAGAAAT
>DUFA01000059.1 GCA_011191975.1 Dehalococcoidia bacterium
ATTTCTTGAGCAGTTCCGGCGGAGGGCCTGATTCGGCATACCGGTGAAGGGCAACGAATTCCATCGGTGCCGGTGCATGTTTCGCGGCGACCTGTGCCACGGCAGAAGCCAGTCCGCCGTGTTCGAGGTGCTCTTCGGCAGTAACGATGGCGCCGGTATCCTGTATTGCCCTGATAATGACGGCTTCATCGATGGGTTTCAGAGTGGACATGTTGATAACACGGGCGTCGATACCTTGTTTTGTCAGGTTTTCAGCGGCTTCGAGAGCGGCGGCGACCATTATTCCGATGGCGATGATGGTTACGTCCTTTCCCGGTCTCAATTCGCTGGCCCTTCCTATCTCGAATCTATAATCTTCGCCATAAAAGACAGGTGTCTTCAGGCGTGGCAGTCTTATATAGACAGGTCCCTGCAACGCGGCGGCTGTTTTTACCGCCTGGGCGGTTTCCGTGCCGTCGGCAGGAACAATAACGGTAAAGGTTGGCATGGAGGTAATCAACGCCAGGTCTTCTATCGCCTGGTGAGTGGAGCCGTCCTCGCCCACGGTCAGGCCGCCATGAGTTACTACCAGCTTGACGTTAAGCGAAGACTGGGCGATGGATACCCGTACCTGGTCGAAGCAACGTCCCGGCACGAATACGGCGAAGGTGCTGGCGAAGGGTATCTTGCCCGAAGCAGCAAGACCGGCAGCGATGGTGACCATGTTCTGCTCGGCGATACCGCAATCGAAAAACCTGTCGGGGAATTCTGTGGCGAACAGTTTTGTCTGGGTTGACGCTGAAAGATCGGCATCCAGTACCACAACATCGGGATTTTCCCTGCCCAGTTCGACCAGGATCTTCCCGTAAACATCTCTCATTGCAACTTCTTCAGCCATTATTTCAATTCCTCCAGGGCTATTTTCACCTGTTCGGCATCGGGTGCCTTGCCGTGGAAACCGGCCTGGTTCTCCATGAAGCTGACTCCCTTGCCCTTGACGGTGTGGGCAATGATTACCGAGGGTTTTTCCTTCACCGACTGTGCTTCCTTGAACGCTTCGAGAAGCTGCGGAATACTGTGACCATCGACGTCGATGACGTGCCAGCCAAAGGCTTTCCACTTGTCATTGAAAGGGTCAAGGTTCATCACGTCTTTGTTCCAGCCGTCTATCTGGAGTCCGTTATTATCGACTATCGCAGTCAAGCTATCAACCTTGAAATGGGCAGCGGACATAGCGGCTTCCCACACCTGGCCTTCATCGCATTCACCGTCTCCCAGCAAGGTATAAACCCGGTACGTTTTTAAACTCAGTCGACCGGCAAGGGCGACTCCTACAGAAAACGAAAGACCCTGTCCGAGTGAACCGGCTGTCAGTTCCACTCCGGGAGTATGATGGCTGTCCGCGTGACCCTGCAGTGTGCTATCGATTTTCCTCAGCGTGGATAACGATTCGACAGGTATATAGCCGCACTCTGCCAGAGCTGAATACAATACTGGAGCGGCGTGTCCCTTGCTCAGGATAAACCTGTCCCTGTCGGGCCATTTCGGGTTTAAAGGATCGTGCCGGAGTACATTAAAGTAAAGACAGGTAACGATATCGGCAGCAGAGAGTGAACCGCCGGGATGACCGCTGCCGGCACGCCCGATCATCTCGATAATATGCCGGCGCAGCTTTTTCGCCATTACTTCCAGTTCATTGAATGATTCCAGCTTTGTTGCTTTTTTTGTTGTCATGAGCCCGTCCTTTGATACAGCAATTATGATTTAAGGTACTCACCGTACGCTGCCAGGTGCGAAAGCACCTTTGCAGCTCTTTCCGGAGTCGGGTATATCATAATACCATTCTCTTTCAATTCATTAAAGACAGGAACATCTTTCATCCGGGAAGCGTGCCTGTTGAAGGTAACGACCGGTTTGTTGTATTTAGCCATGTAGTCATATAATTTAGTCAGGTTCTTTTTTTCCTCTTCTTCCCTGGCTTTAATGGCTTCTTCAGCCTGCTCCAGGAATGAAGGCGGAGCATCCTGTTCCTCGAATGAGTCATGTCTGAAACGTGCCATCCTTCTCATCATCCCCATCTGGCCGATACCGCCAATAACGATTACGGAGTCTATGTTATCGTCCTCTATAAGCGGCCACAGGCAGGGATAGGTTACCTCGCCGAAACCTACCATATCCACCGGATTGGCGTGGGGCCAGCGTTCAGGCAGGACCTGGTTCAGGGCTTCGATCGTGTGCGGAGAAAGCTGGGCGACTTCAAGGCCGAGTCTTTCACAGGCGTCGGCGGTAACGCAGCCGAAACCGCCGCCGAATGTGAGAATAGCCACACGCCTTCCTCTGGGTATTGGCATATGAAGCAGACCGGAAGCCACATCGAATAATTCCTCAACCTCGTCCACTCTTATTACACCCGACTGCTTGAACATCGCGTCATAGACATTATCCGAACCGGCGATCGCGCTGGTATGGGATTTCGCGGCTCTCACACCGGCTTTGGTCCTGCCGACCTTAACCACGACTACCGGTTTGGTTTTCGTAATTTCACGAGCGATTTTGAAGAAACGGGAACCTTCTCTCAAACCTTCAATGTAGGCAGTGATGACCTTTGTTTCCTCATCCTGCGCATAATATTCGAAAAAGTCCTCGAAATGAAGATCGGCCTCGTTGCCGGTACTGACGAATTTACTAAAGCCCACACCCATTTCGGCGCCGCACTGGAGAATATGCCCGGCAAAGCCGCCACTCTCGGAAATCACGCCAATATTGCCTTTTTCCAGTGACATTCCACCGCCACGGACTGTGGAAAAGTTATTGGTGGTGTTGAAGTGCCCCATGCAGTTCGGGCCTACCAGGCGAAGGCTGCCTTCCCGTGCCGTCCTGACAATTTCTTCCTGTAATTTCGCACCCTCCGATCCGGTTTCGCCAAGCCCGGCGGTAATCACCAAGGCGGATTTCACGCCCCTGGCAACACAGTCTTTTACCACATCAAGTACGGAGTTGAAAGGAACGACGATAGCGACGAAGTCAACCTGCTCCGGCAGATCCCTGACGGAAGGATATGTTTTCACTCCCTGTACTTCATCTGTCCTGTTATTGACGGGATACAATTTTTCTACTTTAGACGTTCTCAGGACGCTGCTGAAAACACCGGCACCCCATTTTTCAAGAGCGTTAGATGCGCCGACCACGGCTACACTTTTCGGGTTAAATAATGATTCGAAGTGTTCCATTCGGGATTTTTCCTTTCCATTCGAGTTATCGCACTCTCCACTCGCATATTGTTCTTGAATGAATAGGAATCATGCTGGAACGAGGAGGGAGGATATCGTAACTCAAGATTGCGAATATTTTACTACAGCCTGCCTGAATAAGTCCAATAAGCGATATATCGGAATTACTAATTCTTACGCAGGCAGTAGAGTACTTACTCTTTCACGGATTACTTGGCTTATTACTTCACGGGGCTGCAAGGCATCTATGACGAGCCAGCGTTCTGGTTCTTCGTTTGCTAGCTTCAGGTAACCTTCGCGGACTTTACGGTGGAATTCGATATCTTCCTGCTCGAACCGGTCGAGTTTTTCACCACTTTTGCGTGCGAGACCGTCCTCAATGGATAGATCGAGGAGGACGGTCAGGTCGGGGCGAAGTCCTCCGGTGGCTGTAGTATTAATCTTTTTTACCGTTTCAAGGTCGAGTTCGCGTCCGTAGCTCTGGTAAGTTGTGGTGGAATCGTCAAATCTGTCGCAGATGACAGCCTTACCTTCACCAAGAGCAGGGCGAATGACTTCCCTGACGAGTTGAGCACGTGACGCATTGAAGAGCATGAGTTCGGTTGTAGGGGATATATCGGTTCCCTGCGCCCATTTTACGAGATCGGATATTCTTTCACCGAGTTCCGTACCACCCGGTTCATGGGTAAGGATCACGGGAATATCCTGAGTCGAGAGCCATTTATATAGTTCTTCTGCCTGAGAGGACTTACCGCTTCCTTCTTCGCCCTCGAAAGTGATGAACAGAGACATAAATAACCTCTTGATTTTGCTGGTACAAGTTTAGCACTTGGGAGAGTCTGTAGCAAAACATTTTCATTTGTCGTTACGAGTACCGGCGCAGCCGGTGCCCAGTAGTCTCTATGATTTCTTGAGATTGCCACGTTTTCCACCTAAGGCATTTTGGTGGCGAAACTCTAAATGACATAATTCGTATACTAGGAGAGACAAGACGAAGGCCACATTGATTCAGACCAGCCGGTTTATTTCACCTTAATCGGCAATCCTGAGACCATGAGGTAAACTTCATCGCAGGCAGCGGCAAGCATACTGTTGGCTTTACCGAGTATATCCCGGTAGAAGCGACCGGCTTCATTTGCCGGGACGAGTCCGAGACCGACTTCATTGGTGACGATGATAAAATCCCTGTCCAGGTTTTTCATACTATCTATAATTTCATCTATCTCTTTTATAACGGCTGCTTCAATTTTTTTTACATCCAGGTTTTCACCGAACCGGTTGAAAACAGCGTTAACAAGAAGGGTGATGCAGTCGAGGAGGATTATCTTGTTTTCTTTTACGTGTTCCCGGATATTTTTACCGACATCAGTCGGCGTTTCCAAGGTTGTCCAGAAGGCAGGTCGATTGGCTTTATGTATTTCGATACGCCGTTGCATTTCGTCGTCTCGTGCCTCTGCTGTGGCTACGAACAGCACTTTTTCTCCGGATTTCTCGACGAGTGCCTGGGCATAGCTGCTCTTACCGCTTCTCGCTCCGCCTGTAATAAGTATATTAATTCCGGGTACCTCCTGGGATTCGCGGGTTATTACCGGGTTTCCGGGCGACAAACCATCGGAAGCAGACCGGGTGATCGTATTCCATCTCCGGTTCATCATCAGCTCGTATGATTTCGAGGCCTGTCTTCCGGATCATTTCTTCACTGGTATCAGCATCATAATGACTGAAGAACATAGGTTTGCCAAGCCAGTCTGACTCTATAGTATCGGGCAAATCACCCTTTCCCAAATTAGCTAGGAGTATCCCGCCGGGTTTCAGTAACTTGTATATGGAGGTTATCAGGTTGGGATGATCAATACGGGGAATATGAGTTATCGAATAAAATGCCGTTACAGCGTCGAAGGAGCTATCATTGAACTCAAGTTCAGTCATATCGCCAAGAATTAACATGGCTTCAGGAACATTTTTCTCTGCCAGCGCCAGTTGTTCGCGGGAAATGTCGACTCCCGTAACCTCGAAACCTTCATCAACCAGTCGCCTGGTCATCGGTACTCCGGCTCCGCAACCGAGTTCGAGGATCGTGGCACCGGGTGAAAGCAGATTGACAAGCATATTCAGGTATTTCGACCGAACTATTGACTCCATGGATTTAACGAGTTCGAGATATTCCCGGGCAATCCCGTCATATCCTTCTACTACTATTTTCCTGGGATCGATCATTCTTCTATCCGCTTATTTCCCCTTTAGTTCGCTTTTCTGGATTTCGAGGAACCAGTAGCCGTTATTATACCGGTTTACCGTTTGCTGTATATCGATACGTTTATTGAATATTGGACCGTCAATAACAAGGGTATGGTATTCTCCCGATTCACCGCATACTGTGACATCGGTTGTCTTCTGCAGTTCTTTCAGGTGAGAGATGAAATCGTTATCCACCTTACGTCCCAGCCACTCTTCACCAAGATACTTTTCGTTACAGGCTATTATGACCGATACGAATCCTGATCCGATAAAATCGGCTATCACATCATCCTGGGACATTTGCCACAAGGGGAGGAAGGCTTTGATTCCTGATTCCTGGCATATATTCTCAACCCATTCACGGTGCTCCTCCAGGTCTATATCGCCGAAGACGCCGCCTTCTACGCCGTCTTTCTTCATTTCCTCGATAGCCCCGGTAAAAACCACTGCGTACAGATTGTTCCCGGTCCGTTTATACAGCAGGGGAATCCCAAGCGCTTCTGATTGCTGCTGTAATACTGAGAGTGGGAAGCGGTGGACAAAAGACCACCTCCCGCTTTCATCCATCATGTTTATCAGGAATCTCACATCCATTCCATTCCGGATCGCCTTATAACATGAATAGCAGCTGTCTTTGCCCCCACTCCATGAAGTAAATACTCTCTCCATATAAATAACCTACTCTTACTTTCAGTCGTTAAGATAAGATGTTTCATTAAGTGAATTGAGTATCGTCCTGTGACGGTAGGTATTGATTATGCTTAACGAGGCATTATCGATTCCCAGCTGGTACCAGTGATTAGGATTGATCCCCAGTAATTCACAGATAATCACTCTCAGGGTTGCTCCGTGCGAAACGATGAGAATCGTCTGATCCTCAGTGAAGTCTTCAAGGGTTTTCAGGAACACACGGACTCTTTCAACGAATTCTGCAAATGATTCTCCCCCGGGAAAGCTGAGCCCGGTATCGACGTTCATAACCGACCGCGCAAGATCAGGATATTGCTCGTTGAGTTCTGCAAAGGTCATTTCTTCAGCTTCACCGAAATTCATTTCCCGGAGTTCATAACACGTCACTATCTCAATATCACGACCGGATACGGCTCCTATTGCCGTATCGACGGCTCTCTGGAGGTCGCTTGAATAGACGGTGTCTATCTTCTCATCAGTTAATCGTTTTTTTAACTTTTCGACCTGCCGGAATCCTTCATCATTAAGATTAATATCAGTATATCCGGCAACGCGACGATCGACATTATGATCAGTCAGTCCGTGTCTTACCAGCAGCAGTTTTGCCAATACAATCTCCTTAATTGTCTATAAGAGCCATCCGTTAAAGCATGCAATACTTCCAATCAGCAGTACTCCGATCTCAGCCAGTTCATTTATGGCACCATAAGTGTCGCCAGTAAGTCCAGAAAATTTGCTCCTGAAATATGCGGATACGGCAATTACCATTAAGCCGATTACGATCATAATACCGAATCCGACTATATAATAGTAATCCAGATTAGCCCACCATGCCAAGACAATGGATAGCCCGAGTGTGATTAAAGTAGCAATAACCAGACGGGTTCGGGTGACGCCGTCTTTGAACGCTTTGCCCAGACCTTCATTCCGGGCGTAGGGGTACATCGCTATTGCGCATACCATCGCCCAGCGACCAATAACAGTCATAACTACGAGTATCGGGCTGACAAATTCCAGAGGAATGTTGTTAAGAAGTGCGAATTTCACAAGCAGCAGGAGGATTAAGCCCGTAACGCCGAAAGCGCCGGTGCGGCTGTCATGCATGACCTTCCAGCGTTCTTCTGCGGATTTGTTTCCGGCAAGACCGTCGCAGGTATCGACGAATCCATCGAGGTGCATCGCGCCCGTAACTATCACTAGTAAAACAATTGTTAAAGCACTGGTTACCTCTGCAGGAAGGAAAAGGCTAAAAATCCAGTTAAAAAGAGCCAGAATCCCGCCTATGATGAGACCGACCACCGGAAACCACATAGTAGATCGTCCCATATCCTCGGCAGTTTCGACTCGTCCACTAGGGATGTGGAATATAGTAAGAAACCTTAAGGCGGTAAGAAAACTCAAAAGCTACTCCTCGTTACTCTCCGAGACTCCGGCTTCAGCAAAGGTGGACATACCTGACAGGACTTTCACCGCGGTATCGCACAGGAATATACCCAATGCGGCTCCGGTCCCCTCTCCGAGTCTTAGACCCAGGTCAAGCAGGGGCGAGAGTCCCATGTATTCAAGCATAGCGCGGTGACCGGCCTCAGCGGAAACGTGAGATGCAATCACGTAGTCCTTAAGCTGCGGTGCCAGAGAGATAGCGATTAATGCTGCCGCTCCTGAGATGAATCCGTCGATAACCACCGGAATACCCTGAGCAGCCGAACCCAGCATTACACCAGCGAGTCCACCGATTTCCAGACCTCCGACCTTAGCCAGGACATCCAGGGGCTGCGAGGGATCCGGTCTGTTTATAGCGAGAGCCTTTTCAACGATTGCGATCTTGTGCTTAAGCTGTTCGTCGGAGATACCGGTACCCCTGCCGGTCACCTCAGAAGGTTTTCGACCTGTAATGGCCACACATACAGCACTGCTGGCGGTCGTATTGCCGATACCCATATCTCCCGTGCCGACTATATCGAGTCCTCGGGCTATCTCGTCGTTGACTATCTCGATACCAGTTTCGACAGCTTTCATTGCCTGCTCGGGAGTCATTGCTGGTCCGGCAGCTATATTCCCGGTGCCGGGGGCGACTTTTCTCGAAATTAACTTCGGATTCGGCTTCATTTCAGTGGCTACGCCGATATCGATAATTATATTCCGGGCTCCGGCCTGTTTTGCCATTACATTGACCCCGGCACCGCCGATAAGGAAATTTTCTACCATCTGGGCTGTCACTTCCTGCGGCCAGTTCCCGACTCCCTCGGCCACCACCCCGTGGTCACCGGCCATCGTTATTACTGCCTTATGATGGATTACCGGAATCGTTTTTCTCTGTATACCAGCTATCTGTATAGAGAGGTCTTCGAGCCTGCCAAGGCTGCCTTCAGGCTTGGTGAGGAGGTTCTGCCTGGCGCGTGCTTTATCCATCGCTTTTGCATCGAGTGGTTTTATCATGTTTATGGTGTTCTCTATCAGAGTAGCCATTATATCTCCTTCAAACAATACAAGTAAAATTGATTAAAAACATTTTAACTTTTTTTAGAGTATTTGTCCAACACCCTGAGGGGGACATTCTAAATACGGAACTCTAAATCCTGAATAGTCTGGATATGGATATTGTAGTTTTTTTTTATTATCAGAGTTGACAAAACATTTAAAAATTTGATTATGTATACTACACGTTAAAAAGCATGCGGGAGAAGGCATTATGGAAGGACCACTTACAGGAGTACGGGTATTAGCGATAGAGAATTACCTCGCGGGTCCGGTTGCTACGATGACAATGGGCGACCTGGGAGCCGAAGTTATCAAGATTGAGTCGAAGGAAGGCGACAAGAGCAGATTGACGGTCGGCCCGAATCACAAAGGCGAATCCAACCACTATCTTAGCTGGAACAGGAACAAGAAGAGTATAATACTCGATCTGAAATCGGAGTCCGGGAGGAAGGTGCTGTACGACCTGGTGAAGGTATCGGATATCGTTGTCAACAATTTCAGACCGGACGGAATGAAGAAATTGGGCGCCGACCATGATACATTAAGTGAGATAAATCCGCGGATAATCAGCGTGAATCTTTCAGGGATGGGGCCTTCGGGTCCTGAAAGAGACACACCGGTGGTGGACAGCGTCGCCGGGGGTATCAGCGGACTGCTAAGCGTTACCGGCGAACCGGGCGGAAGGCCAATCAGACCGGGTCCTGCAGTGTGTGATATTACCTGCGCTCTGTATGGAGTCGTCGCCGCAGTCAGCGCGCTTTACGAACGCGAGAAGACAGGCAAGGGGCAGAACATAGACGTACCACTGGTTGCAGCCGGAGTAGCCCTTATGGGCTATCACATCAGCTATTATACCTGTTCGGGTGAAGTGCCGGGACCAATGGGCTCCGGGTATCCTTTCACGGCGCCGTTCGGGGCGTACAAGACGAAGGATGGGTACATAGTGCTGGGTCCCTGCTGGCCGAGGATTGTCTATGCCATCGGGGTTGAGTGGCTGGTTACTGACCCGAGATTCGCCGAGACTGAGAACAGGCTGGCTAACCGGCAGGAACTGGACGTGGAACTGGAGAAAGTTTTCAAGAATGCGACTACCGAAGAATGGCTGGCGGTAATGCGGGTTGAAGATATTATTGCCGGACCTCTGAATACCGTTGACCGGGTAGTTGAGGACCCTCAGGTCAATCACCTGGATATGATACTGGATATAGACCATCCACTCGGTGGCAGTGTAAAATTAGCCGGGAATCCGATAAAAATGGAGTCAATAAAAGGTACTCCCCAGGCTCCGCCGACACTCGGTCAGCATACTGATGAAGTGCTGAAGTCGGTGCTACGAAATGGAGATGGGGAGATCGGTAGTTAGGTTGATTTAAAATCATTCTTACTCTCTCTTGACAAGAAGAAATGGTAAGTGATATTTCTTGAGATTACCACGTCTCGGCTGTTGACGCCGAGTCTCGTAATGACAGTTGGAGGACCAATACTGGTTATCGCCGCTTTTTCATCACTGTGTAGCAGAAGATAAAGCATACCAGGCACCAGGCGGTGGTGATTCCGAAAGCCAGACCGAGGTTAATATCAAGGTCTGTCAGCGTCCCTCGGGAGAGGTCTGCCATATATCGCACCGGCAGCACTTGATGTATCTGTTTTAACCAGCCCGGCAACTGCTCTACCGGGTAGACGACCGGGGAGAAAAACATGATAGCAAAGACAATTACCTGGGAAGCAACCATTGCCATCTGCGGCCTGGGAACACCGAGGGCGATAGCGTAACCGACGAACGTTGCCGTCATTGATATCAGCAGGAAAGCCGGAATAACCAGCGGACTGACTTGAAGTGTAAAGTCGTGATAAGCTGAGCCTATCACCAGCGACAGGATTACCCCGGGTAGTGTCATCATCAGGTAAAGACTGGCATCAGCCGCCAGGAAAACCATTCGTGGTACCGGGAATGAGAGCAGGAAGTCATAACTACCTTCGAGTCGTGAACTCGCTATCATTTGAGGCACTACGACCAGCCCCATCATCATTAGGTTTAGGGTGGGAGTCCCGGTAATAAGATACCGGGCAATATTCGGACCCATCTGAGGAAAGAAGAAACCGACACCGATGACGAAGCCGACCGTCATCATGAGTTGAACAGCGAAAAGCATCGACAGCCAGGGTTTACTGGACAGCATGTTCCATTTCAGCATTAACAGGTAATTACGTAATACTGCCGGCATCAGTTAATCACTCCTGCGGATTCATCGTCTTCCAGGTGCCCGACTATCTTCACGTAGACATCCTCAAGCGTGGTCGGGCTCAGGGAGAATTCTTCGATAATCTCGTTATTTTTCAGTTCACGGGCCAATTCAAGGGCTGAAGGTACGTTTTCCTGTTCGATCCTGGATATGATCCGTCGATTCAAAGAGATGGTGTTTAGCAGGAAATCAGGGAGTTCCGGGATTTCCTTACCGGGTTCTATAATCAATTCAATGCGCATGCTGCCGTTTTCTTCGGTTTTCAACTCGGCTGGTGTACCCATTCCCATTACTCTGCCGTTGTCTATCAGAGCCAGGCGACCGACGACTCGTTCAGCCTCAAGTACGTTGTGAGTTACGAGTAAAACCGCCGAACCTTTTTCGGCGACCGAACGCACTTCCTGCCAGAGAAGCCGCCGGCGCAGTGGATCGATATCATTGGTGGGTTCATCAAGGATAACGATGTCACCGGGAACCACCACAGTCATGCAGAAAGAGACCAGACGGCGTACGCCACCGGTGGCGTCCATGCCAATGGTCTTGTTCCATTCATCCAGCTGAAGGAGTTCGATGAGTTCACGAGTCCGGCGTTGTACATTGGATTTCTTCCCGCCATGTATCCTGCCGGCCAGTTCGATAGCCTGGGGAGGTGTAAGTCCAACGATCGGTGCCTGCGCCTGTGCCTGGAAAGAACACATCTGCCGGGCGTAACCCGGATTGGCAACCGCGTCTACTCCGTTGATATGAATACTCCCGGAAGTAGGTTTTGCTAGCCCGATGATCTGGTTGACCAGCGTGGTCTTTCCGGCCCCGTTGGGTCCGAGAAGTCCGAAAACCTCACCGTTTGATACGGAAAGGCTTATTTTATCATTTGCCTTTACCTTTCCTCGCCGATATATCTTGCAGATATCTTGTATTTCTAACAGCATAATTCAACCAAATATCAAAAAATTTAATGAATAATACCATTAAAAATTTAAAAAGTCAATAGGTAAATAAAAAATAATTAATAAAATTTATTGTGATTCCGGGATGAATTGTAATGGCTATAATATAAGGTTACGCTTCAAGCAGCTTTTGACCTTCCTCGTATGCTTGCTTAAGGGCTTCGGGGTGGTCGTTGATGGCGCCTTTTTCGTCGATTTCTTTCAGGAGGATATCTCCGGCGTATTCGATATCCATCAACAGAAAGAATGTTTTAACGATTACCAGCGGTGAATCGAAGATATTTTTGTATTTCGTTCCGCCGACAGCGATGAGAAATCCCTTCCTTGGCTTAACCTCACCCAGCGGGGGAATTTTCAAGACGTATTTTCGCGCCCAGCGTGCCTGGAAACGGTCGATCATTGCCTTCATCGGGGCGGTCATACCCATGAACTGGATAGGAGTAGCCAGGATGATTACATCAGCCTGCTCGAATTCGGGGTAGATTTCCTGCATTTCGTCCTTGATGATGCAGTTTCCCTCTTTCAGACAGCCGTCGCAGTGCTGGCAGGTAACGAATTTCATACTGTTCAAGCGAATGGTCTTCGTTTCAGCGCCTTTATCAGCGGCGCCGCGAAGCATTTCGGACAGGAGTGTGTCGGTGTTTCCATTTCGTCTCGGGCTTCCAGATATTCCGAGTACTTTCATACGTTACCTCTGGTCACCTTTTTATCGTACAATTCTGGATTCCCGCCTTCGCGAGAATGGTAGGTAGGATTATTTTACCAGCACCAGCCGGTAATCCTTCTGGCCTTTGCGGAGAACGAGGGCTTTACCTTCGATAGCGTCGTTTACCGAAACCGTTCTTTTGACATCGTTTTCCCTGACATTTTGCAGGTTCATGCCTCCGCCTTCGATAGTACGCCGGGCTTCACCCTTTGATTTGGCAAATCCTGCAGTAACAACAAGGTCGACCAGCGGTATACCTTCACCTGAAAGCGTATCTTTGCTTATTTCGACTGATGGTGCGGCAGCAAAGATCTCCAGCAGGTTATCCAGGCTGATTTTCCCTATCTTTCCGCCGAATAGCACTGCAGAAGCTTCCTCGGCTTTCGCAAGGGCGTTATCGCCGTGTACCAGCCGGGTTGCGTCCTGCGCCAGCTTCTTATGCGCTTCGCGTTTTTCCGGTCGGTTCTTAACCTGATCGTCATATCCGGCTATTTCTTCCTCAGACAGGAAAGAAAAAATTTTCATATACCGGATGACATCGGCATCTTCGGTATTAATGAAATACTGGTAAAGCTTATAAGGTGAAGTCATTTTTTCATCCAGCCATATATCAGCACCCGATGATTTTCCGAACTTCACGCCGCTGGATGTCATCAGCAGGGGGACAACAAGGCAGTGGACTTTTGCTCCGTGAACGCGACGGATAAGGTCAATTCCTGCGGTGATGTTTCCCCATTGGTCGCTTCCTCCCATCTGGAGGGTACAGTTATATTTTTCATACAGGGTCAGGTAGTCGTACGACTGAAGAAGCATGTAGCTGAACTCAGTGAAAGAGATACCGTCACCACTCAGTCTCTGTTTGACTGATTCCTTGGCGAGCATGTTATTAACCGTGAAGTGCTTCCCGATATCGCGGAGAAAGTCGGTTAAAGGGGTTGTCGTTAACCAGTCGGCGTTATTTACCATGATCGCCGGATTTGTCCTGGAATCGAAGTCCAGGAAACGTCTAAGCTGTTCCTTTATGCCTTCAAGATTATATGCAAGTTCTTCCTTGGACAATAGCTGTCTTTCTGTATCTTTACCACTCGGATCGCCGATAAGCCCGGTACCACCGCCAGCGACAGGTATTGGAGTATGACCATGCAGCTGCAAGTGCATCAGTCCGATTATCGAAATAAGATTGCCAAGATGGAGACTACGATTCGAGGGATCGTATCCTACATAAGCGCTGATCTTTTCCTTAGCCAGGACTTCCTCTAGGCCTTCCGTACTGTCATAGATAAGACCACGCCATTTTAGTTCATCGAATACACTCATTATTTCTATTTCACCGTATGTAAGATTTTGTACCTAGATTATAACACGAATACTGAATGGTATATAAATGCGACTATGAGTAATTATGGCATTTCATTATTACTATAGAATTACACAAGTATTGATTAATCTCCGTATCGTTAACGTAATTTGTGTATTTTACACATTTTTAACCTTAGGATATACTGTATTTACACACAGCTTGTTGAAGGTCGGGCAATGGGTATCGAGCGGCTTATAAAGATAATCGATGAATATCTTCCATCTGAAAAGGTGGCGATAATCAAAAAAGCCTACGACTATGCCATGAAAGCCCATGAAGGTCAGTTGAGAAAATCCGGCGAGCCCTACCTTGAGCATCCACTCCAGGTTGCCGTTACCCTTGCCGAACTCCAGATGGATACCAGTACACTTGCAGCAGCTCTGCTTCACGATGTCCTTGAAAATTGTGGTGTTCCACTCCAGGATATCCTTAAAGGGTTCGGTCCGGAAATTGGTAAACTTGTAGATGGAGTAACGAAACTGGGTAAGATATCACTCAATGTCCCCGGTGAAGTCATCCAGCGGCAGAACGAGAACACCCGCAATGAACAGGCAGAGAATCTGAGAAAAATGCTGGTGGCTATGGCTGAAGATCTGAGGGTTGTATTTATCAAGCTGGCAGATAGATTACATAATATGAAGACTCTTGACGCCCTTGAACCTGATAAACAACTCAGGATAGCCCGTGAAACTGCTGAAGTGTATGCTCCTCTTGCTCATCGACTGGGAATATGGGAATTGAAGTGGCAACTCGAGGATCTGTCTTTTCGGTACCTTGAGCCTGTGAAATACCATCAGGTAGCCAAGCTGGTTGCCAGCCGGCGTACTCAGCGCGAACAGTTTATCGAACAAGTCAAACAACAATTGATCGATGAATTCGAGGAATCTGGTTTTAAAGCTGATGTTACCGGCAGGCCGAAGCATATATACAGTATCTATCAGAAGATAGAGAAATATGCCGCCCTCGGCAAAGATTTCGATGATATTCATGACTTGCTGGCGCTGAGAGTATTGGTAAACACAATTTCAGAGTGTTATACGGCTCTCGGTATAATTCACAACTTGTGGCATCCGTTGCCAGAGCAGTTCGATGATTTTATCGCCAATCCGAAGCCAAACGGTTACCAGTCGCTACATACCGCGGTGATGTGTCAGGGAACGACCCCGCTGGAAATTCAGATCAGGACCTACCAGATGCACCGTATCGATGAATATGGGGTCGCGTCTCACTGGCGTTACAAAGAAGGCGAAAAAACGGATGTACGCTTCGAAGAAAGAATAAGCTGGCTTAGACAACTTGTAGACTGGCACCGTGAACTCAGTGGTGCCGAAGAATTTCTTGAGTCTGTCAAGACTGACATATTTAACGACCAGGTTTTTGTCTATACACCAAAAGGGGAGATAAAAGACCTTCCGAACGGAGCCACTCCGCTTGATTTCGCTTACAGAGTGCATACGGATCTAGGCCATCGCTGTATAGGGGCTAAGGTAAACGGTCGGCTGGTTCCGTTCAACTACCAGCTTAAGAACGGCGATGTCGTAGAAATTATGTCAACAAAAGGTGAAAGAGGACCTTCCCGCGACTGGCTGAATCCGGTTCTCGGTTATGTCGGAACATCCCATGCTCGGGAAAAAATACGACAATGGTTTAAGAAACAGGAACGTACCGAGAACATTGAGCGTGGTCGTGAGCTCCTAGAGAAATCGATGAGGCAGCTTGGCCTGCCTTTTTCTGATAGAGAAAAACTTCAGGAGCTTTTTAAGTTCGATGACCTGGATGATTTTTATCTTGCTATCGGATCCGGAGATATAACCACCCACCAGATCGCCTTGAAACTTGCTGCACAGCAACAGCAACCAAAGATTACGACTTCGACTCCAACCCGACGTCCGACTTCACCCGTGACAGTAAGAGGCGTCGATGACCTACTTACCCAACTCGCTCAATGCTGTCATCCCGTGCCCGGTGATGAAATCGTGGGGTATATAACTCGTAATCGGGGAATTACTATTCACAGGAATGATTGTCAAAATATTCTTAACGAGAAAGAAAAAGACCGACTGATCCCGGTGGAATGGGGAGAGACCGATGCCATGTATCCTGTACAAATTCAGGTTGAAGCACTCGATAGGGTAGGGTTAATGCGGGATATTTCGACGATAGTAGCCGAAGAAAAGTTAAATATAGCCGCAGTTAGTCTAACGAATCATGATAATCAGACAATATCGATTTATTTTGCTCTGGAAGCCGCGAATCTTGCCCAGCTTAGCAGGCTTCTCGTCAGGATAGAGGGTGTACGCGGTGTAACAGGCGCGGAGAGAATCGACCAGGGGGCAACAGCGAAGATCGGAAACTGAACCTGTCCTATGTTTTCAGCCAACTATTTAGCAAATCCCATATTTTAGGGTATAATAGAACTTGCGTTTAAGCTTATTATCTCGCGTTAACATACAGGAGGAAGATATTGCCAATCACGAAATCAGCCCAGAAACAGGTGCGAGTATCTGAGAGAAAACGGTTACGCAATCAACCGATACGAAGCCAGTGCAAGACCAGCATAACGAAAGCGGAGAAGCTTATTTTCTCCGGTAAATTGGTCGAAGCTGCTTCTGCTGTGGCTGAAGCTGTCAGTATGCTTGATAAAGCGGTGGAAAAAGGTGTTATTCATGCCAATAATGCCGCTAGGCGGAAATCCCGTCTTTTAAAGAAACTGAATACTGCTCAGAAACCACAGTCACCAATCCCGGCTCTCGAACCAGCCCAAGAATAAGGCTGATCCGTATAGAAACGGAAGCTAATTAACTAGCCAGACCCTATTTTTCACTTGACAAAGGGTCTGGCTACTGGTAGAGTGTTATAGAACGGATGTTCGGTCAGACCGGGATGAGTGTGAGGTGAAAAGTGAAAGCACTATCGCCGAAACAACGCAATATCATTGATTTCGTTAAACGTTTCTGGGTAAATAAAAGCTATCCTCCGACTGTCAGGGATATTCTTACAGGATGTAATATCAGTTCAACTTCGGTAGTTGACTATAACCTCGATATACTCGAACGTGAAGGTTATATAAGACGCCATCCCGGTATATCTCGGGGAATCGAACTGATATCTGAATCTACCACAAGATTACCGAGTCTGAAAGTACCGGTGATAGGGCAGATAGCTGCCGGTGAACCGATCCCCGTGCCGGCACCGGATACCTGGGACGTAACTGCTTCCTCGGAAACTATGGATGTACCGGAAGACCTGACCAAAGGAAAAACGGACATATACGCCCTCAAGGTAAAAGGCCAGTCAATGATAGATGCTCTGATTAATGACGGAGATACCGTATTAATGCAGCATGTTAACGTAGTAGAGAATGGTGAGATGGCCGCTGTCTGGCTAAAAGCGGAAAAAGAGGTAACACTTAAAAAACTCTACCGCGAAAAGGGACGTATCAGACTGCAACCGGCGAACAGCCAGATGGATCCTATATATGCCGAACCGGACAATGTCGAAGTGCAGGGCAAGGTGATTGCTGTCATAAGGCAGATGACATAAACATCTGACTTGCAATTTCTTTTCAGTGAGTATACACTGGCTACCGTTATATAAAAATCCCGTGAAGATGGTTTTCACAGAAACGAAATATGATTACATCCCAGTTCCAGGAAGTAGGTCGCGATCTCTTTACAAGAGGGCTTGTCTCGTCACATACCGGCAACCTCAGCATCCGGCTTGGCGATAACCTGATTATTACCCGCAGGGGTTCTCAACTCGGCTGTCTTCAAGAGCAGGACCTTATTGAAACCGGTATTTTTAAGAATGATCGCTCCACCCCCCTTGCATCGACTGAACTGGCAGTTCATCGTGCTATTTACCAGGAAACGAATGCTCTTGCCGTTATTCACGCGCATCCTCCGTATTCCATCGCTCTTTCAATGAAAGAAAGACAGATAGTACCTAATTCTGCCGAGGGATATAGCACAATTGGGGAAGTGCCTGTTCTCGGATGGAATATGGAAGTGAAACCCGGGGGTATGGCCGATATAATTGCTGAAGCACTAAAAGACAGGCGAATAATCATGGTTCACGGTCATGGCACCTTCGCGACGGGTCAGTTACTTGAAGAAGCCTTCAACTATACCACTACACTCGAAGAAAACTGTCAGGTTATCTGCCTCCTGAAAACAATGGAAGCCGGGCAATCCACATAACCGGAGTTATTTTTTTTTGCTGCCTTTTTTCCCGGGTGGTTTTTCCTGTTCAAATCTGAGAAGTTCCGCGGTTAATTTTCCTTTACTGCCTGCTTTTGCCAGTGCTGATCTCATAGTGGGAAGGAAATTTGAGACTAGGATCATTATCAGAACGAGAGAAAAGATCAGGTAAGGGAGCCATGGATCCCGTAAAAAAATCGGGGCTATAGGTATTGTCAGTAATAGACCGATATTAATCGACAGGATAGTATTGCGGGTAATGACCAGTAGTAATATGGCCACAGCGAGGGCGATCAAAGATTCTCTGGTCATAAGAACGAAAAGAATACCGATAGACGTTGCTATACCATTGCCGCCCCTGAACTTTAAAAAAACTGGCCAAATATGGCCTATTACAGCAGCAAGACCAGCGCCAAATACCCAGTAATAGTAATCAGGTGATACGAGTAGAGCCAACGCAATGTATACGGATGCAACTCCTTTACCGACGTCAATAATCCCTACTATTATTCCCGGTAATTTGCCGACATTCTCATATACGTTATGAGTTCCGATATTTCCGCCGCCGAGTTTGCGTATGTCCTTGCCGTAACCCAACCGGGTGACAATATAGGCAGTTGGGATAGATCCCAGCAGATAACCGATCGCTACAGATATTACACCGTAATACATTGTCTAATTATTCGCCATTATCCTGTTGTGAGCCGGAGTACAAAGGTCCGCGTATTTCGGGTTTTTCCCTTGAGTGATATCGTTATAGATCACCTGGAGTTTTGCGGTTATTTCGCCGATTTCACCGTTTCCGATCTTACGACCATCTATTTCAGCAACAGGTGTGATATTAGCGGCGGTACCTGTCAGGAAGCATTCCTCTGCGTTATAAAGTTCAATACGATTCACATGTCTTTCTGTCGTCTTTATACCGAGTTCATCTGCAGCGAGTTTTATCACGAGGTTTCGGGTAATGCCGACCAGAACACCGTCATATGTTGCCGGAGTTGCCAGTTCACCATTTTTATACAGGAATATATTCTCCCCGCTTCCTTCGGCGACATATCCATCAGGAGTAAGCATTATTGCTTCATCGTATCCATGATCCACCGCTTCTGTTTTGGCTAAAGCGTTGGTTATGTAGAGACCCGTCAGCTTGGCACGTGGAATTTCAGTAGGGAATCGCCATGAAGACACACAGCACTTGACCTTTTCGGGTAAATAGGGTCCCCAGGGAAAGGCGAATACCAGGAAATTATTCTCAAGGTTATGAAGGCGGACACCGAGGGCTTCCGAGCTTTTGTATGCTACAGGTCGGATATATATATCTTCCTCGAATCCGCACTTGTCTACCAGTTCCACGGTAATTTGACACAATTCTTCCAGTGAGTAGGGAAGGTCTATCTTCAGCACACGACAACCATCCAGAAGACGTTGATAATGGGCTTCCAAAGCGAATATATAATTCTGCTTCTCTTCGGCGTTCCAATTTCCTCTGATTCCTTCGAACACACCGGTGCCATAGTGGACGAAATTTGTCATCACTCCCAGTTTTGCCTCGGTTAGGGGGACGAACTCATTCTGTATAAATGCATATGATGATGACATTATTCCTTATCTCCTTTTTTGGTTAGGGCTAATTATACTCCAATTTTTATGGGATAAACAAGATATCGTTGTTTAGCATGGTCAACAGGACGCTCGTATTGTTTTCCACAAAAAAGAAAAGGCTCCTCAAGCAAACGAGGAGCCTTTGCCTTTTATCCCGGTTTTCCGTTTAATTAAAGGACTTGGTATCCGCTTGCCCCATAATGGTAACACTACCGACACCACTGCCGGGATTAAAACCGAAGTTATGGGTCAAACCAAGGGTTGGATTCTTTCTCTGTCTGGGACCGGCTTTGCCTTGAAGCTGCTTGTATACTTCGTAGAGCATCCTGAGTCCGCTTGCGCCGATAGGATGTCCAAAAGATTTTAATCCGCCGTCAGGATTTACCGCCAGGTCACCGTCGAGAAGGAACCGTCCTTCTTTCACGTATTCAGGAGCTCCACCTCGGGGAGCAAAACCAAGGTCTTCCATGATGACAAGCTCGGTGATGGTGAAACAATCGTGCACTTCAGCCAGGTCTATTTCCTTAAACGGGTCTTTTATACCCGCTTGTTCGTAAGCCTGACGTCCGGCTCGTACAGTCGGCTCAATATGGGTTAAGTCGACATCCTGCCTTGTCCAGCCCTGTCTTCCACCAACAGCCAGCCCAACCCCTTTTACTAGGGTAAAGTCATCTCTAAAGCTTTTCGCCATATCTGCCCTGGTGATGATCGCCGCAGCAGCACCATCGCTGACGCCGCAGCAGTCGTAGAGACCGAGTGGCCAGGACATCATAGGTGCATTCATTGCCTGTTCCTCGGTTATCGCCTGCTGGAAGTGTGCCTTGGGATTCAGAGAACCGTTGTAGTGATTCTTAACGGCAATCTTGGCGAGAATAGGTTTGAATTCATCGTAGGTCCATCCGTATTCTTCCATATACCTGTTGGCCATTTGGGCGAATGCGGTGTGTGGTCCTCCCGAAGGGATGAACAGCATATCTCCACCGCCGCCACCGCCACCTCCACCGAGGCCACCGCGTCCAGTATCTTTAAGCTTCTCGCAACCGAGAGCCATTACAACATCGTACATTCCTGATGCTACGGCGAAGCAGGCGTTTCTGAACGCGTCCGTAGCTGTTGCACACAGGTTTTCGACACGCGTGATGGGTATATAGTCGAATTTAAGATTATATGCCAACGGTTCGCCAAGACTGATCTGAGTAGAACCAAACCAAGCTGCCTCAATATCTTTGGGCTCAATACCGGCATCTTCATAGGCTTCGTAGGCGGCGTCTACCATCATATCACTGGCACTTTTATCCCAGTTTTCTCCGAACTTTACGCAGCCCATGCCGATCACGGCAACTTTATCTTTAATACTGCCGACCGCCATGTTACTTTTCCTCCTTCGCAATCCATGTTTCCCTGATAGGCATTGCTTTCCACCAGTAATGGTGGATGCCGCCGCCGTTAATGATGTTTCTGAAAGTCATTTCAACCTCCATGCCTATCGGTACATCCTCTACATTAGGTTTCTTGTCTGTCAGCTGGAAGTTCGCTCTGCCACCGCAGTCCCAGTCGAGATAAAAGTTTACTGCTGGTCTTTCATATCCGGGTACCCCGGCGGCGTAGTCCAGAACCCTGGTGTATATCTTACCTCTCTGATCAGAAAGTCTGAATGATTCCATCTGGTCCTTGGCCTGGCATTTGACGCAGACTCTCTGGGGTGGATACTGGACTGTTCCGCATACATTACACTTACTGCCGCGAAGAGCGTAAATTTGCTCTACTTCCCTGGCCAGTACCGATGCAGCAGGACCGCCACCACCTTCGACATCTCTGGACTGATGATGGAATCCGAAGTACTGCTGGTAGTTGGGGAATATCATTTTCGCGGCAAGGTGGGTTTTCATAGCTCTGTTAGGTTTATAGCCAGTAATGGCATCCGTAACCTGGAAGAGCATTACATCACAGCCATCGCCGTAGGCAATACAGAGTATCTTGTCGCCGGGTTTTGCATTTTCAAGGGCGGAAACAAGTTGCATCGGGGTAGCTGCGGTACCGGTGTTCCCTACTGTTGAGTATAGCGGGTCTTGGATTTGCTCAGGGCTGAGACCTAGAGCCTTTGCCACCTGTCCGTGTCTCCTCTGGTTGTTTCCATAGAGGGCAACCTTGGTCATATCCTTCAATGATAATTTGTATTTTTCGAGGAATTCACCGACTACCTTGGGTACGACTTTCATGTAGCCTTCTTCCTGGACCCACCTGTCTTCCCAGGTATGGACGAATTTGGCAGTATCACTCCGCCAGTAGTCGAACAGTTCATTAGATACAGAATAGCTGGCTTCGAGTGTTGCGATGACATCGGTATCGCCGATGAGAAAAGCGGCAGCACCATCACCGAATATCTGGTCAAGGTCGCCACCGGGGTCGCCCAGACGACAGTCTGAGGCAGTCACTAGCAGCTGCTTGGCGGAATCTGCTTTCACTGTATCTATAGCCATCCGAAGGGCACCCATACCGGACCTGAGGGTATCACCACAATCTGCGGTGAGAATGTCCTTCCGGAGATCAACAGCGACTGCAGCTGTCGTTGCCGCCAGTTTTTCTTTGTAGGGAGCGGTTGTTGAAGCAAAATATAAGCCATCAACGGCTTGGCGGTCTCTGTCACCCAGGCAGTCGATAGCAGCCGAGACAGCCATTGTCATGGTGTCTTCATCATAATACGCTACTGCTTTCTCATTGGGTGAACGCCAGCCTTGTGTTCCCTTACCCAACCTTCGTAAGGGCACATACGCTCCATAGGAAATAATCCCTACCATAAAGCTTCTCTCCTTTCTATTATTGAAACAATTATATGGTTATCAGGAAACACCCGTCAAGTTGATGCAGCCTGCCTTATGTATACTTGATAGTCAATCGATATTATCTCACACATAGACAATCTCGTATAACCTGATTGACAAAATCAACGTAAGCGTTTAGATTATCCATTGATATCTGTTGGTGATTATTTTGGATGGAAGTGTGTGATGCAACCGGATTTTGTTAAAGGATCATTATTTCTTGAGATAGCCTGGGCGGCGGTTATCCTGGTTATTTCCATATTGTTAGCCTGGGTAATTGTCAAATTGGTGAGGTATATTCAGCATTATATCGAACATCATACGAAAAAATCAGCTCTCGCTCCGCATATAGTTGAAAGTATAGCCAGACCAATACTGTTTTTTATCATTCTGGATGGCTTTCTGCTCGCACTCGGTACATTATCATATATGCAACAGTGGATAGATGTACTGAGAAAGATAGGTATAGTTATCGTCATCGCACTGGTTACCTATGCTCTGGCGAATATTTTTGGCAGTTTACTCGGTTGGTACATGCACAATCTTCGCACCCGTCGGAAAGCACGTTTTGATGAAGGACTAATACGTTTCATACGCCGGATACTCTATATTATCGTCCTGACAATCGGTATCCTGATCATCCTTGATTATCTGAGTATAGAGATATCACCGATCATTGCCGGTCTGGGTATCGGCGGTCTGGCGGTCGCCTTAGCATTACAGCCGACTCTTGGTAACTTTTTTGCCAGCACACAGATAATTTCGGACAGGGTGGTAAGAGTTGGAGACTACATCGAGCTTGAAGATCCTAACATACGGGGTTATGTCGCTGATGTAGGCTGGCGTAGTACCAGGATTCGGACTCCGTTCAATAACATGATAATAATCCCTAATTCAAGGCTTGCTGAAAGCATTATTACGAATTATTTCGGTCCGACGATGGATATGGTCGTACAGGTGAATTGCGGCGTCAGTTATAACGCCGATTTGCAGAAAGTGGAGAAGATATCGCTTGAAGTTGCTCAGGAAATAACCGAGGAAATGGAGGAAACGGTCAAGGATTTCGAACCACTATTCCGTTTCGAAGAATTCGGCGATTCCAATATAAACTTCTGGATATGGGTAAGTGCTAAAGACAGGATGGCTATGTTCAAGGTGAAGAGTGAACTTATAAAACGCCTGAAAGCACGTCTGGATAAAGAAGGAATTATGATAAATTATCCGGCACGTCTACTTACATTCGAAAAATCTGATATCGTACCTGATTTCCTGACGGAAAAGAAGGAAAGGAAAGGCACAGGCAACAATTAATATAATAATGAGTCCATATCAAGGTTGTTTCATGAGGTATTCCGAGAGTATTTAGTCACGATATTTCCCGTTAACCGAATAAATGTCTTTAAGTAGCAGAGTTATGCCTGTCTGGATCGCTGAGAATCCGAATTTATCACGTATTCCGTCGATCGATTTATTAAGCTGAGTGAGTCGCTGGGTTTCGGTATCAAGCATAGACATTTGACCTCCCGGTTCAACCATACCTGATACGCCGATACCGAGAAGTCGCACCGATTGTTTTTCAGTTTGTATTGCTTTCTCCAGTAACCTGGCACCGGTATTAAAGATAATATCATTACTGTTAAATGGCTGCTGAAGCGTTTGGCTTCGGGTACTGGTGGTGAAGTCGGAGAACCTGATTTTCAAAGTAACACATTTCGCCCGTTTTTCTCTCCGTCGTAAATCTGCACCTACTTTTTCACCAAGATAACGAAGGGTGGATTTCAGAAACTCACTATTATTCGTGTCTTCTCTGAACGTAGTCTCGCGGCTTATGGATTTGGCTGTACCCGGTAGTTCTACCTTACGGTAATCTATACCGTTCGCAGCATTATGCATTGTCGTGCCGGCTATACCGAAATGACTGTTTAGTGTTTTTAATGGCATCGAGGCAAGTTGTCCAAGTGTTGTTACTCCCAGCTCCTTTAGGCGTTTCTGAGCTTGCTTGCCTACTCCAGGTAGTCTTCCAACCGGCAACGGGGCGAGGAAGTCCCGTTCTTCTCCGGGTTTTATTTCGACAAGACCATCAGGTTTTGAGAAATCCGAAGCAACTTTGGCGACC
>DUFA01000006.1 GCA_011191975.1 Dehalococcoidia bacterium
AACAACTGGCTTCTATGATATTGAAAGAGGACGGCACTCCCATCTCACCCCAGTACCTGAATGATATTGAGAGAGATCGCCGTAATCCACCGGGTGAATACCTTATAAGCCAGTTCGCAAAGATACTTGATGTCCCGGAAGAATACTTTTACTTTCTGGCAAACGAGATACCTCCGGAGTATCGCAGTGATTCACCGACCAATCCGGCCCAGGTACAGGAAGCATTTAAAGCATTTGCTCGTAGTTACCGCAAAGGTGAAGGCGGCCAGGAAAGATGAAATGGATTGCCGACCAAACAGGTCGGTTCAGACTGAGACCGTACTATGACAGGCATGAACTGGATTTCGAGTGCGAGAGGATAGTATCGCGATTTCTGGAGAGAAAATATGGTGTATGCTGTTTTCCGATCTCGACCGATGACCTGACGGTAATGATAGAAGAAGATACATCGGACCTGGATCTGTTTGCCGACCTGTCAAGTTTCGGAGAAAATGTCGAAGGATTGACTGACTTCTTTCCCGACAGGAAACCGGCGGTAAAAATATCGTCGGAATTATCTCTCAATGACCGGAGAGAACACCGGCTTCGAACGACTCTTGCCCACGAATACGGTCATGTTAAATTCCACACTTTCCTCTGGGAGCTTAACCGGTGGGAAAATCCTGAGACTTCTATCATATGCACGGGGAAATACGGCCGGCTTTACGGGAAATTTAACCGCACCGTACCGGAGATAAATCCCAGGTGTAAAAGTAGCCGTATCATCGATGCCCCATTCGAAGACTGGATGGAGTGGCAAGCGAGTTATGCCTGCGGAGCTTTTCTGATGCCGTTTATGCCGTTAACAAGGCTGGCTGAAGATTTTCTGAAAAGTCACTATGATCGATACTGGCTTCCTGTTGATACTGATGAAGCAATAGAACTGACCGGTATAGTTGCCGAATCGTTCGATGTGTCTACCACGGCAGCCCGTGTTCGCCTGCAGAAACTGGGGATTCTTCAGGAAATCAGCTTTGAAAGCACTCATGTGATGTGCAAAGCGGTTTGACCTTCATAATGACATTACCACTCATTATCTAGTGGTAATTAGCCACTATTTCGCTGGTTATTTAAAGCCCCTCTTTATCAGGTTTATTCAGCATCCAGATCCCGATATTGAGATACGTTGCTATACTGACCCAGAGGATATATGGCAGCAGCAGAATGCCTGCAATTGTTGAAACAGAGAATGATGCGATTATCGTAGCCAGTATCAATAGCCAGAGAATGATGATATTGATGATTCCCCCGACAATCGATCTACTTGCAAAGAAAACATATGACCAGAGGGCGTTTGCGACAAGTTGTATCCAGAATAATGTAAACGCAAGTGGTACTCCCTGTGCAGATAATCCTTCTTGCCAGACAAGAAAGACTGAGACCGCCATCAGGATATACAAAACGGTCCATACGGGGCCGAATACCCAGTTCGGTGGAGTATAGCGTGGTTTTTTCAATCCTTCATACCAGTCGGATATAGCTTTCGAAGTGAATATACCGCCAATACCAGCAGCGGCGAAACAGGCAATAATACAAATTATTAATTTGACTATCGTGCCACCGTCCATAAGAATAACCTAAATACCTGCTTTGATTTTACACTCTTAACTTTAGACGTAGCGTTAGTGTAACGATAATCCTACCATAGATTGGCTGATTATGACGATACCTTAATCGGACGAATACTCAATTCATGGATATTCATAACTAAAACACTGTAAAACTCTCTATAGTTGACATTTTTTCTGATACATGTTACGCTAATATGCTTATCTGCATATTTCAGTATTTTGATTAAGGAGATACCTGTGTCTCAGATCGTGGTTGAAAACCTGTATAAGTCTTTCAGAGTTCCCGTAAGAAAGGGCGGACTATTCGGTTCGGTCAGAAGTTTTATGAAGCGTGAATACAGGGAGATACAGGCTCTCAGAGATATCTCATTCGAACTCCAGGAAGGTGAACTGGTGGGGTATATAGGCCCGAATGGTGCCGGAAAATCTACTACGGTGAAGATAATGAGTGGAATTCTTGTACCTGACTCCGGAAGATGCGAGATACTGGGCAGAACTCCCTGGAACCAGCGAAAAGAGCACGTACGGAATATCGGCGTGGTGTTCGGACAGCGTACCCAGCTCTGGTGGGACGTGGCGGTTATCGAATCATTCGACCTTCTGAGGGACATCTACCGCGTCCCCCTGAACGATTACCGGAAGATAAAGGATGAATTGGTAGACGTGTTGTCTCTTGATTCCTTGCTGACCATGCCTGTCAGGCAGTTGAGTCTCGGTCAGAGAATGAGGTGTGAACTGGCAGCGTCCTTGCTGCACCAGCCGCCTGTCCTGTTTCTCGATGAGCCGACCATCGGCTTGGATGCCGTTTCGAAGATAGCCGTCCGTGATTTCATCAGGAAGATCAACCGGGACAGAAACGTTACGGTCATACTTACCACGCATGACATGGATGATATCGAAGCATTGTGCTCGCGTGTCATGGTAATCGGAAAAGGAACGATCCTCTTCGACGGCAGTATTGCCCGACTCAGAAACACCGTAACGCCCGAGAGAGTGGTGAAAATCGATTTCCTGGAGGTTCCCCGCAAGTTCGAGTATCCCATGGTCAGCCTTTCTTTCTTCGATGACAGCCATGCGGAATACCGTTTTAATCCGGAAACAATCACGGCAACTGATATTATCGGTGCTATCTCTCAGGATAACCAGATAAAGGATTTCGTTATCGAGAATCCTCCTATCGAGGAGATAATCGCCAGAATGTATGATGGGTTCGCGATTTGAAGGCGTATTTTACCATAATGAAAATGCGGTTTGCTGTCCAGCTCCAGTACCGGGCAGCCGCGGCAGCGGCTTTCTCTACCCAGTTGTTTTTCGGTTTTGTCAGAGTGATGGTGTTCCAGGCGTTTTATTCATCTTCCACATCAGTCCAGCCGATCTCCCTGGAACAGGTGGTGACCTATACCTGGATAGTCCAGGTTACTTTTAGGATGCAGCCCTGGAGTGGTGATAACGATATTATCGATATGATACGCGATGGGAATGTAGCTTATGAACTGTGCCGTCCGCTGGATCTCTACTTTAACTGGTACTGCCGGTTGATATCACAGAAACTTGTTCCGGCATTGCTGACAGGAATTCCTTTATTCGCAATCGTGCTTTTATTACCAGAAGGATTCGGTGCAAAACCACCCGCTTCTCCTGCTGCGGGTGCAGCCTGGTTTATATCGACGGGATTCGCCCTGCTACTTGGTTGCGCTATCGGTAATCTAATGACTCTGTCCACGTTATGGACACTGGCAGGATATGGAATGCAGAGGATAGTTCCGGCTTTGATCATGGTTTTTTCAGGAAGTATAGTTCCGCTGGTCTATTATCCCGACTGGGCGCAGGGAATTCTCAGATACCTGCCGTTCAGCAGCCTGCTGGATATTCCTTTGAGGTTCTACCTGGGAGTGCTGCCAATTTCCGAACTTTTTTCGTTCATCTTACTTCAGTGTGGCTGGACGTTAATCTTCACTGTAACCGGAATACTCATTCTAAAAGCAGGTATGCGCAGGGTGGTGGTCCAGGGTGGATAATCTGATTGATTCTATAGGAGTATACTTCAAGCTTATCGGAATCAATATCAGGAGTCAGCTACAGTACCGTTCTGCTTTCATCATGATGCTACTCGGAAATTTCACAGTTACCTTCATCGAGTTTATAGGTATTGCTGTCCTGTTTACTCGTTTCGGTTCACTGCAGGGATGGAGACTTGAAGAGGTAGCCATGTTTTACGGGATTATTAATGTTGGTTACGCCGTATCTGAAGCTTTCGGGCGCGGATTCGACCATTTCAATCTCCAGGTCATACATGGCGAGTTCGACAGGACATTACTGCGCCCCCGTTCAACTGCCCTCCAGGTACTGGCCCATGATTTCCTTCTCTTAAGGGCAGGCAGATTACTCCAAGGGCTGGCGATCCTAATCTGGGCATCCATTAATATCGGTATTACCTGGAATTTTGCCAAGGTGATGCTGCTTCTGGTATCCGTTGCGGGAAATATCTGTGTGTTTACCGGACTGCTGATACTGCAGGCTACGATGTGTTTCTGGTCGACCCAAAGCCTGGAAGTGATGAATTCTTTCACCTATGGCGGTGTCGAAACAGTCCAATGGCCGCTGCCGATATTTAAAAAATGGTTTGCCGGTATATTCGTGTTCATCATCCCTCTTGCCTGTGTTAACTATTTCCCGGCTCTGGCTGTCATGGAAAAATCAGATCCTTTCAACACACCTGCCTGGTTTCAATGGATTTCTCCGCTGATCGGACTGATATTCCTCTGGATTTCACTGAAGGTATGGAAATTCGGTGTCCGGCATTACCATTCGACCGGGAGTTGATATACCGGTGCATCTTTACCGAACGGATAGTATAATGTTGGTAAATAAACATCAGGCGGACAACATGGTAGAAGTAAAAACAGCTGGATACGGCTCATGGAAATC
>DUFA01000060.1 GCA_011191975.1 Dehalococcoidia bacterium
CCGCGGGAGAGGGTCAGGGTGAGGGGGCTACCCGTAAATCGTTACTTTTCACCCTCACCTAGCCTCTCCCGTCAAGGGAGAGGAATGTCCTGGCCGATATTCGGTGATGTTAATCAGAGGTTCCCTAGAAAAACCACTAGTTTTATGTGGCTATATCTCCTGTCTATGGTATACTTCATACCAGAATGGTAAACGAATCGTTATTAATCAGACCGATTAATGAAGCAGATAAAGAGTGGATCACTTCTTTTCTTGTTGAACACTGGGGTTCCACCAGAGCTGTAACCCGTGGTAGACTCTTTTTCGTAAATGAAAAACCTGGATTTGCCGCAATAAAAGATGATAAACCCATGGGTCTTATTACCTATGAATTACTTGGTGACGAATGTGAGATAACTACTCTAAACAGCCTGGTAGAGCAGAAAGGAATTGGTACCGCTCTGATAAATGCGGTAAAAGACATTGCGCTAAAAGCCGGTTGTAGACGAATATTTGTAATAACCACCAATGACAATACACACGCTATACGCTTCTACCAGAGATATGGGTTTACTATCGCCACCATATATCCGAATTCGATGGAAGAAGCGCGAAAGATAAAACCGGAAATCCCTCTGACCGGAAATGACGGAATCCTTCTCAGGGATGAAATAGAATTTGAAATACACCTGAAAAGCTGAAAAAGGAGTGATACCATGTTAACAGGTTTACACCTCCTGCTTACTTATCAATGCAACTCCGAATGTGACCACTGTTTTCTTTATTGCAGTCCCCGTTCCCAGGGAACGTTCACCCTGAATCAGATACACACTCTCCTCGATGAAGCCAGGAAAATCAATACACTGAATACTATCTATTTCGAAGGTGGAGAAGCGTTTCTCTATTATCCGGTTTTGATCGAAGGTATCAAAGCTGCACGGGAAGCAGGTTTTAATGCAGGTATTGTAACCAACGCCTATTTTGCCACTGATGATGAAGATATCAGACTATGGCTGAAACCCCTTGTCGAACTTGGGATCAGCGACCTCAGTATCAGTAATGACCCGTATCATTACGGAGATGAGAAAGAAAATCCCGCAGCACGTGCTCGCAATGTCGCCCTTGAACTCGGTTTACCCGTCGGAGAAATCCATATCGATGAACCTACTATTTCTAAGGATGAAGACCGTGAAAAAGGTGAAGCTATTATCGGCGGCAATACTATGTTTCGCGGGAGAGCTGTTGACAAGCTTTTAGAAGGTTTACCGACACGATACTGGGAAGACTTCACCGAATGTCCATATGAAAATCTGGAATCACCAGGACGCATCCATATCGACGCCTACGGAAATACTCACATCTGCCAGGGAATCAGCATGGGTAATGTCTGGCAAACACCTTTGTCAGTTGTTGATGATAGCTGGGATGCAACGACACATCCCATTTGCGATCCCCTCGTTAAAGGAGGACCGGCTCAACTCATAAGAGAATACGGCATTGACCATGAAAATGAATACGTTGATGTCTGCCACTGCTGCTATCAAATCCGGAAATCCCTACTTCACCGGTTTCCGCAGTATCTTGGCCCACCTCAGGTTTACGGGCTGGAATAAACTGACAACACACAAAAGCGAATATATGGTATCATAGAGGGAATCTTTAATTAATATGTTTATTCAGCCGAATTTCTCATTCCCACCTATGATAAAATACTCACTCAGGCGTATTATTTGCTGAATTTCAGGTAAGAAGGTATTGGTATGAGTAAATCAGGAAGACCTTCAAAAGAAGAAGCTGTAAAACATCCTCTACACGGTCATTTCAATGGTGATGTGCCTTGGATTGACGGATGCAAGGAATATGGAAGGGATACCTGTCTTGACTGCCCGATCCCGCTGGAAGAATGTCCCGCCGAAAATCCACGTCTTCATAAAGGTGGACGACCGAAAGGGATAAAAAACAGAGAGGAATCACCTCAAAGCGAACCCTGACAATATCTCGAAAAACAACACAAGGAAACAATTGTTTTAATAAGGAGTAATTAATGACCCCAGTTGAAAAATATGATGTTAAAGACCTTTCTCTGGCAGCATCAGGAAGGCAGCGAATCGAGTGGGCTGCGCGTGAGATGCCGGTAGTGAAGACGATCAGGGAGAGGTTTGAGAAAGAAAAGCCACTCAAGGGCATTAGGATTTCTGGGTGTTTGCATATCACCACCGAGACGGCTAACCTGGGTCTTGCCTTGCAAGCAGGTGGAGCAGAAATAATGCTCTGCGCATCCAATCCTCTCAGTACCCAGGATGACGTTGCCGCCGCCCTGGTGGAATTCGGCATACCCACGAATGCCATTAAAGGTGAGGATGATGTAACCTATTACCAGCACATCACGACTGCCCTCGATCATAAACCTCATTTAACCGTCGATGATGGGGCTGACCTTGTAACCATGCTTCATACACAGAGAAACGAACTTATCAAAAACGTAATAGGCGGTACGGAGGAGACTACAACAGGTGTAATAAGATTACGCAGCATGGTAAATGAAGGCCAGTTAAAATACCCGATCATCGCGGTAAACGACGCCCAGACCAAGCACCTCTTCGATAACCGTTACGGTACCGGTCAGAGTACGGTCGATGGTATTACCCGTGCGACCAACGTTCTGTGGGCAGGTAAGAATGTGGTTGTATGCGGCTACGGCTGGTGCGGTCGAGGGTTGGCGATGAGAGCGAAGGGACTGGGCTCCCACGTCATCATCATCGAGGTTGAACCAGTGAGGGCGCTGGAAGCAGCCATGGACGGTTTCCAGGTTATGCCGCTGATGGACGCTGCAAAAATAGCCGACATCATTGTTACCATGACCGGTGATAAGCATGTCATCGATAAAGCCCACCTTAAGGTTATGAAGAGTGGAGTCATTCTCGCCAATAGCGGGCATTTCAATGTTGAAATCAACATACCTGCCCTTGAAGAAATGTCTGACAGTAAACGCGAGATACGTCCTTTCGTGGATGAATATCGAACAAAAGATGGAAGATATGTCTACCTGTTAGGAGAAGGCAGACTTATCAACCTGGCGGCAGCGGAGGGCCACCCGGCAAGCGTGATGGATATGAGTTTTGCTAACCAGGCATTATGCCTTGAGTATATGGTTAAAAACAAGGGCAGGTTGGAATTGGACGTTCACTCCGTACCTGAAGAGATCGATAAAGAGGTTGCCCGATTAAAACTGGATTCAATGGGTATCACCATAGATACTCTTACGCCGGAGCAGGCTAAATACCTGGTTAGCTGGCAGGAAGGAACATAGAAGGGGGAAATATGACAAATAGATTCAGCAGTTCACCTAGATATCTGTTAACCTCGGAATCCGTCACCGAGGGACATCCTGATAAAGTATGCGACCAGATATCGGATGCAATTCTGGATGCGATCATGGAAGAAGACCCGGTGGGCAGGGTTGCTTGTGAGACAGCTACGACCACAGGACTGGTAATTGTTCTCGGTGAAATCACCACAAGTTGCTACATCGACGTCCAGAGTATTGTGAGAGAGGTAGTCCACGATATCGGGTATACAAACCCGGAATATGGTTTTGACTACTTATCCTGTGGTGTCCTGAACGGCATTAAAGAACAGTCTACGGATATCGACATGGGCGTCAGCCAGTCGCAGGAAGCCAAAAGTGGGGCAGCTGACGACCTTGACAAGATTGGTGCCGGCGACCAGGGAATGATGTTCGGCTATGCATGTACCGAAACTCCAGAATTAATGCCTTTACCCATTTCATTATCTCATAAACTCTGCCGGCAGCTGGCTAAAGTTAGAAAAGACGGGACTCTCGCCTATCTGCGACCGGACGGGAAATCCCAGGTTACGGTTGAGTATAACAAGGGTGTTGCTCAGCGTGTTACCAGTGTGGTAATCGCAGCTCAGCACGATGATATAGATCGCGCCAGGATGGAAAAAGATATCATCGAAAAAGTCATAAAACCGATAGTTCCCGCTGAGTTGATAGACAATGAGACTAAATACTATATCAATGCAACCGGACGTTTCGTTATCGGCGGACCGGTTTCCGATACCGGTTTTACCGGACGGAAAATTCTCGTAGACACCTATGGCGGTATTGCCAGACATGGCGGAGGAGCCTTCTCAGGAAAAGACCCCACCAAGGTAGATCGGACCGCAGCCTACGCAGCCCGTTACATCGCCAAGAACTGTGTTGCTGCCGGACTCGCTGACCGGCTTGAAATCCAGCTTTCTTATGTTATCGGCGTCGCCCATCCACTCTCAGTGTCGATTGAAACCTTCGGTACAGCAAAGATTGACGAAGATCTTATTGAAGACCTGGTAATGAAGCACTTTGACCTCAGACCAGGCGCGATCATTCGTGATTTCAACCTACGGCGCCCGATTTTCCGGCAGACCGCCGCCTACGGTCACTTCGGTCGCGACGATCTCGACCTGCCATGGGAGAAAACCGATAAGGTAGAGATTCTCAAAAAAGAAGCCTTCGGATAATCCAGTGTGTAAGCAGAAAAAGGGGTGATCTTCAATCACCCCTTTTTTTATTGACAACCTTCTGGTACACTCAGAATGACGGCTAACTGCAACCGAGATATAAATCAAAGGTTTAACCATATTGAAAGATAATCCTATTAAGTTCGGAACCGACGGATGGCGTGGTATTATCGCTGATGATTTTACCTTCGGCAACGTGCGTATCTGCGCCCATGCCGTGGCGGACTACCTTAAGGAAGCGAAGCTTGCTGAAAAAGGACTTGTTATCGGCTATGATACACGTTTCGCATCCGAAGATTTTGCATCGGCAGCCGCGGAAGTGGTTGCAGCCACCGGAATTAAAGTGTACCTCTGCCGTGTGGCAAATCCCACACCGGTGATAAGTTATGGTACTGTTGCCTTGAACGCAGGTGGAGCAATAGTTATCACGGCAAGTCATAATCCCGCTACATGGAATGGTTTTAAATACAAATCTGAGAACGGTGCCAGCGCATCTGATAAGATCACAGCAATAATCGAAGACACAGTTTCTCGGCTTTACGGAAAGGATTCAACGGCAAGAATACCTCTGGAAGAAGCTCTAAAAAAAGGACTCGTCGAACTCACCGATCCTTTACCATCATATATAGAACATATATCGAAACTGGTAAATCTCGATGAAATCAGGAACAGCGGACTCACAATAATCGTCGATCCGATGTATGGTGCCGGTTCAGGATACCTGAAAAACCTGTTGAGTGGCGGATCTGTAAAGGTCGTTGAGATAAACAGTGAACGAAATCCTCAATTCCCCGGAATACAACCTGAACCGATCGCAGCTAATCTTGAAAAACTCATCTCTAAGGTGAGAGAGCAGAACGGAAGTATCGGAATTGCCACCGATGGCGACGCCGATAGACTCGGAATAGTCGATGAAACGGGCAAGTTTATGAGTACAGTGCAGGTATTTTCTCTGCTGACTTACTACCTGCTGGAGGTGCGTGGCGAGAGAGGTCTCATCGTTAAAACTATTAATACCTCGGTGATGATGGACAGACTGGCTGATATATATGGGGTTGAAATCATAGAGAAACCGATAGGTTTTAAACACATCGCTCCGTATCTGGAAGATGACGCCCTGATAGGCGGAGAGGAAAGTGGCGGTTACGGTTTCAGGGGTCATCTTCCAGAACGTGACGGTATCCTGGCAGCTCTTTACTTCCTCGACCTGATGGTAAAAACCGGAAAAACACCCTCTCAGCTTTTGAATCACCTCTTCAGTTTAACCGGCACCCATCATTATAACCGGATAGATGTTCATTTTCCGCCTGATGAACACGATAACATTATTAACCGAGTGAAAAGTAACCCCGTTGACAAGATAAATGGAATCAAAGTCGAAACGCTGAACACAATGGACGGTTTCAAGTATATCATGGCGGATGGTTGCTGGCTCCTTATAAGGTTTTCCGGAACCGAGCCACTGTTGAGGATATACGCTGAAAGCAGTACTCCGCAGAAGGTAGAGAAACTCCTCAAGGCAGGGAGAAGGCTGGCGGGTGTATAAACAGCGATAGAAGGACACCCAATATGGATGAATTACCAAAAAAAACAGAAAAACCCTGGGGCTATGAACTGCTGTTCGCCCTTACCCCTCAATATGCCGGGAAAATTCTCTTCGTAAAAAAGGGGCATCGTCTCAGTCTCCAGTACCACAATAAAAAAGACGAGACACTTTATATACAGGAAGGAAAAGCACTCCTGGAGATCGAGGATGAAGACGGGAACATAGTAAAGACAGAAGCATTGCCCGGTATATCTTTCCGACTGCCACCCCGGAAAAAACACCGATTCCAGGCCATCGAAGATACGACATTCATTGAAGTTTCCACGCCGGAACTGGATGATGTAGTCAGGCTGGATGACGATTACGGACGCTCGGAAAATCCAGCCTGATAGTTTGACAATCCGTGCCTCGTCCTGATAGAATTCCAAAGGTATATTCCTTTATTACCACCTCTATAAATAACTATACGGCCCCATGGTGTAGCGGACTAACATGCCACCCTGTCACGGTGGAGATCGGGGGTTCGAATCCCCCTGGGGTCGCCACTTAAAATCCATGGTTTCATCCTGATATTTTTTTATCTGGAGTAAGCATATTTGACAGATCTTTTAAACGTCGTTCTACCGACTTTTATAATCATTTTCATCGGATTCGTATTTGGAAAGATCAAGAAATGGGATCTATCCGTAATATCCGAGATCGTTATCTACATAGGTCTTCCTGCCCTCGTCCTTACTTCCATGCTGGAGAAGAAAATCGTCCTGCTAAATGCGGCAAAGGTCTGGGGTTCCGCAGTAATTATAATGGCTGGATGCATGATCGTCGCCTGGATAGTATTTAAATTTATCAGGCAGAAACACTCAGGACTCTACCTTCCAATCTCGATAATGAACTCGGTGAATATACCCTTCCCCATCATATTCCTCGTATACGGACAGGAAGGCTTGTATGCCGCGACACTTTTTATGATACCTGGTGGAGTAATTGCGTATTCGGTGGGAATCTATATCGCTTCAGGCAAAGACTGGAGAGGAGCTCTGAAGGAAGTCTTTAAAATCCCCCCGATATATGCGGCAGTACTGGGATTGATACTAAACATGGCAGAGGTTAACGTTCCTGAAGTAATAACCAGGCCTCTAGAAATTATCGGCTTAATGGCAGTTCCTCTTGTCCTGCTGGTGCTTGGTAACAACCTCTCAAAGATTAAAATAACCTCGGTACCGACCACCATACTGGCATCATTCCTGAGAATAGGAGTCGGACTGGGATTCGGTTTTCTTGCTTCCACTATTTTCGATCTTACAGGAGTTTTAAGGGCTGTGGTCATCCTTAACTCAGCCATGCCTGCCGCAGTGAATGCAGCAATTATTGCGACTAAATATGATAACGAGTCCGAACTTGTCTCAAGCGTCGTCTTCCTTACGACGGTTGCCAGTCTTGCAGTGATTCCATTCATATTGAGTTTTCTCACCTGACATCAATATGTTTCTGTTTACACAACCTGCTATTTTCTGAAGAACTTACCGGAGCTAATCATGTAATCCGTATATATACGGCCTTTCTCTCGGTCGTATAGTATCGATAGAATGCCTGATAATGCTGGAAGCATATTGACAATCGTGATATTTCCCAGAAGTGGCAGCTTCCACGGGAAATAGAAATCCAGAATAAGCAGTATGAACAGATCCATTATTCCAGCTACCAGTAATATCCATCCGCCTGTACAGGGAGATTTCCAGTTAAGTCCATAACCGGCTGAAGCAGCCAGAAGGACAATCAACAGTACTGCTGCCGATTCACGCTCATAGTTTACTGCAAATGTATAAATTGACGATATATACACCGGTATTATAACAACCAAAGTAATGAATCCTAAAATCAGGCTGGTTTTTCTCAAATCACGGCATTTTCTCCAAGGGCTGAGTGCAGGATTAGCACGCCATGAATGGTAAAGCAGAATTCCTGACAATGCCAGAATACCTCCGAACAACTGGTAGATTAAATTAATAAAAGCAGTCAGTTCACACAAGTCTCTAAATCCATACGGAAACACGACAAGTACCAGTGCTTCTAATATCAATATTATCCCACCGGTAAGAATCCATCTTCTTATGAACCACAGGGTCAGATATGGTAGGCATGTAACCAGTATTACTAAAATCGACGATATGTTATTCCATCCCTCTCTGGAAAACATTATACAGACAAGAACAGTGATCAATATCCCTGATGAACTGATAATCCCCAGTGTAAAACCAAGCCCGTAAAGATTACCACGCACAGACGATATCGGAATAAAAAACAGACTAATGAGAATAGTTACATCAAGAAAAAGTAATATCGTCAGTGTAATTATGTCTCCCGGTAACATCATATCTCCACCTCTTGGGAACGGAGTGGTGAAGAGTAATAAAATCCCTTGATTCAATTATAGGAACAGGATTATCACAAATTCCTCACGGTACCGAGATACTAAAAAGCTACTCGAATAATAAGGAGTCAGTGAAACAACAGAGTATTAATCGACGAAAGGTTGATTGCCCTGAGGAGACAGGTCACCGGGTTCTAGGTTATACACTGTATCGTTAATTGTGATTCCATCTACAAGCACTGTCAGGCTTTCAAGTGTGTCCCAGGAGCCTACGGAAACACGTATTCTAACGATCGGTTCGTCGCCGAGGATATCTTTTAACTGGTTGAGTGTGTACGGTCCTCCCTCATCCTGTCCTAAAATGCTCCAACTGGTAGGACTGAGAGTATTCCAGCAATTCTTGGGAACCGGTGGGGGCATCCCTCCCAATATAAACTCATCGCAACCTGTACCGTCGCCGTCAAGATCGAAACAAATACAGAAATATGGGGACCAGTCCAGAGTGGAATGGGGTAATATGAAATACTTAGCTTCCAGTTTCTCTACATCATTCAGAGTCGGTATCGCATCGTCAATAGCCACATAAGCATGTTGAGTCAATGGAGGTCCTCCAGGTGAAACCTGAAGTCTCGCTACATTCGGTGCCATTTCCGGTACCGATGTGTACTCTGACCAGTGTGCCATCGCACCACCATAAGCCATGAGCACACCGGTAATAGTAACTGGTCTGTCATCATCCGTAAGGATTTCCTCTGATCTCACAATCCGATAGCAGGAACTTAGCAAAACCAATATTGTGAGTAGGAAGAGTAAAATGGACCATTTTTGCATAACAGGCAGCCGTGTTCGCATTAAACTACTCTCCTTAAAGGAAGGAGAATGTTGAATTGAGTACCCTCACCCACAATACTCTTAGCCTCGATACGACCGCCGTGAAGTTCCACTAGCAGTTTGCAGAAATATAATCCCATTCCTGTTCCGACTGCTCTCTGCGGTCGGTAACTCGAACTACCTTTCTCGAATATTACAGAGATAATCTCTTCAGGTATGCCTTTACCGGTATCTTTTATGCAAACCAGCAAATGCTTATCCAGCTGATTCACCTCGGCTGTGATCTCAGTACCGGCACCATTGTGCTTGACAGCATTCTCCAGTAAGTTTGAAAACACCTCGCGTAGCGCGGAAATATCCGCTGTGATGTGAGATACCATATCAGGCTGGCTGTTTATTTTACTCCCCAGCGTTATTCCCTTCTCTTCTGCAGCTGGAGCCAGGTTCAACATAAGGTCTTCCAGTAACCTGGAAATATTAACCGGTTCCAAGACTAGGGGTTGTCCGGTTAAACCCAGGCGAACTACCAGGTCCATGCGGTCTGTGAGGTAATTTATACCCGAAGACTCTTCCAGGATGGCTTTATAAGCCACTCTCCAGCGTTCTTCATCTTTGGGAAGTTGTTCGGTAAAGGGATGAAGATGACCACGGATTACTTCTCCAGCCGTCTTCAATCGGTGGGCTAACCTGCTGAGTAACATATATGGTGTATCATCTTTAACTGTTTCTGCAGGATTACCTTGCTGATTTCCACGACGAAGCACCAGCCATATAATTATTCCTCCCAGGATAAAGGCTCCCAGTACGGTAAATACCAGCGAATATATATCTGTCTGGATCTGTATTCCATTCATCTGCATCTGATTTCACTCCCGTTTACCAAACCGGTAACCTATTCCATGATAGGTAAGAATATATTCAGGCATACCGGGATCCGACTCAAGTTTTCGGCGTAATCGCATAATATGGTTCTGCAGAGAGCCCTCTCCATCAATACCAGCTTGTGACATCAGTTCTATTTTTCCAACCGGACTTCCCGGTTTTCTGAGAAGTATTTCCAGAAGGGAAAATTCCGTTTGTGTTAAGTGCACCTCTTCCCATCGCCCTTCATGTTTTTTCTCAACCATTCGAGAGGTTAAATCTATCCTAAAATTATCACCGAATTCTTTCTCAGAATCCACCTTTTGAAGCCTGGCATTAATACGAGCCAGCAATTCATCGATATCAGACTTACGCTCGAGAAGTTCAGATGGGACAAGACCCATTCGCTGTTCTATTTTACGTAGTTCTTCCCTTTTACTGATATAATCATCCCCTCCAAGCTGAAATGCCCGTTTCATGAAGAAGGGCTCCTCAGCACGATCCTTTACGGTAAGAAAAATGATCGGCATCCGAAAGCCTTTCTCTCGGATTTTCTTACAGACATCGAGACCGCCCATTCTCTCGTCTTCCAGCATGATATCCAGCACTACAAGGTCCGGGCTTTCTTCTTCGACAAGACTCATAGCAGTCCAGCCGTCTTCAGCTTCGATATATACGAAACCTTCCTCTTCCAAGGCAGATTTAATAAAAGACCTGACCCGAGGGTTATCATCGATCACGAGGATCTTTGAATGCTTCGAATCTTTCATTAACAAACTCCTGACCACAAGAAATCCCATGATTCGAAGTTTTTTACTCTAGTAGGACTTGAGTATACCCCCGAAAAATAGCCATGTCAATTGATAAATAAACGAATAATTGTGAGGATTTAGTGAGAATAAAACTTATATTATTAAACAAAACAGAACAATAATGTGTTAGTTACCCGACAGGAGGTGGCTATGGGATGAAAGAAACGGATTAATTCTGGAAATTTTTCTCACAGCCCAAATCTTATCAGAAAAATAACCCAAGGAGGAAACACAAATGAGTAAAAAACTGATCATAACTCTTGCAGCAGTTATTGGTATCATTACCAGTCTAATGATACCAGCCACGGTTAGTGCTGAACCGACGATTATTGAGGTTTGGCCTGGTCAGAGTATCCAGGACGCGGTGATCGCAGCGAATCCAGGTGACACGATCCTGGTACATTCCGGCGTATATCATCAGTCTGTCTTCATCCCTAAACCCGGGATTACTTTACAGGGTGAATCCGGCACGATCCTGGACGGAAACTATCCGGCTGATGATGATACATTCCTGGGCATCAATGCCATAACACTGGCAGGTAGCGGCATAACAGTAGAAGGATTAACTATTAAACACTACAACAAAGAAGAACCGGGCGATCCGAAACCGAAGATGGGGACTGGAATCGTCTTGATGGTAAGTTCAGCTGAATGTCATATTCAGAATAACCATATTAAAATTGGCCTGATAGGTATCACAATCGGTAGCCAAAATAACCGGATTGAGTCAAACAATATAAAAGGTATTGACCTAGGCATAGGTATTACTCCATCAGCTAGTGGGAATCTTGTTCAGGATAATACAGCTTTCGGCTGTCACACGGGAATCGGTATAGGTGGTACAAACAACCAGGTTAAGAGAAATAAAGTTACTGGTCCAACGATAGAAGGTATCGGCCTTTTCTTGGCAGCGACCGGGAACAACGTATCGGAAAACGAAGTAGAAGGTACAACCCAGAATGGTATAGCCCTAACTGATGGGGTAAACGGTAATACCCTAAACGGCAACTATGTTTCGAACAGCGGTCACAACGGTATAATGCTCCTGAATGCTCACAATAATCATGTCATGGACAATCATGTCGACAATTCAGGTTTTAACGGGATCGCCGTACAGGATGGTGCGGCAGGTAACGTAGTAACCGGCAATCATATTACCAATAGTGGTATTGATGCCGGTGGTGGGATAATGCTGGCAAATGCACACGGTAACCTAGTTGCCGATAATCATGTTACTTCCAGTACCGATCCGGGTATTAGTATAGAGGGTTCCGGTAATCAGATACAAAGGAATAAAGTATCCAGATCAAATTCAGATGGCATAGCTTTGTTCCCGACGGCAAATAATAATCTGGTTGAGGGAAATAAAGTCACCGGTAGCGGTGCCGGGGGGATTGCTCTGCATGGTAATGCTCAGGATGGTAGCTCCAGTAACGAAGTGCTGGATAACCACGTTCGCGATTCGAATCTGGATGGTATCGTCATGATTGGTGCAGCTACGGCGAACTTAATCCAAAATAATAAGGTATCTGAAAGTGATTGGAGTGGAATTGCTACTCGTATGGGGGCATCAGGTAATACAATACAGGAAAACCACGTGATAAAGAGTGGAGAGTTTGACCTATTCGACGATCCGCCTGCGCTAAATAATGTGTGGCAGGGCAATAAATACAAAACAAGTAATTTCCCATAACACTAAAAAGAATACTAGATACGAGTCATTTCATCATGATAACCAAAGAGGGAGTCTCGAACGGGACTCCCTCATAAATTGTATATTGTAAAAACTGAAGGTAACTAATACTTACCGTACTTCTTGGCAGTATCTATCATCGCCTTTACATTTTCCGGCTTGGCTTCCTGGGTATAGTCAGTAGAACATCGCAGGATGAAACCACCGTCTTTTCCAACTTCTTTGATCAGTTTCTTGCAGTATTCTTCCACGTCCTGCGTCGAACCTAATTGAAGCATGGCTATCGGTACATTTCCCATAAAGCTGACTCTATCACCAAACAGTTTCTTCGCCCTGAAAATATCGGTTTCAGCAAACCGTATCATTATGCTGTGTTTCGGATAATCCATGAAATAATCGAGTTGGTTATCACGCCTGCCTTCGAAGAACATCGATATAACGTCATATCCCAGGTCGAAGGTCTTCTGGACGGCCTTCTGCCAGTTCGGCCAGACAAATTTCTCGAACTGTGGTCGTGACATGAATTCATCGGATACGCGATGAGGTTCCGAAGAAGCTCCGATTGCCGGTTTACCTTCCTGGCGAACCGGAGGGGTTGCCCGGAATATCCTATAGTCAAGAAGCTTTTCAAGGGCTGCTAGCAGCTTATCAGGCTGACGGAACATATCTGTCGCGATGCCTTTCCAGGTCCTGAAGCTGTTGGTAAAGCCTGAGAAAGGGGGCATCACACCTCCCATCCACTGAAAGTCGACCGGTAAACCGAGTGCTTTCATCTCACCGTTAAAATCTCCCAGAGCTTCAAGGTGCTTCTTCTGTTCCTCACCAGCTTTCTTCATAATCTGGGCAAGCCGTTGAAAACCTGGTGAGGTAAATAATGAAGCGAGCATTGTCAAACCTGTTCCCAGGTTCATCAGGGGCGGTAGACTGCCCAGTGGCTCCATGATTCCGTATACCCTCGGAAGCCAGACACGAAGTATATAGTCGGAAGGATCAGCCAGAAAAAGGTCGTACTCATCCGCTTTCATGTATTCCTTTTCGATTGTCTGGCTGGCTATATGTTCCGGGAGATTATACCCAGGCCAGCGATAATTACTGGTCTCAAGTGTCTCGAGGGCATTGCCCGACTGCATCGAAGCTGCTGAGCCGTATGAATCGGGTTCCAGTTCCGCCATCATCTTCTTGTATCCCTGCTTCCAGGCAACAGGATCATAGTAAGCTGTGGAATACGGCAATCCGACATATTTCATAGCAAAATAGGTGCCGCCGAAAACCACGGGTACTCTGTCCGGCACCTTTCCATGGACAGCATCCATGATTCTCTTTTCTCTTTCCGCGTACAGCTCTTCTACAGACTTACCATGTCTCTTTTCAATCTCGTCTTTAAGTTTCTGGTCTTCTTTCCGAATTTCTTCCTGATTGGTCATCTCTCCTCCTTCAATCGTTTTTCCTGACCGGTCTGAACATATACCAAAGGTCCACTATCCCATCGAGTTTTTCTGTGGCCAAAAGATTATACCCGAAATACCTATACATCTCCACGTTTTTCATTTTCGCCGTCTCCAGGAAGATACCTGTCGATTCCTGATGATTTTCAGTAATCCTTTGGACTTCATCAAGAAGCAATCTGCCAAATCCCTGCTCCTGGAAATCCGGGTGAACGCCTAATGCCGCAAGATAATGATGCAATTCATCAGGAGTATGTTTCTTCTTAAGGCTCATATACCTTTTTATCCTGCCGAAAGATAACAGTCCCATAAATTCCTCGAATTCTTTATCAGCTTCAATCAGCGAATCCGGTCTCTTCTTATTCTCGGAAACGGACAAGCACGCGATTCCGGTAATCCTAGAGTTCTGAAGGATACCGAATATGGGCAGATCCATTTCGATATACATCAAACATTGATACTTAAAAATTCTTCGGGCTCCTTCCATGTAATTACTCTCATGGTCGGAAAGGAAGTAATTAATGATAGGATCGTCTTCAAACGCCCTGACCAGCACTTCGACTGATTCGTCCAGTGTATCTTTTGAAATACCTGTAACCGTTTTGTCTGGATTATTAATTATCTTTTTATCCATAACCAGCCTGAATAGTTCTTTCACAGGTAAGTGCATTCAGTCTATATTTGTATCTTTTAACTGTCAAGCTTAAGTATCAATCCCGGCTTTTTGGTATAATGTGCTTCATAACGATTCAGCATAAGGAGTAAATATTTGAAAATAGACATATACACTCATATCATCCCTCGAAAATACAAAAAAGCCCTCTATCAAAGAGCAGACAGCAGGTTTTTCAGTGAAAACTGGGATAAGGTGATCGATGGAACCCCTGCACTGTCAGACCTTAATATTCGTCTGAGAATCCTTGAGAAATATGAAGGATTATCGCAAGTATTAACGATAGCGTCACCCGCGCTTGAAGAAGTAACCAGTCCGGAAGATGCTATATATCTGGCGAAAATCGGAAATGATGAAATGGCTGAATTGGTAATGAAGTATCCTGACAAGTTCACAGCAGCGATTGCCTGCCTGCCGGTAAATGATATGGATGCAACCTTGACAGAAGCTGAGAGAGTAATTAATGACCTTGATTTTAAAGGTATCCAGTTATACACACCTTCGAATGGTATATCACTCGACTCGCCGGTATTTTTTCCATTGTATGAAATGATGGCTGAATATGAGTTAACCGTCTGGATTCATCCAGCCAGAGGGCGGCACGTTCCCGATTATCCCGGCGAAGACCACTCCAGATACTATATCTACCAGATGTTCGGCTGGCCGTATGAAACAACCGCTGCAATGGTACGCATTGTCTTCTCGGGAATATTCGATAAATATCCCGGTATAAAGTTTATAACACACCACTGCGGGGCGATGCTTCCCTTCTTTTCAGAAAGACTTGTTATCGGGCAGGATTACGCTGAAGAAAACCTCAAAGCGAAATGGAAACAGGCACTGAAGAAACAACCAATCGAGTATTTCAAGGATTTCTACGCTGATACAGCTCTCAACGGTAATCCGGCGGCACTGGCCTGTGGATACGAATTTTTCGGACCCGAACGCATAGTGTTTGCCACTGATTATCCTTACGACAATGAAAATGGTGAAAGATTTACCAGAGAAGTGATAAACGCTGTTGATTCGCTTAATCTCGATATCGAGGAAAAGGAAATGATATATCATGGCAATGCCGAGAAAATCCTTCACCTGGAGGAACACTGATGTCTTCGAAGGTATTCAGAATGCCCGTTGTTATCTCTGGTAGGAGTAGCTCAGAGAGTATAGGAGTCGAGCTCAAGGCACTCGGGGCGCACAAAGTTTTCCTCGTAACGGATGAAGTATTGTGGAAAATAGGCGTCCTCGAAAAGATAGTAAAATCACTGAAATCAGAGGGACTTGAATTCGAAAAATATAACCGTCTACCATCTGAACCAACAACTGATTTTATCAGGGAAGGCACCAACCAGTTTTTACAATCGGGCGCCGATATTATCCTGGCAGTAGGTGGTGGTACGCCTATCGATA
>DUFA01000061.1 GCA_011191975.1 Dehalococcoidia bacterium
GAAAAATGAGGTAATAATGACCTGATAAAGCGACTGGCAGGTGAAAATGGCGGGATTTTGAAAAAATTCAGACCGCCAGAGTAAGAAGCCATCGTTTGAACATGCTTATTTCGGCGGTCTCAGAATGTGACATTTTTTAATGCGAATCATAAAGGAATCAAGTAATTCCTAATTACATGTAGACATCTTGATGTTTCTTCAATGGCGAAAAGTCTAAAAGACACCAGACGAAAAGGAGGGTAAAATTATGCCCCCTCTTATTTAATTCACTCTCGCCAGGAACTGTCTGATATGCGGGATTATCAAGTCAATTCGTGAAGCTGCTTCCAAGTGGTTAAGACCGGGTAAAGAAACGAAAGTTGCGTCAGGAAGACTTTTACTCGTTTTTTCAACTCCTGGAAAGGATGGATCAGACTCGCCGACAAAAAGAAGGAACGGCATGATCATATCTGGCAAGTCAGCTTCAATATCATCCCATGTTGCTTTTAGTATTGCGATAAGAGCTTCACAGTCATAAGCGAGTATATTTTCTCTCATCTCCGGAGTTAGTGTTGCTAACTTTTCGAGTTGAGCTATTATCGCTTCCGGACCTCCTTCAAGCATCTTTATTCTCTGTTCTTGATTTGGATTTGCAGTTCCGTATGCTGCCCCTCCCACTATTACAGACTTTATTCTCTCAGGAGCATATTTGGCAAGCCTGTATCCGATTCTCCCTCCATACGAATAACCAAAAAAGTTAGTGGTTTCTATCCCTAAATCATTAATGACTGAAATAACATCTCCGGTTTTATATTTAATAGCGTATGCCTCCGGATCATGTGGTTTATCACTTTTACCATGCCCCCTGGCGTCCATTAAAATCAGTCGGTAACTGTCTCGCAAAGCTTCGACATATCCCTGTTCTCTCCAATTATCCAGGTACCCTGAGAAACCGTGATGAAGAACCAGTGGCGGGCCTTCTCCTTCAACCTCATAATAAATGTTGATATCACCATTCTTTGCGTAAGGCATTTCATTCCTCCTGGTCATTAGGGTAGCCAAAATTATAACACTCAATATTTTTCAAATTTAACAAGGTTAAAGCCAAATGGGATCGGATATCTATCATTCAGATAGACCTGGTATCTGAGTCATATCGACATACACCGTACCTGTCTTTAATAACCCATCTTCGCTGCATTCACCTACAGAACATCCGATAGATTCGATAGGCTCTCCATTTACCGTTCCTGTTATTATCCATTCGAATGCAGCATAAGGTGGGTCTATAACCTTCCTACCTATAGTTCGATGATAATCAGGTATCATGGTAAAAAGCATTCTCTCGCCTTGACGTTCAGTTTCACGATCATGAAACGGTTGATTATTAAGTCTGCCCTGAAAATCTGGTGCACAAACTGCATCGATACTGGCTATCGTTTCTTCAACAGTACTATTCGGTCTGTTATTTTCTGCGGCATTAAGTTTGTCGATTAGATTTTCTATCATGGTTTTTGTAACAGTCATGTTTAATTCCTCCTTTTTACTTCCCAGTCTCTTCAATTGACACTATTCATTATCTGCATCCATATCTCCTCAGTAGGGAGAAGAACACCAAGCTGTTGGCCCACGTGTAATGTATCTACACTTACCCAATTTTCTACTATTTTGTCGTTGGCAATTCTCACAATACAGGTATTAGTCATTTGGGTTTTCTTTCCTGTGGCTTGGAATGTCATTCTATGAGTTACCCTGTACACAACCTTATCTCCATCCCCTAGAAGGTCGTCAATGGTGAGACTATATTCAGATACTGCTGGGATACTAAGTATAAGTTGCTGCGCTTGCTCAAGAGTTTCATCATGGTCAGTGTAATGTTCAACATAGTCAGAATCACATATATCAAAAAACGCAATAATATTTTTCTCTTTATTGACACGTTCAAATGCATGACGAACCAGTTCTTTATTTTCTTCTGTAGACATTTCATTTCTCCTTTTTGAATTTAATTTACACTAGTTAATGTTGGACAGTTTGCTCCATATTTACATGACCTGTTTATTTAAAATAATAAGGGTACTACACACCACTGCACTATCGGCAGCAATAGCACACCACAATATCCGGGATTATTCAGTTAAAATGTGAAACGAATGTTAGTTTAATCTAATGCGAATTATAAAGTCAATACTTAAGAGAAAAATCCACGGTTTATAGGTTGAGTGTCACCTTTTAGTATGTTGTGACCCGCGCGATGAAGAAAGACACAAGCTTTGTTGAATATTATGCCTTCAGTATATCTTTCCGTCTTAACGCCCTCTCCAGAGACGGCTGCATCTTCATCTCGCGGGATTCCCTGATGGCAGAGTTGAGGTATCCGAGCACATGAGATTTCGTATATCATGCTTAGTCCAGTTCATCCTGCAGGAACGCTGAAATGCGGCTATACACCCGGGCATCTTGAAGCATAAACATATGCCCACCCTCGAACAGCTCAAGACGGGCATGAGGTATCTGCTCGTGCATTGCTTCGAGATTTGAGACTGGAGCTATACCGTCGTAGCGACCACCAATGATAAAAACAGGCATCTGGAGTTTGGGAAGGCGATCATAAGTATCGTGTCCAATACGCGCTTCTAACTGGCGGCGAGCACCTATTTCCCAACCTGACTCGTTTGCGCCGGTCACATATCCTTCTACCATTTGCTCGGTCAGTTGAGCGAACTGTTCTGGATTCGCAGATTGCCATGCCGTATCAAGTCGGGTGTCACTGAGTGGCAGGAAACGAAGTGCCTTTTCCCGTGGAGCTAGATCAACAAATTCGTGAATTGGGTATGACGCCCCTCCTGCACCACCACTACTCGTACAGGCTAGTACTAACCGCTCCACCCGTTGGGGACTGCGTAATGCGAACTCTTGGGCCACCATGCCACCGAACGATGCCCCGATCACAAAGCAGCTTTCCCAGCCAATGACATCTAGTAGGCTGTCGGCATCTAAGGCGTAATCCGTCATAGTATAAGGGACGTCTGGTTTATCTGTTTGACCAAGACCGCGTTGATCTTAGGCTAAGATTTCAAAGTGGGCTGATAGTGGTGAATCGAAAACATTTGGCTTTTGTCTAAGATTACCACCCGTACCGCTGATGAAGAGCAGACGAGGTCCTACCCCATGGATTTCATAATACATCTGAATATCACGAACTGTAGCGAATGGCATGGTCCTTCTCCTTTACTGATTCAGATAATCTGCTAACTGGATGTGATAATTCCCTTCATCCAGATTTCTGCTATTTTGTCATTCTCGCAACGTAACACGAATAAAGAATCTATATTAACAGTTGAACCAGCAGGAGCAATTGGTATCTCTACCTTGGCCGTAAACGATTGTTTAAAGGATATTGCAAAGACATTGCCATCACCAGTTAAGTATTCAAATTCTTGCTGTAAATCCGAAACTTCTTCACGTACCTTTAATATATGTTCTTTATGCTCTTCAAATCCGATAGTGCCCGGAACTGGTGCTGAGTGTATCACTATATTAGGCGATTCGAGTTGTTCTAGAGCATCAAAGTTACCTTCTTGAAATGCCTGTTTATCAGCTTGTATCCATTTTTCTGCAATTTCTTCTATGCCCATTGTTTATGCTCCTTTACTATTGAGTTTCTCCATAAATTTTCGGATTATTTCAAATATCCTATCTCCTGCCTTGTCGGATTTCGCCCTTGGAGAATATCTTCCATACGAGTCTTAATCATTTCATTCAAACCTTCAGTGTTCGGCATTATGTAGAATTTATTAGTTCTTATAGCATCAAACACGATTCCAGCAACATTTTGTGGGGACATACCGTTTTCAACAGCTCCTTTAGCAGTATTCAAGAAAGCTTGCATTGTTTCGTCTACTTCGCTTTTATCTTCATTTACCTCGTTTGTTAATACTTTCAAACGATTACGGTCGGCTTCTCCCAGTCTGGTTTTAACAAAACCAGGGCAAAGCACCGAAACTCCAATTTTATAATTTCTCTCTTCTAATTGCTTATAAAGTGATTCAGTGAGAGCTACGATACCATGTTTACTTACTGGGTATGGAGCAGTTCTCGTACTCGATATTAGCCCAGCAGCAGAGGCTGTATTTACTATGTGGCATTCTGTATTTTGTTTAAGCATAATCGGCACGAAGAAGTGGACACCATGTATCACTCCCCATAAGTTTACGCCAAGAACCCATCGCCAATCTGCCAGTGTAGTAGCCCATGCAGTGCTGCCAC
>DUFA01000062.1 GCA_011191975.1 Dehalococcoidia bacterium
CACCTGCCGATCCGATATCGGAAGAAGGGAATATACTTACGGTCCCTTTGTATCATGTCGCTGGTATCCAGGCCATGATGGCCGCCATTTATGGCGGCAGGACACTAGTCATGGAAAGGCAGTTTGAACCGGTGGAATGGATGAGCCTGGTACAGGCGGAAGAAGCCAACCGGGCGATGATGGTACCTACCATGCTCAAGCAGCTTATGGACAACCCGGAGTTTAAAAATTACGACCTTTCCAGCCTTAAGGTTATTACGTACGGTGCAGCACCAATGCCGCTCGAGGTTATCAAGAAAGCCGTGGAATTGTTCCCTGGAGTCAGCTTTATAAACGCCTTCGGCCAGACTGAAACGGCTTCGACCATCACGACTCTCAGTCCGGAAGACCACAATATTACCGGTACGCCTGAAGAGAGAGAAAAGAAACTGAAAAGACTTTCTTCTATCGGTCGACCGATGTCCGATGTGCAAATGAAGATTGTAAATGAAGACGGTAAAGACGTTCCCCAGGGTGAAGTAGGCGAAATCGTCGCTCGCGGACCCAGGGTGATGAGCGGTTACTGGAAAGACGAGGAAAAGACGGGGAAGACAATCGATAAGGACGGCTGGGTGCACACTGGCGATATGGGATATATTGACGAAGAAGGATACTTCTTCCTGGCAGGAAGGGCTACGGATATGATCATCCGTGCCGGCGAGAATATCTCACCCGAGGAGGTAGAGGGCGTGGTGCTTTCACACCCTAAAGTTGACGATGCCGCTGTGATAGGTATCCCCGATGAGGAATGGGGCGAACTTCCGGTGGCGATAGTCGTGGTGAAAAAAGGGGAAACTGCCACTCCGGAAGAAATAATGGAACACTGCCGTGCTAATCTCGCCAGCTTCAAGAGACCAAGATCCGTTTTCTTTGTGGACGAACTACCCCGTAACCAGATGGGTAAAATAATAAAGAAGCAGCTGCGTGAAGAATACGCCGGGAAGTAACTGATTCTTTTTAGGAACTAATTTCTGGATGTTTAAGAACAGGGCAGTTCACCTTCGTGAACTGCCCTGTTTATTCATATGACATTGCGGTTTTCGCCGTTAACAGGCGAACCGTGGTAATCTATATTTATCAACAAGGTTTGCCACATCCTCCCATTTTATAAATCGGTACTCCTTATAATGACGTTGATCGAATGGTAATCCAGTCCAATCCTTTTTATCATACTTCCTTTTGTCATTCCCGCTCTTTCTAGTCATTCCCGCATAGGTGGGAATCCGGTATAATGGAACCGGTAAAAATTCTGGAGCCTGGAGATAAATGGAATCGGATCAGGTACAGAAAATACTGAATGGTGACGTCCTAGCGGCGGCAAAACTGATAAGGGATATCGAGAATGAAAATCCTGATATTTCCAGCGTGGTTGAAACTCTTCGCACTCACGCCGGAACAGCTTTCACCGTGGGAGTTACCGGGGCAGCCGGTTCTGGGAAGAGTACTCTCCTTGGTCACCTGGTCAGATATTTCAGGAAAAACAGGAACATGGCGGTTGGTGTTATTGCAGTGGATCCTTCCAGCTCTCTTACCGGCGGAGCCTTCCTCGGCGACAGGCTGAGAATCCAGAGTGAGGATGTGGATGAGGGCGTTTTTATACGCAGCTTGGCCTCCAGGGGCTGGAAAGGCGGTCTTTCAAAAAGTGCTTCGGATGTTGTACTGGTAATGGACGCGATGGGGAAGGATATCATATTCGTCGAAGCCGTTGGTTCGGGACAGGCGGATGTCGATATTGCCGGCATTGTTGACACCTGTATCGGTGTCCTTGTGCCGGGAATGGGTGACGATATCCAGCTGATGAAAGCCGGGATAGTAGAAGTGGCTGATATTATTGTTGTAAATAAGGCCGACCGAGAAGGAGCCGGTAGTCTGAAAGCCCTGCTTGAAGCGGTAATCGATATGAAAGAACAGTCCCCTGCTGCCTGGAAACCATCGGTCCTTCTTACACAAGCTACAACAGGTAAGGGTACGGAAGAACTTGGTGAAGCAATACTTAGTCACAAAGAGCACTTAACAAAGAGTGGTGAACTGGATAAGAAGCATAAGAAAAGGTAAAACCTTGATTAATCCTCCGTCTGTTCTTCGGTCTTAATCTCTCTTGTGATTTATCCAGGCTTTCCTGTCTTTTATATCCCGGTCGAACAGCAGGCGATAGGTGATAAGCTCGGAGAGGGGAACGTCTTTACTGATCGAACTTCTCGGTGCTGTCAGGCGTCGCGTAGCCATCACCACCATGATAGCAACCATTGCCAGTGTAACGGTTAACGGTTCGTCGATGCCGAACGGTTTATGAGCCAGCGCGCTGGTTATCGGGATAATGAACATTGCAGTGGATACTCCGAGGGCGACCTGCCTAAACGGGGCGAAGAAAAGGTAAGGATATACCAATGCGATCAGCCCCAGCCAGGGATTGAGTATGGCGATAACTCCCAGACTCGTAAACACGCCCCGTCCGCCCTGGAACCGCAGAAATACCGGCCAGTCATGCCCGATTACAGTGGCAATTCCTACCGCAGCCTGAGAAGCGATGTTGAAGTCCAGGAGCTGGGCAAACCATACCATGAGGGCACCTTTGCCGATATCGAAAATGGTTACGAATACTGACCAGCGCTTTCCCACAACGGTGAGTGTATTGGCGGCTCCGACATTGCCGCTGCCGTGCTTCCTGATGTCTACTCCCCTTCTCCATCGGGCAACAAGATAGGCAGCAGGAATAGAACCCACCAGGTATGCAGCAATAGTCAGTAATATAACCTGTATTACCATCCTTTACTCCTGCTATAGTAAAGTCGATTTCAGAGAACTGTTTTCTACCATCGCAATAAGATTATCCACCACGTAAGGTGGTACTCCCGCTTCACCCATCATCACTTCGGTACTGTCGTCTAATCCATGATAATCACTACCCCCGGTAGCGATTAAACCAAGCTTATCAGCTAGCCCGGCGAGACTTTCCCTGTCTGCAGTTGGATAGTCCTTGTAATAAACTTCAATGCCGATAAGCCCTGCTCTGACGAGTGTCTTTAGCAACGTATCAAGGTTTGGTATGCCAAGAGGATGGGCAAGCACCGCAAGCCCATCAGCCCTGGTTATGAGTTCAATAGCCTCTGCCGGGGTCATTTTTTCTCTCGGTACATAAGCCGGTCGTCCGAAGGCAATGTACTTGGAAAAAGCTTCTTTTATGGTTTCAATATATCCCTTTTCCATCAATGCCTGGGCAATATGAGGCCTTCCGACAGAACCATCACCCGACAACTCTTTTACGTGTTCCCAATCTATCGGCATCCCCATCTCGGACAGTTTCTCGATCATTTTCAGTGCCCGTCCCAGGCGGGAATCCCTCAGTTTTTTCAGGACCGTTACAAGCTCAGGATTAGTATGGTCTATATAATATCCTAGGACATGGACTTCTCCGGTAGAAGTATCTGTACTGATCTCAAGACCGGGAATAAACGCCAGGCAAGGATATTTTTCTGCGGCCTCCATTGCCGGTGCGATGCCGTCCACGTTATCATGGTCGGTCAGAGAGATCGCAGTAAGACCCAGTTCAGCTGCCTTCGCCACCAACTCGGCGGGACTGAGGACTCCGTCCGATATCGAGGAATGCAGGTGAAGGTCAATCCTGGACACTAGTCTTCTCCTTCTATCTCCTGATAGATACGTTCGATACTTTTTGCCTTTCCGGTTTTGTTATCGATGTCGAGGAGTATTGCCGTAAAAATTACTGATCCCTTCGCGACCGACAGGCGTTTCGGAATCATTGTCAAAAACCGCTGGACAACATCATCGATGCTGTCGCCGATAACTGAGTCCTTCGGACCGGTCATTCCGATGTCGGTAACATATGCGGTTCCTTCGGGAAGAATTCTCGTGTCTATCGTACCTACATGAGTATGTGTACCGAGGACTGCACTCACCCGCCCGTCGAAATACCTCCCCAGGGCTACTTTCTCCGAAGTAGCTTCGGCATGGAAATCTATAATCTTTATCACAGGTTTGTCGCCTAGTTCTTTCAGCAGCTTATCCGTTGTCCGGAAAGGACAGTCATAATTGGACATAAATGTCCTGCCGATAAGATTAATGACGGCAACGTTACCTTTCACAATATGCCCCCTGCCCTGCACCCCTTCCGGATAGTTCAGGGGACGGATGACAGGCGTATCGTTCTCAAGGTAGGGTATTATTTCCTTATGCGCCCATATATGATTGCCGGAGGTCATTACATCGACTCCGTATTCAAGCAGTTCATTAACCGTTGAGGGAGTCGCACCTATCCCACCGGCAGTATTTTCAATGTTTGCTATGACCATTTCGATATTGTACTGGTTGCGCAGACCGGGCAGGAGTTTCTGTACTGCCACTCTTCCCGGTCTGCCGATGATATCTCCGATTACCAGTATAATCATAGGACTTTGGCTCCCTTTCTATTTGGCGTAGTCAATCGCCCGTGTCTCCCTGAGAACAGTCACCTTGATCTGCCCCGGGTACTCGAGTCCTTCTTCGATCTTCTTGACAATGTCCCTGGCCATTCGCATCGCTCCAAGGTCATCTATTTCTTCCGGTTTTACCAGAATACGGATTTCACGACCGGCCTGTATGGCGAAGGATTTCTCTACGCCCTTGAAGCTGTTGGCTATATCTTCGAGAGCCGTAAGACGTTTCAGATAATTCTCGAGTGATTCACGCCTTGCTCCCGGCCTGGCGCTGCTTATCGCGTCGCCAGCCGAAACTATGTAGCCCCAGATGCTGGTATTGGTCGTCTCAAGATGATGTTCGGCGATACCCTGGACAACCTCGGGTGATTTCTCCCACTGTTTTACCAGGTCGGCGCCTATGGTAGCATGTGAGCCTTCGATCTCTCTGTCCACCGCCTTGCCGATATCATGCAGGAGTCCGGCTTTCTTGGCTATCGCCACATTCGCTCCCAGTTCTGAAGCTATCATACCGGCAAGGAAGGCCACCTCCTTGCTGTGATTGAGTACGTTCTGGCCGTAACTGGTGCGGTATTTCAACCGTCCCAGCAGCCTGATTATTTCGGGGCGCAGCCCCGGTACTTCTACCTCGAATGCTGCCTGTTCACCGGTAGAATATATAGTAGCGTCTACCTCTTCCTTGGTTTTGGCAACTATTTCCTCGATTCGGGCAGGATGTATCCTTCCATCTGTTATCAGCTTGGTCAGTGAAAGACGGGCAATCTCTCTGCGGACCGGATCGAAGCTGGACAGCGTTACCGCTTCAGGAGTATCGTCGATGATCAGGTCCACTCCGGTCGCCTGCTCCAGTGCCCTGATATTACGGCCTTCCCTTCCTATCAGCCTGCCTTTCATTTCATCGCCGGGCAAAGGAACACTCACCACGGATATTTCCGAAACCACGTCGGAAGCACAACGCTGTATCGTCTGAGCAAGAATTACCTGACTTATCTTGTCACTCTCCTCTTTCAGTTTCTCTTCCCACTCGCGGAGACGCCTCGATGTCTCTTCCTTGGTCTCGACTTCCATCCTGCCCAGCAGTTCCTGTTTCGCGTCTGCACTGGACATCCCGGATACTTCTTCGAGTTGCTTCAGTTGCTTGTCTCGTATCTCTGTGATCTCGTTTCTCAGGGTTTCTATGTTCCTTTCCTTGTTAGCAAGGTTACGGTCACGCTGCTCGACCGATTCAAGCCTGCGTTCAAGCGACTCGGTCTTACTCGAAAGTCGGTTCTCCGCCTTCTGCAGTTCGCTTCGCCTTTCGCGCAGTTCTGTTTCACTTTTCGCCTTGTTTCTCTCTATTTCCTCCTTAGCTTCTCTCAGTATGTCTTTTGATTCATCCCTGGCTTCCGCTACCGTTCTGGCAGCTTTCCTCTGGGCGTTACGGAGCTGGCGGTTTACCGCCATACGCCTGAAGAAGAAGACAATTATACCCCCGAAAACCAGGCCGATAAAGAACATGGAAACCAGTGCCACATATACTAACACTCCTCCTTGTTCCTCCAGCATTATTCACCTCTCTTCCCGGACTCTTTCCGGTTGTAGATTTTATTCAGATTCATTATCCAGCTCATTCCAGAGCCGTTTCACGGTTGCGTTTATCACTCCGTAACCGAATCCTCGCCGTTGCAGGTGATCGCCTAATCGACGGCGGAAACTCTGATAATCGTGCCGTGGTAAATTCCTGGCTTTTTTATAGGCTGCGCGGTAGGCGCTGTC
>DUFA01000063.1 GCA_011191975.1 Dehalococcoidia bacterium
GGAGGCAGTTGCGGAAATGCTTTAAAAGCACCGAAGATGCGCGGCAGATAAATACGCAACCAGAAGTTTGAAGGATCTTTAATCAGGGCTTCATACTCATCCGCATGCATATACTCGGACTCAACGCACTGATAAGAAGTCGTGTCGCCGGATATGCCATGACCGGGCCACTTGTATAGCTTGTAGTCTACGATCTCCAGGGCCTTGCCCGGGGGAACCAGTGCGGGGGGTATATAGGTATCCAGCTCATCTTTAAAGTCACGGAAGAATTTCAGCCAGGCTTCAGCGAGCTTATCGTAGTCATACATAACGGTGCGGAGGTCCATCCCCGCATAGTATGCCGCATAATTGCTGGCCGGTAGAATACAGGGTACCCGGTCCGGTTTCTTTAGCTGGAAAGCCTTGATGAATCTAGTGACCCTCTCCTTATACCCCTTTTCAGCTTGCGGGCTGGAGAAGGTAACACCCGGGGGAGAAAGCCATCGTTTGAATCGCGCCTCACGCTTTTCATCCGGAGATAACTCCGCCCAATTCTCTTCCATATCTACTTAGCTCCAATCCACCCTTTTGCCAGAGTGACCGCCGCCATGGCATCTTTACCGTAAGCATCTGCCTTGGCGTATTTTTTTACCTCGTCATCCATCTGACCACCGCCAATCATTACCTTGAGGTCTTTTCTCAGTCCGGCTTTATCCAGAGCCTCTACAGTCTCTTTCATGGCATCAAAGGCCGGGGTAAGAAATCCGCTTAAGCCGACTATAGGAGCATTGGTCTTCTTTACTGCTTCAACGAACTTCTCCACCGGAACATCAACGCCGAGGTTGGTAACGTCAAAGCCGTTGACATCCAGCATAAAATCAACGATATTCAGACCGATGTCATGAATGTCGCCGGCAACTGTCCCGATGACAATCTTGGCCAATTTCTTGGTTTCAACTGCCTGCTTGAGGTGCGGTTTTACCATCTCGCTGATCTGCTTGAGAAGCTCACCGGAAAAGACGAGCTCCGGTAAAAAATACTCACCGTCAGCGAACCGTTTGCCCACGATTGCCATGGCTGCGCGGCTGTCGTCGAGGATTTTTATGGGGTCTTCGCCCGAATCAATCCTTTTTTGGGCTAGTGACAACACTTCCTGTTCCTTTAAATCAGCGAGTAAATTTACAAAATCTTCAGCCATATTTTTTCCTCCTATATTGTTTTTGATACACATGAGACAGGCTTGGTTTATCTGCCGATATATCGGTCTGTAAACCTGCCGAACGCAGTATATCAGAGCCGATTATTATAGTCAAATCTCCGAATAAGGTGGAGAAAAATCACCTGTAAGCTAGCCACTATACTTTACATCGACAGGATTTTGGGATAAAATTGATACGCCCTTGCGGGAGTAGCTCAGTGGTAGAGCATCTGCTTCCCAAGCAGAGGGTCGCGAGTTCGAGCCTCGTCTCCCGCTCCATTTCCCGTAGCTAAAAGCCGATACTCTACCCCTAAGTTACTCCCTTTTTTTGCTGATTGCTTAACATTTTGCTTAACAAATTGCTTAACTTTTTTCACTTTTCTGTCCCCCTTTCGGTCTTCTTTTTCTTTGATAATCCAGGTTAAGAATTACCCAATCCCGACCTAATTTCTTCCCTTTTATCTCTCCCTTAGCCAATAAACGTCTGACATAGCTATTCTCTAATCCCAGTATCTTTGCTGCTTCATCTACACTGTAAACATCATTATTCATATATTAATTATACACGCATACGTGCTTAATGTCAATATAGTAAATCCTGACTTTCATAAAATGCTTAAAAAATACTTGGTTATTTGAGATGATGAAGAACTCAATTCCAAACAACGTTTCACGGGCAAAATTGACAATTATAATCGTAATAAGAACGACTATTTATAATTTCTCTTAAAGAATGAGATGTCGTCTCTGATAGTTGATGAATTTCCTTAAAAAGAGTAATGATATGCTTGGAAATATCCCTTTGATATAATCGTTCACCCAGTGAAAAATATGATTCTACATAAGGGCGGGCTTCATCTAGACCATGTATTTCAGATTCTAATTCAGCAATTTTATATAACTCCATTGGACCATATGCAATTAACAGGTTACCTTTAAATAATTGCTCTTCGCGCTGCTTATCTTCCTCATTTAAAACAATATCCTGCACCATATCATGTATCAATTCTCTTTCATTACTGTAATCTACAACGAAGAATGACAAATAAGTTAAATCCTCTCCAAGTTGCCAATCACTAATACGTCTTATAATAGGAAATTCAAATTGATCTGATATCTTTCGTACACCAGGAATCCTTTCACCTTCTTCTCTAATTTCTATTACTAAATTATCACAATCTTTTATATATTCAATTACCTTGTTGCACCAGGAAGAGTAATTATTCCAAATAGATCGTTCTGGACAATGCTCTCTGATATATTCTGGTATACGATTCTCTAAAGAAAGACTTAAAAAATGTAATTTCTGTTCTAATACAAGATCATAAAATGTTGGAATAGGAAAATTAAAATCACTTATTAGTTGCTTGATAAAGTTGCGCACTTCAATAAAATGTCTCTTTTGATCTGGACTAAGTGTTCGCATTCTTATGGATCTGAAATCAGACCTCAGGTGCCACACATGTTGAGGTAACTCGTGAATGACTACATCAGGAGATAAATCATTTATTTCTTGAACAATTTTTTTTATAGTCCTCACATCAGGTGTATCTTCAAAAAAAGAGCCATCTTGCCTTAGCTTTTCTAGAGAATTATCTAGTTCACGTTGTATAGCATTATATTTCTGCTTCCCTAATTTAGCTGCTGCGTCCCAGATCTTTTTCTTTAACCTAAATGTAGGCTCAGCTTTTTTTGTCATAACTTCTTTTGTGCTTCCTTTATGTTGTCTTTATGTATCGGTATAAACTAACAAGTATTTTATCATATAAATAAACATATTATATCGAGGAGACTAATGCCAACACTAACATACAGGAAGTTGATCAAATTCGGTAATACAGGACTTGTTATTACACTCCCGAAAAGCTGGATACGTTATTACAACGTTAAGGCTGGGGACAGATTGGAGGTGATAGCAAATGGAGAATTAACAATTAGGACCATAAATAAAAATCAATAGGAGATAGTCATGATTCTGGATACTACGGTAAAAAATATAAAGCCCCGATAGGAAGGGGATGAGCCAACTATCGGGGCAAAGCGCGAACACAGGAGGTGATCCCATGCTCAATATTAATTGTAACACAAACACAAAACATATCAATATACCAGTTCAAAGGTCATTTTTCGGATTCGATAAATTCATCGGCGATACACGTCAAAAGATGGAACACCTATATGAGAATCATCCCGAAGCTTTTATATCTGAAAAGCAGATGATGCTCAAATTCTGGGAATTCTATGAGCAACTTGACTCAATACTAGAGGATAAATACGAGTCCTTCAAACAATGGTTTCTCAGATGCACATCTCCAGAAACTCTAA
>DUFA01000064.1 GCA_011191975.1 Dehalococcoidia bacterium
AACCGCCCGAGTGGCGCGCTTGGCGGGGTTCGAACCCACGGCCTCAGCCTCCGCAGGGCTGCGCTCTATCCAGCTGAGCTACAAGCGCACTACTAGCTATTCATGGTGCCGAAGGAGAGATTTGAACTCTCACGTCCTTATGGACACTACGCCCTGAACGTAGCGCGTCTGCCATTCCGCCACTTCGGCATGACGAACATTATAACTTTATATGATACGTACTTTTTCGTCAATAGAATTCTTCGCTTAGTGTTGATTTGGATGAGTGGTGAAATAGATCCATCGTATTACAGTAAAGATGAGAAGGATTTTATTAGTACATACTACTCAAATTGACCGCCACCCTTTATACGTTTAGAATAGAGTGTAATACTAAAGAAGGATATCGGCTTGCATCAAAAAACAGTACTCGAAAACGGGCTTCGCGTGGTTTCCACGGCGATGCCACACACTCATTCCGTGTCGATCTCTTATCTGGTTGGTACAGGTTCAAGGTAGGAGAATGAAGAGCAGGCCGGGGTTTCTCATTTCATCGAGCACCTGCTTTTCAAAGGAAATACCAGGAGACCTACTTCAAAGGAGATTTCAGCGGCTATAGAAGGAGTCGGAGGAGGACTGAATGGAGGAACCGACAGGGAATCCACCGTCTACTGGGCAAGAGTAACCCGTCCAAATTTTTTACTGGCTCTCGAAGTACTGACCGATATGCTTCTAAATTCTTTATTCGATCCTCAGGAACTGGAGCGGGAACGCAGCGTAATTATCGAAGAGATAAATATGACGAAAGATGTTCCTGCACACCAGGTTCATCTCCTCACTGACGAGATATTATGGCCTGACCACCCGTTAGGACGAGATATCGCCGGCAGCAAGGAAACGATGACAGAAATAAGTAGAGAGATGCTTCTTGACTATATGGAATCAATGTACCTGCCGGAAAATACAGTCGTAGCCATCGCCGGAGACATACCCCATGAAGAAGCAGTCGAAGCAGTCAGTCAAGTAACTTCCGGCTGGATCGGAAAGAAAGTTAAACCAGGATACATTCCTTACAGCGTACAACCGAATCCGCGGCTGCTCGTTGAAAAACGGGATACAGAACAGGCACATCTTTGCCTGGCACTTCCTGGACTACCAATCCTTCATCCGGAGAGGTTTGTCCTGGATATACTTAATATTATTCTTGGAGAGGGAATGAGCAGCAGGCTGTTTACAGAAATCCGTGACCGGCTGGGCCTGGCTTACAGTATCCACAGCTTCATCGACCATCTCCAGGATACCGGAGCAATGACAATTGCCGCAGGCGTTGAACCACGTAACCTGATCGTAGCGGTAGAAGCGATAGTGAGGGAATTATCTTTAATGAGAGAAGCAATACCGGAAGAAGAAGTCATTAAAGCAAAGGAGTTCGCCAAGGGCAGACTCCTGCTGAGGATGGAAGATACGCGCAGCGTTGCCGGGTGGACGGGCGGCCAGGAAATCCTGACCGGTAATATACTCACTTTAGAAGAAGTAGTATCAAAAATCGATTCGGTTACTGGTTCACAGCTTCAGGAAACCGCCTGCAAATTAATCTTTGAAGAAGATCTTCGACTGGCCGTGGTTGGACCGGTAGAGGATGAGAAGACACTGAAGTCACTACTTCACTTTAATTAATTAGTTCTTCTCGAAATAATTACACACATCGTAGATACATTCGTTATTCCTGGACATATACCGGCACTGAATTTTCTCTGAACTATCCAGCCTGATGTTCATCTGTGTTTCGAAAAACTCGGTTGCCAGTTCCAGCGCTTTCCGGCTGGCTCTTTTACAGCACCGGGGTTGACCATCCAGCATTCCTTTCAAAGTGAAAGCGGTGGCTTCGTTTGCCAAAGCTCGAGTTTCTCCGGTCAATGGGGTAGCTTCAGTCAGGACGCTGACAGCTATCCCAACACCGATACCGGTGCCACAGGCTCCGTAAAATCCACACCATCCACCCGGCACATTCTTTCCCCTTGATATTGCCTTTTCCAACGCATTTTCAGGGACAGGATAACCTGCGTTCTTAACCACCGTCACCAATATAGCAGGCACTATTGCATGGTGTTCCGGTCCGTGCATCGGAATCGATGGATGAGACATAATGATTTCAAGCAACTCGATCGGATTCGTGGAATCGGTAGAACTCAAAACCTCTAGTAAAATATCCAATGATTTACTGCTGTGGCAAGAATCACAGATATAATGACCTTCCGGGCAGTAGATCAGGGCATTGAATTTCTTTCCGCAATAGGTACAAATCCTCGCGGCTTCTTCAGTTCCGTATATGAGAGAGCTTCCACAGACGCCACAATTTTCCTGTGATTTCATTTCAATTGTGTTTGTATCACTCATATTACCAGTATAAAGGTGGATATGGTTTTCGGTCAAAGCACAGTAAATAGCTCTAAAAAAACAGAAAAGCCCCGAAATATTTCGGGGCTTTTCTTAATCCGTATATATTATAGGAATGATGTATTATTACATCATTCCACCCATATCACCCATTCCGCCACCAGGCATCGCAGGGGCATTCTTTTCAGGTATATCGGTTACCAGAGATTCGGTGATAAGGACCATCGCTGCAATACTGGCTGCATTCTGAAGAGCAGACCTGACCACCTTGGTCGGATCGATGATACCCTTTTCAACCATGTTGCCAAATTCATCGGCAGCAGCATCATAGCCTATACCCGGTTTACTCTTTTTAACAGCATCAATTATTACCGAGCCGTCTTTACCGGCATTTTCAGCAATCCAGCGGATAGGTTCTTCGACAGCTTTCTTAACCGTGGCAACACCGACTGCTTCATCATCACTGACCTTTAATTTATCGAGAGCAGGAAGCGCATTGAGAAGGGCAACTCCGCCACCGGGAAGGATACCTTCTTCTACCGCTGCACGGGTAGCCGAAAGCGCATCTTCAACACGATGTTTTCTTTCTTTAAGCTCAGTCTCGGTAGCAGCCCCAACTTTGATTACGGCTACGCCACCGACGAGTTTAGCCTGTCTTTCCTGGAGTTTTTCACGATCGAAATCGGAAGTGGTCTCTTCTATCTGAGCTTTAATCTGTTTGATTCTGGCCGTGATTGCAGCTTCCTCACCTCTACCCTCGACAATTGTGGTATCGTCTTTATCGGAGGTTACACGACGGGCACGACCCAGGTCTTCAACAGTAACGGAATCGAGTTTGCGGCCAATATCCTCGGATATCACGGTACCGCCGGTAAGGATAGCCATGTCTTCGAGCATAGCTTTGCGACGGTCACCGAATCCAGGAGCCTTGACCGCCAGAACATTCAGAGTGCCACGAAGCTTGTTAACTACCAGAGTGGCAAGAGCTTCACCATCAATATCTTCGGCAACAATGAGTAAGTTCTTGGATACCTGTAAAATTTTCTCCAGCGCAGGAAGCAGATCAGCAACAGCTGAGATTTTTTTGTCGGTCAAGAGAATGAAGGGATCGTCGAGTTCGGCAACCATTTTCTCGGTATTGGTAACGAAATAGGCGCTGATGTAGCCTCTGTCGAACTGCATACCTTCTACGAATTCGGTTTCATATTCAAGTCCCTTTGACTCTTCAACGGTGATAACGCCGTCCTTGCCAACTTTTTCCATTACTTCGGCAATAAGGTCACCAATCTTCTGGTCTTTAGCTACAATATTTGCTACCTGTGCAATCTGTTCTTTGCCTTTTACTTCTGTGGATACTTTCTTAAGTTCTTCAATAATAGTTTCTGTTGCCTTCTCGATACCCCTCTTGAGCGACAGGGGTTCCGCGCCGGCTGCGACATTCTTGAAGCCATGGGTAATAATAGCATGGGCAAGAATTGTCGATGTAGTGGTGCCGTCACCACAGGCATCATTGGTCTTGCTGGCAGCTTCTTTAACCAGCTGGACACCCATATTTTCGAATGGATCAGGAAGTTCGATTTCTTTAGCGATTGTGACGCCGTCATCAATTACCGACGGGGCACCCCACTTTTTATCGAGAGCTACCGGGCGTCCCTTGGGTCCCAGGGTAACTTTTACGGCGTCAGCCAGTGTGTCTATCCCTCTCTTGAGGGCGTGTCGAACTTCTTCATCAAATACAATCTGTTTAGCCATATTTCATCCTCCTCACAATTCCTGAGTTATTTTTTTGGTTTTTTAGCGAGAATATCACTCTCGCGCAGGATGATTAATTCCTCATCCTCGACTTTGACTTCGGTCCCTCCATACTTGGAGTAAAGCACTATGTCACCTTTTTTAATGTCCATGGGTATCCGAACACCATCATCGGACATTCTCCCTGGACCCACAGCCAATACTTCCCCTTCCTGGGGTTTCTCTTTCGCTGTGTCTGGCAGAACGATTCCTCCCTTGGTCACTTCCTCTCTCGCGATGGGTCTGACTACCATTCTGTCAGCCATAGGTTCAAGTTTTACCGATTTAGCCGCCATTCTTTCCCTCCTTCCTGAGAATAAAAAATTAAAATCAATCCAATATCGGATCAATTTTGATTAGCACTCTAACCGTTAGATTGCTAACTATTACTATAATAACCCAGCCTGTTCTCTACCGCAACTCATTGAATACCTGAAGAACGCATATTATTGTCTTTCAGAACTAATTGTTATTTGTTTTTATCTAAATATCTCCTCAGAGCTTTTGTTTTCTCACTGATACACTATAAATTAAAAACGATTGAAGTGTAATAAAACCTTGCATTATAATATGGCGGTGATTATAGACTTTCATACTCACATATTTTCTCCACGGATTAAAGATAACAGGGATAAATACATCACTGCAGATCCCTGTTTTGCCGCATTGTATTCGAGTGAAACAGCCAAACTCATTACGGCTGACGAGCTTATCGAGAGTATGGACAGAGAAGGAATCGACATCTCGGTGATTCTGAACATCGGGTGGTCTACTAATGAACTCTGCATCGAAACAAATGATTATATTATGGAATCGGTTTCAAAATTCCCGAAAAGGCTTATCGGATTTGGAGTAATACAGCCTATCGCAGGTGACTCGGCCTTGAAGGAGATTGAACGATGTGTAAAGGGCAGGCTGAGAGGTTTAGGAGAAATGCGCTCTGATATACAGTCGTTTGATATGACAAATAAGGATCTCCTCGACGGACTGGTTGAAATATTAATAAACAATAACCTGGTTTTCATGACCCATGCTTCAGAACCGGTAGGGCACCAGTACCAGGGTAAAGGAAGCATTACTCCGGATATTCTTTATCCGTTTATCACAAACTATCCTGATCTGGAAATAGTCTGTGCCCACTGGGGCGGCGGACTGCCTTTTTATGCGTTGATGCCGGAAGTGAAAAAGGCAATGAAAAATGTATATTTCGATACTGCCGCTTCACCTTTCCTGTATTCACCTCTAATATACACTCAGGTCATCGACCTGGTCGGTCCTGATAAGATCCTGTTTGGCACTGACTATCCTTTACTTAAACCAACAAGATTAATGGGCGAGATCGATTCGCTGAATCTACCGGATGAAACAAGAAAAACCATCCTGGAGGATAATGCGAGGAACCTACTGGGGATTTGAGAAACATAGGAATCCATTAATAATAATGAATTTGTGAGATCAATTGATAAAACCACCTATGCTGAGATTCACAATACCAAAAGTGAAACGAATATGGACACAGTTCGTGCTTTCATCGCGATAGAGCTATCCGATGATATCAAAAAAGAACTTGAAGAGATCAAGTCTGTCCTTATGTCTAGAAATTCTACCCCGGCGAAGTGGGTAGATCCTCAGAGCATTCACCTAACACTAAAATTCCTGGGCGATATTACCTCAGATAAGGTAGCTGAAGTCTTAGACGGTATAAAGAGTGGAGTTGACGGAATATCTTCGTTTCAGATTCAACTGGCGGGATTGGGAATTTTCCCCAATCTCGCCAGGACGCAGGTCGTCTGGGCTGGGATTACCGGAGGTATGGACCAGTTAAAACAGCTTCAGAAGAATATCGAGATTGAAATGGACAAACAGGGCATTCCTCGCGAAAACCGTACGTTTACCCCTCACCTGACATTGGCACGAGTTCGCAATCATGCTACATCGGAAGAAAGGAAAAGATTAGGTGATTTGGTAACAGGTACACCTTTTACTGGTGGCGCCATGAGAGTGGATTCGGTTAACCTGATGAAAAGCCAGTTGACAAGGCAAGGTGCCCTTTATACTCGCTTAGGTTCAATCAGGCTCGAATAAAATATTGAAAACGATTATCGTTTAGTGTATACTAAGGCAAAATTTAAGTAAGAATAAAATTAGGTTGGGAGGAGGACCCCCGTGGAACAAGGAAGTTTTCCAAAGTGTCAGAGATGTAAGTCCGGAGATCTGGTACCCCTGTCCGATTTCGGCAGCCAGGGGGCGAATATTTACTACAAAGCATGGGTTTGTACCAATCCTGATTGCGGTTATAACATTAAGATCAGGAACGGTGATGTTTATATCGACGAGCCCATAATGAGCGGTGCTTCGCATAACAGCCGCTCTCGTTAGTACCGTCCCACACCAGTTAACAAATCATTAATAATACGGATGGTGACTGTGCTCCCTCAAGTATCAAGACTAGGGGAGATAGCGCTCGACATTCT
>DUFA01000065.1 GCA_011191975.1 Dehalococcoidia bacterium
AAGCACCGGTTACTATTTCAATGCCGCGCTGTCTTTTAGCTTTGCTGTTCAGTTTTGCGAATTCATCAGCTATTCTTCCACCGCATTGTCCCAGACCAATTACCACTAATTTCATTTCCCACCTCAGTATTTATTTTTTTATTGTAATATCTAATGATAGTAGAATGTTATCTTCAGCAGGTGTTGTAGTACGTATTTGATTGAGTTGTTGTATAACTATACTGTTGAGATTGAAGTTGTGTGATTAATGATTAACCATTTCAAATTGAGACAGTCTTACGTTCCTTCAGTCACTATTTTTTCAAGTCATGAATATACCTGTGTGCGGTTTATTAGAAATTCTCAAATTTGTTTCTATCAATAATCTCGTATGATACATTGTTACATTTGTAAGATTAATGTAACCAGTTCCGAATGGTTAATAATTGTGAGAAAATAGGTTAAAAAGCTAAGTCTTTACTCTAGTTAGAGATATGGTATCACACCTTTGTTACACACATGTGTTCATGTGTATTTTGAGCATGCTATTTATTAAATGAGCAAAAAGTCTAAAACAGGCGAAAATGAGCAGAAAGTTCATAGTAAAAAATACTAAGTGTCTATTAATTGTAGCTGTATAGAAATCCATATACCGTATGTTTATTTAGTATAATATCGAAGTAACTAGAAAATTCTTAATGTATTGGTACTTGAGGTGACCTGAACATGGATGTTATTACTCGAGATGTAACTGAAATTGGCAATATTCGGATTATCATTGTTGATGACAGTGAAGACGTTCGGCAAGCGTTAAAAAGCTTCATATCTCTTACAGGGGACATCGATGTAATAGGTGAAGCGGCTAACGGACAGGAAGGATTGGAAATAGCGGCTGAACTCGAACCTGATATTATCATCATGGACGAGAGAATGCCCGGACTCAACGGTCTGGAAGCCAGCCGGATAATTAGTGAAAGTACATTATCATGTAAGGTGATAATGCTTACCAATTATGAAGATTTTGAGTTAGAAGCATTTAATTGCGGAGTAAAAGCATACCTTATCAAAGGAGTCAAACTGGATACTCTCATAGAGTGTATAAGAAGAGTCCATCAAGGCGAAACTAATCCATAATAGAGCAAAGTCGGTTTATGCAGAAGCTGATAATATACAGAAATGCAACGTAGTTTCGGTTGGTGTAAAGTTCTATCCTACTCTATGTCTTGGTTGATAATATCCTAAGCTAAATTCCTGAAACTCAAAATCCCCGTCGATTTTATTATCGACGGGGATTTTTTACGGTAAAAGTGCCACGGGCTTGCCCGTGGGTATTTATGTCCAAATATGATGGACAGTATTGGTTTTTCAATCTCTTTTCTACATGGCAATTTTGAATTACCTTTGTTCTATTAGTTAGTTTGTACTAAATTATTTATGATTTTGTGATCCAGCAAAATCTATTTTCAGTGCGAAACGAATTCCATTTCTTAGACTGTAAATTATCAGGTAAGTTAATTATTATTATATATCCAACTTAAGTTGATCTTCTGTTTCATCCAAAACAGCATTTACAGAGATCTTTTTTCATAACCTGAATATTGATGCTGTTGTCATTACCTCTCCACCAAATCCGTACTTAATTCCACTTTAAACCAAATAGTTTAGGTATTTAACCTGCAATACTTAAGCACTATAATAAACTATAATATAAGTAATAAAATTGCAGGAGTAAAAAGGAATAATAAGCAGAAATTTACTGGACGAACAAGGTCTGCCGAGGAAACGAAGAAAGTATTTATTTTCGTCGAGTTTCTGGTTGTTGACGCATTTCTGTTTCGTTTATTCTCAATGAGAATCAATATCTGTTAATTTATCATTAGTAGTTAAGGTTAGATTAAAGAAAGGGTTGGGTTAAAGAAGCAGACTGAGTTTGCATCAGGAAATGAAATACAAGGATATACTACAGTCTTCTTGATACATCTTCCTGAATGATCATAGGATAATCAAGAGATATGGAGAAAATAAAAGTACTTATCGGCGGTTTTCAGGCTTTGTACCGGAAAGGCATACGGTATATGCTCTCCCAAGATGATAGTTTTACCATCATCGGAGAATCGACTACACGCGCTGAAACATATGAAAAAGTCACGAGTGATCTACCTGATCTGGTAATCATGGATGCCGATAATGCTGAATTTTCCGGTATTGATATTACAAATGATATTACTCTGAACTTTTCCGATGTAAATGTTGTTCTTATAATGGACAATCAAAATACAGAGAACGTATTGGCAGCAATAAAGAGTGGTGCGAAAGCTTGTCTGAGTAATATAGCAGACCAGAATGTGTTAAAAAATACTTTAAAGAAAGTAATACAGGGTAAAATCCTGATCAGTCAGTATTTACTGGAACCGGATATATCTACCAGAATTTTAGATGAAATTAGAGCGTCGAAAACCATAAGTAGTGGAATTCGGGAACTTCTGGCTAACATATCGCATATTGAAGAAGTGATCCTTGTTAAAATAAGTGATGGCACATTGGTAAAAGACATAACTTCAAGTCTTAAGATTACAGAAGAAGAATTTGCTAGTTACCTTGAAAGTATAGTTCAGAAACTGGTTGATATTGAAGCTCATAAACGAAAACCTGAGCCGGATGTAATAGATGACTCTTCTTATGAAAATCGAGAAGAATTAATTCAGGAATCGCAAGAGGTATCAACAGAAACCGAAGGAGATACCAAACGTGTTGGGGAAGGAAAGGAAAGAAAAGAAGAGACTAAAGATACTGAAAAATTCGATGTATCTGTTAAGGAAATATTGAAAATGGTTCAACTAGCAAGAGAAGCTGAAAGGCTCTCCACCTTTGAAGAAGTAAATGGAGAGATGAAACATATACTGGAATCATTAAATGATGAAATAGACCGACGTCAAAGGAGTCTTCGTAGAGTCCAGAATGCGATCAAGGAAGAGTTAGAATTCGGGAAAAAACTTGAAATCACCTGGAATAAACTAGACATGCGTAAAGCAAAAGAGGAATAAATATATAGATATTCATGTTCAAATCTTGATTTAATATCAGATTACGTCTAGTCTAATACAAATTACTCAGACATCAATTGTAGAATTATTGCACCAGATGACAATCTCTCATACTGATATTGATAATCGATCCGTCATACTTGCCCTGGACCGTGACTGTCTGTGATCTAATAAGCTGTTGCAGTTCATTTCCGTGTTCTCTGCTGAAAATACAACGCAAACTTTGACGTAGCGGACCGGAGTTTTCTGCCTCCAGAGTTAAGGAAAATAACGCCTGCGCTTCTCTTACGTCTATTCTGGAGATAACTCCGGTAACTCTCAATATCTTGTTTTCAAATTTAGTATCCGCTTGCGGTCCCTCAGTTTCATATGCGGAGACGAGTTCATCGACGGTTAATGCCATTACATGTATTTCTTTTACTTCAGATTCCTCTTCTTCTCTTTCTTCCTCATATTCTTCTTCATAGTCCTCGTCGTCTTCGTATTCTTCCTCTACCTCATCCTCATACTCATCTTCATATTCTTCATCTTCTTCTATTTCCGGTTCAGTTTCTGGTTCAGGTTCAGGCCTGCGTCTTTCAATTATCCTGCGTCTACTTCTGGGCTCAGGTTCTGATCTGGCTCTTTTAACCGGCTTGGGTTTTTCTACAGGTTTTTCTTCTACTTCAGGTTCTACTTCCTCTATCTCTTCCTCATATTCTTCTTCATAATCCTCTTCATAGTCCTCGTCGTCTTCGTATTCTTCCTCTACCTCATCCTCATACTCATCTTCATATTCTTCGTCTTCTTCTATTTCCGGTTCAGGTTCTGGTTCAGGTTCAGGTCTGCGTCGCTTGATGATTCTGCGCCTTCTTCTGGATACGGGCTCTGGTTCCGGTTCTGGTCTGACTCTCTTAACCGGCCTGGTTTTTTTTACAGGTTTTTCTTCTACTTCAGGTTCTTCATCCTTAATCTCTTCCTCATGTTCTTCTTCAATTATAGTTTCATTGATTACTTCATCTTCGACATCCAGTTCATCTTCAGGAACCGTGCCTGTCCTCTCTTCTTTAAGTTCTTTATAGGTTTTATCAATTTTCTTATATGAGCCTGAGAACAATGGATAACCACACCATTGGCAACACCAATCGATAGTTCTCCTTGTTTCACGACCACAATTAGGGCATCTAGCCATTGATCACCTCTTTATATATTAGTATATCAAATTCAATACAGGTAAAGTCAGGCATACAAAACGTTATAATAGGGATGCCTGAGGAGGGTATTTTTTATCATATGGTATATCCAGATGCTCATATGCCAGTCTGGTTGCCAGTCTGCCACGTGGAGTTCTCTCCAGGAAACCAAGTTGTAATAAATAGGGTTCGTAAACATCCATTATTGTATCGGAGTCTTCTCCTATCGCTGCAGCTATCGTTTCCAGCCCTACCGGACCTCCACTAAATTTCTCAATAATAGTGTAGAGAACCTTTCGGTCTGTTTCATCAAGTCCGATAGAGTCTACTTCCAATTTAGACAAAGCTTCAATAGCAACTGCCTGCGTAGCTATCCCATCAGCTTCAACCTGGGCATAATCACGAATCCTTCGTAACAGACGATTCGCCACACGTGGGGTTCCTCGTGCTCTGCTGGCGATCTCTTCAAGACCTTCCTCCTCGATTTCTATTCCCAGAATACGGGCAGAACGTTTGATGATTCGCTTGATCGACTCCGTGTCATAGAAATCAAATCGGTACACGGAGCCGAAACGGTCACGGAGAGGTGGACTTAGAAGAGCATATCTTGTAGTCGCACCAATAAGTGTGAATGGAGGTAAGTTTAATCTCAGGCTCTTTGCTCCGGGGCCTTTACCGATTATGAGATCAAGGGCAAAATCCTCCATTGCTGGGTACAGTACTTCCTCAACTACCCGGCTTAAACGGTGAATTTCATCAATAAACAAGATATCGTTGGCATGGAGGTTCGTTACTATTGCCGCCAGATCGCCAGTTCGTTCGATTGCCGGTCCGGAAGTTATCTTTGCATTTACTCCCATTTCGGCCGAAATTATATATGCCAGTGTGGTTTTACCAAGTCCGGGCGGGCCGTAGAACAATACATGGTCTAGAGGTTCACCTCTTCCTTTTGCAGCAGCGATAGCGATGTTCAGGTTTTCTTTAACCTTTGTCTGTCCATCGAAATCAGCAAGACTGCGAGGTCGTAAACTGGCATCCGCCGGATAATCTTCTGGATCTGGCTTTCCCGATATAATGCGTGCTATTGTTTACATCCTCCTGTCTGAAAATCCTGTTTCACGGTGCTATTATATCATATCCTTTTGGACAAATAAGTTAAAAAAGCTGTCCCGATTTTATCGGGACAGCTTGCATATCAATAATTGGTCGTGAAATCTTTATATCGCCAGTTCAGCCTCATTGGCTTCATCTGCTCTGATAGCCAGTATGCTTTCCTCCTGTTCATCCTCCCAGTCGGATTTACCGCTAGTAATTAACCTGAGCATTTCTTCAGAAACAGGTGAACGGGCAGGTATTAGTCTGCCGATGATGACGTTTTCCTTTAGTCCTACCAGTTTATCAGTCGCACCTCTTACAGCGGCTTCGGTCAATACACGTGTGGTTTCCTGGAATGAAGCCGCAGCCAGCCAGCTGTTTGTACTCAGTGAAGCTCTGGTAATACCCAGCAGGACAGTATGGGCTGTGGTGGGTTCTCCACCTTCAGCAAGTACCTCAGAATTGATATCCTCGTACTGGAACCTGTCTATCAGTTCACCGGGAATCAGTTCTGTATCTCCGGCTGAGTCTACCCGTACCTTGTTCAGCATCTGGTGGACGATAATTTCTATATGTTTGTCACTGATGTTAACGCCCTGTGAACGGTATACTCTCTGGACCTCGTCAACCAGATACTGCTGTACGGCGTCTCTACCGAGTATATGAAGCATTTCCTGTGGATTTACCGAGCCGTCGGTAAGCTGTTGTCCGGCTCTCACCATATTACCTGTCTTTATTCGAACCGGAATAGCTGCCGGTATCACATATTCTCGCTTATCCTGTTCTTCGTAGACAATCGTTATCTGGCCATCACCGATCTCAACCTGACCGGTAACTCCAGCTATGATCGCTTGTTCTCTATCTGTGACCGTTACTTCTTTGGGTGTATCCTTCCCATGCGACTTCTTTAGTCCTCCAGGTTGAGCAAGGACAGTACCAATATCTACGTATTGTCCTTTCTTAACCACTACTTTCCAGCCTTCAGGCAGTACATATTCGTCACGGAAAATTTCCGTACTCGTGATCTCGATCTTATCTCCGTCGTCGCTGCTTATCACTTCAGCCACTCCGGATATATCGGCAAGAATCGCCGGTACTTTGGGAGTTCTGGCTTCAAATAGCTCCTCTACCCTTGGAAGACCGCTGGTAATATCGAGTCCTACAACACCGCCTGTATGGAATGTCTGCAAGGTTAACTGCGTACCTGGTTCGCCGATACTCTGGGCCGCAATAATACCGACCGCGGTATTCATGTTAACTATCTTACCACGAGCTAGATCTCGCCCGTAGCATGCCTGGCACACACCGCGCCTTGATTGACAGGTAAGAGGTGACCTTGCATGAACTTTTTCAACGCCTGCGGCTATTATGTCCTGCGCTTTAGCTTCGTCGATTTCTTCGTTTCGTTCGACAATTACTACACCTGTCTCGGGATGTACCACACGGCTTGCTGCCAGACGGCCTACCATACGTTCGGTAAAAGATGGTAATAGCTTCTTGTCCTCCGGCTCGGATATCCATATTCCGTCGATTGTGCCACAATCTTCTTCGAGAACTATAACGTCATGAGCTGCATCAATAAGACGCCGGGTAAGATGTCCGCTTTCAGAAGTTCTTAGAGCAGTATCAGTAAGACCTTTACGAGCGCCATGTGTAGATATGAAATATTCAAGTACACTGAGTCCTTCACGGAAACTCGCTTTAATAGGAAAGTCGATAATCCTTCCTGAGGGATTTGTCATTAGCCCTCTGAGACCTGCCATCTGCCTTATCTGTGAAATGTTACCTTTCGCTCCAGAATTCGCCATCATATAAATTCCGCCATAATGATCAAGGCTTTCTGAGATAGCATCCGCAATTTTATTCGTGGTATCAGTCCATGCTTGAACGACGCCACTGTATCTTTCGTCCTCGGTGATGATACCACTGCTGTACTGGTTCTCGAGTATCGCAGTTTTTTCTTCAGCTTCTGCGATTAACTCAGGTTTGGTACTGGGAACCTGGATATCGTTCATAGCCACAGTAGTACCTGATTTCGTCGCAAAGTCGAATCCCAGTTTTTTCAGATTATCCAGTACGACTGCCATCTCTTCATCATTCAATATTTTTGAACAACCCGTGACTACATTCTTCAAACCGGTTTTATCTATCATTTCATTGTAAAAGCCCATCTGTTCAGGCAGCACTTCATTAAAAATTATTCTACCGACACTGGTTTGTATCATGTTGCCACCATTATTCATATCTCTCACGTTGATTTCAGCCCTGAAATCAACCACACCGAGTTCATATGCAAGCTTTGCCTCCTCGAAACTGCCAAAAGTCATTCCTTCACCCTTCATTCCCGGGCGGATAGACGTGAGATAATAAACTCCAAGAACGATATCAAGGGTGGGGGTGACGATCGGTTCACCCGAACTTGGCAACAGCATATTATGCATACTCAACATTGTTTCACGGGCTTCTCTTACAGCCGCTTTTGATAACGGAATATGAACAGCCATCTGATCACCATCAAAATCTGCATTGAAAGCGGTACAGACCATAGGATGAAGCTGTATCGCACTGCCGTCGATTAATACGGGCTCGAATGCCTGGATACTCAACCTGTGTAGTGTAGGAGCCCGATTCAGCAGTACGGGACGTTCTTTTACGACTTCCTCCAGAATATCATACATTTCCGGTTTCGCTCTCTCGACCAGTCTTCGGGCACTTTTAATATTGTGAGCAAGGCCACGTTCCAGCAGTTGGTGCATTACGAAAGGTTTGAACAATTCCAACGCGATTCTCCGGGGAATACCGCACTGGTTTATTTTTAACCCAGGACCAACAACAATAACCGAACGTCCGCTATAATCAACACGTTTGCCCAATAGATTCTGTCGGAAACGTCCTTGTTTCCCTCTAAGCATATCCGAAAGAGATTTCAACTTGTGATTTCCGCTGGTTGCGTATGCCTGCCCTCTCTTCCCATTATCGATAAGTGAATCAACAGCCTCCTGGAGCATTCGCTTCTCATTTCGTATGATAATCTCCGGAGCTCCTGTTTCCATGAGGTGACGAAGACGGTTATTACGGTTGATTACCCTCCGGTACAAATCATTAGTACCGCTGATAGCGAATTTTCCTCCATCAAGTTGCACCATTGGTCTCAGGTCAGGAGGTAGTACGGGCAGTACGGTCGCAATCATCCATTCCGGCTTCGAGCCGCTGCGGCGTATTGCTTCAACAACCTGTAGCTGTTTACTTGCCTTTTTTCGTCGTTGCCCCGAATTCGAACGTGTCTCCTGGAGAAGCTCGTTTCTTAGTTCGTTAAGATTGATACTCCTGATAACCTGCAAGATGGCTTCAGCTCCCATACCAGCAGTAAATACCTGGGGATATTTCTGAGAAAGATCCTGGTACTGGGTTTCGGTAAGAAGCATCCTGACATGCAGATCGCGTAGTTGTTCAATTTCAGCATTATTTTGCTCAATCAGAAGCTCCTTTTCTTCTTCCCGCTTACTCCGCATATCGTTGATCTCTTCAACGGTAGCTTCTTTCATATCTGCTATAACCGTTTCCAGAGCTTCCTGTCGTGCTGTAATTTCCTCATGGATGTTATCCGTGGCCTGTTCTATCGCCAGTTCTCGTTCTTCATCATTAACGGAAGTAACGATATAGTGAGAGAAATATAACACTCTCTCAAGATTGCGGGGAGACATATCAAGAAGCAGCCCCATCCTGCTTGGGATACCTTTAGCAAACCAGACATGACTTACCGGGCAGGCCAGCTCAATATGGCCCATACGCTCGCGTCTCACCTTCGACTGGGCTACCTCTACTCCGCACTTATCGCAGATGACGCCTTTGTAACGTATCCTCTTATATTTTCCGCAGAAGCACTCGTAGTCTTTAGTCGGACCAAAGATCCTTTCACAAAAGAGTCCGTCCCTTTCCGGCTTGAGTGTACGGTAGTTGATTGTCTCTGGTTTGGTAACTTCGCCATAAGACCAGCTTCTTATCTGTTCCGGTGAAGCAAGGGAGATACGTACTGCATCAAAATCATTTACTTCAAGCATTAATCATCCTCTCCTAATTCGGACTCATTTGGTTCTTCATCTACTTCAACGTACGTTTTTACCTCTTCGTCATCAGTCTCCTTTTCTTCCGAATATTCATCGATCGTTCCTTCTTCATCTTCTGTCTCCACACTCATTTCTATCTCTTTGACTTCATCGGTTGTTTCTTCCTTGTCTGTCCCTTTTGCTTCTTTCGCTCTGTCAATCTCTTCTTGGACTTCGGGATCTATTGCTTGTTCAACTCCTGCACCAGCCCCGGCGATTATACTCTCTATAGATTCTTCGAGCGAACTAATATCTGAATCCATGCCTGGGATTTTCGGTTCATCGAAGGCAGTTCTCTCTTCTTCATTAATAACCTCGATAGCCAGGCCGAGACTTTGAAGTTCCTTGACCAGAACCTTGAAAGACTCTGGGACACCAGGTTGCAGGATATCTTCGTTTTTTACGATTGCTTCGTAGGCTTTTGCTCTGCCAATGACATCGTCGGATTTTATCGTCAATACCTCCTGCAGGTTGTGGGCAGCACCATAGGCCTCCAGTGCCCATACCTCCATTTCACCGAATCTCTGACCACCGAACTGGGCTTTACCTCCCAGCGGCTGCTGACTGATCAGTGAATATGGTCCGGTTGAACGGGCATGAACTTTATCTTCAACAAGGTGATTAAGTTTCATCATATAAATGTATCCGACCGTTATAGGATTATCGAACATTTCACCGGTACGACCGTCACGTAGCATAACCTTGCCAACAGTAGGAGGTGGATAGTTCTTTTCCGTACTTATCTGGACTACTACTTCTTCAAGTCTCTGCGCGTCGAGATCCTTGTTTTGTACTCCCATATTTTCAAGCCATAATCTAAGGCAGACTTCCCTGGCTACACCAGGATGGCCGTCCTCAAATACTTCATCAGCATTATAACCACGATTCTGTACCCACTCTTTGGCTTTTTCAAGCTGGATAGCACCGTCATTATTTGCGGGGTCTATGTTTACTGCGCCAGCTTCCTGTGCAAGCCATGCTTTAGCAAGCACATCTTCTATGGACGTATCGGTTGCCCCGTCAAATACCGGAGTGAGTGCTCTGAAACCGAGAATTTTTGCTGCCCATCCGAGATGAGTCTCAAGTACCTGCCCGATATTCATACGGGAAGGTACACCTACCGGATTCAGAATGATGTCAACTGGAGTACCGTCCGGAAGGAACGGCATCTCCTCGACCGGAGCGATAATGGATACAACACCCTTATTGCCATGACGTCCAGCAAGTTTATCACCGACTGCATTCCTGCGTTTCTGGGCAACCCATACCTGAACAAGCTGGTTTACGCCGGCAGCAAGGTCGTTTCCGCTGAATACCTTTACATTAATAACCTTACCCCATTCACCATGAGGTACTCGCAGCGATGTATCTTTCACCTCACGAGCTTTTTCTCCGAATATCGCCCTGAGGAGTTTTTCCTCGGCTGATAGTTCGGCTTCACCCTTTGGCGTAATCTTTCCCACCAGGATATCATCAGGACCAACCGCAGCTCCAATCCTGATAATACCGTTTTCGTCGAGTTCACGAAGGCTTTCTTCACCGACATTGGGAACGTCGCGAGTAATCTCTTCAGGTCCAAGCTTGGTGTCTCTAGCTTCAACTTCGTGCTTCTCTATGTGAATCGAGGTAAACACGTCATTTTCAACCAGACGACTGCTGACAATTATGGCGTCTTCGAAGTTATAGCCTTCCCAGCTCATAAATGCACATAACACATTCTGTCCCAGAGCCAGTTCTCCTTTTTCCATGGACGAACTGTCTACCAGTACCTGACCTGCTTTTACCTTATCACCCTTATACACCATAGGACGCTGGTTGGTACAGGTACCCTGATTGGTACGGACAAATTTCATCAGCTGGTAATCGTCTACTTCACCATTATCGGTCGTCACCTGGATCAATGAACTTGTAGCGGAGGTAACAATTCCGGATCTCCGTGCGATAAGTACCTGTCCACTGTGTTTTGCTGCTTCCTCTTCCATGCCTGTAGCAACTAACGGAGCTTCGGGTGAAAGTAGTGGTACAGCCTGGCGCTGCATATTAGATCCCATCAGAGCACGGTTGGCATCATCATGTTCAAGGAAAGGAATCAGTGAAGCCGATACGCTGAATATCTGCTTGGGTGATACGTCCATATACTGTATCTTGTCAGGCGATTCGTAGAGGTAGTTACCGCTCATCCTTACCTCTACCTTTTCGTCAACGAATTGACTCTTGTGATCCAGGCTGGCATTAGCCTGAGCGATAATGTATCGGTCTTCTTCGTCAGCTGGCAGATAGACTACTGACGATGATACGAACGGGACTACCTTGACAGTGATGGGAGCTGCCGCCACTATTTTCTCAATATGTTTTTTTGTTAAGGTAGTACCGGTTTTGGCTATAATATTCCCTTCATTATCATCGATTTTTTCCCTGACGGTCCTGCCTTCAAGTTGATCGAAGTCATCACTCACTTCCGCTATTACTTTTCGATAGGGCGTTTCAATGAAGCCATATCGATTGATTCTACCGTATGTAGCGAGTGAACCGATAAGTCCGATATTCGGGCCTTCTGGAGTCTCGATAGGACAAATTCTCCCGTAATGAGAATAATGAACGTCGCGAACCTCAAATCCTGCTCTGTCGCGAGAGAGACCTCCAGGTCCCATTGCCGAAAGACGGCGTTTGTGTGTAAGTTCGGTCAGCGGATTGGTTTGATCCATGAATTGCGAAAGTTGAGAGCTTCCGAAAAATTCTCTTATCGCGGCAACTACCGGTCGAATATTCACCAGGGCACTCGGGGTTGCTGACTCCGTCGGGATCGTGCTCATTCTCTCTTTGGCTACTCTCTCCAGCCGTACCAGACCTATGCGGAACTGGTTCTGGATAAGTTCACCCACCGTACGAACGCGTCTGTTACCTAAGTGATCAATATCATCGGCGTAATCAGTACCAATATTTACCATCATAACGTGCCGGATTATTTCTATAATATCTTCCCTGGTTAAAGCTTTTTGTTCTTCGGGAATATCCAGACCTAGTCTCTTGTTCAATTTATAGCGCCCGACAGAACCCAGGTCGTAATGAATCGGATTGAAGAACATATTTTCGATCAGGCGGCGCGCGTTTTCTAAATTGGGAGGATCGCCCGGTCGCATTTTTCTGTATATACTGAGAAGAGCCTCTGATTGATCTCTGACCAGCGGCTCACGATCCATCGTAGTAGTCATAAAATTGATCTCCGGTGAATCGCCACCGGTTCCAAAGAGTTGAAGTAGTTCTTCATCACTGCTGTAACCGATAGCGCGTAAGAGCGTTGTTGCGGGTATTTTTCGCTTACCATTGATCTTGACAGATATCACTCCCTGGTTATTAGATTCGAATTCCAGCCAGGCACCATGTCCGGGAACCAGCTTGGCATGACAAAGCCTGCGACCACTGTTCGGGTCTTCCTCGGCAACAAAATAGACTCCCGGAGAACGTAGAAGCTGGCTGACTACAACACGTTCGGCACCACCGGTGATAAAGGTACCTTTGGTGGTCATCAGCGGGATGTCTCCGAAAAACAGGTCCTGCTCTTTTATTTCTCCTGTTCCTTTGACAAGTAACCTGGTTTTAATATAAAGAGGAGCCGAATAGGTAAGGTCTCGCTGGCTGCATTCCTGTTCTGAATTCCTGGGTTCACGAAATTCATAACCAATGAAACTGATCTCCTGTCTGTTTCCGGTAAAGTCTTTAATAGGGGAAATCTCTTCAAGCAACTGTTTCAACCCTTCTTCCTGTAACCATCTGAACGAGTCAAGCTGTACCTGGATAAGATTAGGGACTGTTAATATCTCCGGTAGTCTTGCGTAAGATTTTCTGGTAATAGCGGGTAGTTTTCTCTCGGCATCTTTCGGCGGCACATATACCATGCGTAGTACAACTCCTTAAGTTAGGATTTATTGATTCCGGATTATGGTAATAGTAATCCCCAAATTTTGGACACAGTAAAGCTAGCGAATAATAAGAGGATCTAAAATAAGAACAGTGAAATTCTCTGAAGGCATAATCCCGCAGGCTAATAATAGCACCCAAATGCAAGGTTTGTCAAGTTTATCTTATAATATTATTTACGCGCTGTTTTTATCTCTGATACGACTCCATAATTCATTAAGTTTTGCTTCCAATTCTTCATAACTGCCGTCATTTTCAATAACAACATCGGCGTATTTGATCCGCTCCTCGTTTGGTGTCTGGGCGTGAATACGCGTAATTATTTCCTCTTTTGTCAATCCACGTGACTTCTGCAGTCGGTTAATAACCGTATCTTCCGTCGCTACCGTGACCCAGATTTCGTCTGCTAGATGATCCCATCCCGCCTCTACCAGTAATATTACTTCAAGTACTACTACCTCTACTCCCTGTTTACTGAACTCATCGAGACGTGACTTGGTCAGTTCATAAGCCCTGGGATGAATTATTCCATTGAGAATCGAGAGAGCGGAGGGATTGTTAAACACTATTTCTCCCAGTTTTTTCCGATCTATCTTGCCATTCGAGTCAAGAACTCCTTCTCCGAACGTTTCTACCACTTTTTGTAATCCTTCAGTGCCGGGACTAAACACTTCATGAGCTACCTTGTCGGCATCAATCACTTTCGCTCCTAATTCTGCAAGTATCTGTGCTGCAGTGCTTTTACCACTGCCGATTCCACCGGTTAGGCCTATTATCTTCATTACGTATTTCCTTTATCTATTATGACGGTTATAAGGAAGGTTACCTTCCCAGCCAGCCCTGTTTCGTTATTAAACCTCTCACATATGCCGCCTGACCAAGGTGTTGAAGTGCATCATTGATAACGCCGGTGATCACCCGGTATGCCGGCCTGCTGTTATTGAATGTCGGACTGTATATTTCCTCCTCAAGAATGGATTCTTCAAGCTGACTTCCTATATAATCCTTGATTCTTTCTAGGACAGATCGGTGGTATTCCATAATTGTAAGCGAGTCAGGAGCTTTAAATGCTTTCACTTCTTTCGATGTATATTGGTATCCTGTCTCTGACGGATCTGGTTTTCGGTTAAACCTGGCATACCAGCCTTCACTTATCCACAACTGCTCCAGTCCCATTAATTCCGACATGTTTCTATCATGACTGCGTGTCAGGTGCCATGTCAGCCAGCTTATCGTATTCGCATCACGCGCCGGCTGTTGGTTCAGTTGTTTCGGCGTCAGATCTTCGAGTACCTGCGCCAGCTGTGCTGCTATCCGGTCGAATATGTCCATTATCATTTCCTGCCAGGTCATGGTATCCTCCCCATCTCATTACTGCTGTTTCTGCACCCAGAATATTACTCTGGGCGACTTCTCATTATACGGATTTCCTGCCCAGTCACCAAATATGTGATGAATAATGAATCCATACGATTCCAGCCATTGTTTAACTTCATCCATACTCACGGGATGTTTCTGCTGAATATATTCCTTACTCAATACCTTACCATCCTGGAATTTCACATCGGTTAATCGCCGGAACCTGACCAGTTTCTCCGATTTATCATACCAGATTACTTCGCAGAAACTTTCTATCCTGGTACCGTCTGAACATATACCGGTCGGGAAAGCCTTCGTTACTCCGGGTTCTATCCATGATGAAGCCAGTTCACTCTCCATATGATCGTTATCGATGTAAACGTATCTGCCCGGTTTTAGCGAATGAGAGGCTTTTTGAACGCATTTTCGCTGATCTGCACCGGTTGCCAGTTCATAGAAACAATTACCTCCGAGGATGACAAGGTTGAATCCTTCAGGCCAGCTTTCTTCCACCACATCCATTTGCTGTAACTTGATCCTGGTCTGGATTTCTTCCG
>DUFA01000066.1 GCA_011191975.1 Dehalococcoidia bacterium
ACACAGTAATGCTGGACAAGACCGGGACGCTGACACGCGGCGAACCGATGGTGACCGATGTTATCCCGGAATCATCCAGGGATAATATCCTGAAACTGGCAGCCGCCGCCGAATACGGTTCCGAACACCCGCTGGGCGAAGCAATAGTAAAAGCAGCATCAATGGAAGAACTCGAACTTCCATCAGCCTCAGGCTTTAACGCTATTCCCGGCCAGGGAGTAGAAGCGGTCATCGATAAAAAGAATATCGTCCTGGGAAACCTCAGGCTGATCAATGAAAAGAAACTGTCGCTTAACGGATTTAATGAAGAAGCGGAAAGACTCCGTGATCAAGGTAAAACGGTTATGTACCTGGGAACTGACGGAAAGGTCGAAGGTCTATTAGCACTCGCCGATACATTGAAGCCGGATGCATTCGCTTCGGTGAAAGCTCTTAAGGACATGGGTGCTGAGGTTGTAATGGTGACAGGGGACAATTCCCGAACGGCTGAAGCTATTGCAAAGGAAGTGGGAATCGACCAAGTCCTGGCTGAGGTACTGCCGGAGAACAAGGCAGAAGAAGTAAAGAAGCTCCAGGAACAGCACAGAGTGGTCGCAATGGTCGGCGACGGCATCAATGACGCCCCCGCACTTGCTCAGGCTGACGTAGGGATAGCCATAGGCACCGGCACAGACGTGGCAATGGAGACGGGAGATATCACCCTGATAAGCGGCGATCTCGGTGGAATAGCTACAGCGATTTCTTTAAGTAAGCGTACCGTCAGGACGATAAAGCAGAACCTGTTCTGGGCTTTCGCCTACAACACCGTACTGATACCGGTTGCGGCAGGAGTGCTGTACCTGGCATTCCGCAACGGCGGGATTCCTTCGGGGCTGCATTTTATCCTCGGCGACTATGGTTTCCTTAACCCGATTCTTGCGGCAGCAGCGATGGCCTTAAGCTCTATCACGGTGGTAACGAACTCACTCCGGCTCAAGAGATACAGGCCGGTAAAAATAGAATCAAACAGTGGAGGCAACACAATGGCAAAGGCAATAGACCCGGTATGCAAGATGGAAATCGAGGAAAAATCGGCAGTAGCAACTTCCGAATACAAGGGAAAGAAATACTACTTCTGCGCCAAAGGCTGCAAGATAGCCTTCGATAAAGAACCCGAGAAGTATCTGGCTGGGTAAGTAAACACCGGTAAAACTAAAAAAGGGCGGGGAAAATCCCGCCCTTTTTTTCTAACTGTTATTACTCAGCCAGGAGTTTTTCAAGTTCGGCCTGGTTGAAGCCGACGACGATGGTATCGTCGACCATCACTACGGGAACACCCATCTGCTTGGATTTTTCCACCATTTCCCGGGCTTTGTCCTTGTCCTGGGCAACATCATACTCTGTATAAGCAACATTTTTCTGGGAAAGATACTCTTTCACTCTCGTGCACCAGGGTCAGGTCGGGGTAGAATATACAACCACGTTCTTCTCCGCCATTCTCACACCTCCACGAACTTATATGTTTATATATATATTATACTTGATTATGTTCAATCCTGTCGCATAAGATATATTTATGGATCTAACCACCATTTCTTATCATAATCAGGTTTTCCATACCCCAGCAGGTCATCCATCTTGACAAAAAAGCCGTTCATAAACGGCGTATGGTCTATCATCCACCTAACAAGATTGTGCGTCCAGCCTTCCACCTTATTCCAGGGACAGACCTTGATGCATTTGCCGCAGGAAACGCCTTTCGGATTGGAAAACCGGTATTTCATGCAGGTGTCGCTGTTGAATTCCCATCTCTCGTAGCCATTGATCATTTTCTTTTCTCCCTTGTCGATTGACCGGGAAGGACATAGATCAGCGCACTTCATACACTTCTCGCAGAAATCCTGCAAGCCGAAGTCTACCGGTTTATCCGGTTCAAGCGGCAGATCGGTGGTCACAACGGAAGCTTTGTATCTCAGCCCAAGGAATGGATTAAGCACGATATTTGCCCGGCTTAGTTCACCGATTCCAGACAGGAGCAGCAGCGGAGGTACGATTACCTCATATCCCCTGATTGAATGAAGTTTAGCCGGATAACCAAGCGCTCTGATATAGGAAGCCACGATCCCGCCGATGTAGCCACACATCGCGTATGCTCGACCACTCTGCGATGCCGATATCCAGTCATTGCCGTCGGCGGCTTCCATCGTTTCCAGGCCCTGGTCGACCACGATACAGATAGCATACTTGTGATTACATTCAATAGGCTCTCCGCGCATATTATGACTGTACACCGCCCATTGGGGGAGTTCACAGATGCCCACAACGTCGGCGCCAGCGAAATAAGCGGCGCTCTTGATATGCCGACTCATAATTTCCGGAGAATCAGGTAAGTTCACTTTTTCTGCGGCATGTTCAGTATCAGATAGATTCGCAGCCATTCCAAGAGCGGACATCAGCGTCATGGATAGAGAGGTAGGTGCTCCATGTATATTCGAACCTGCGACCGGTGGTGAACCGGACCTCTCACGCCTGGCACGTGCAAATGCCATTTCTCTTTCATCGAATCTCTCGATGGAATCCGTAATCCGGGTAGTCGGTGTTTCTACCTTCCTCAACTTCTCCATCGGGTAAGGACCAAGCTGGGAATTTCCGGTCAGCAGTCGGGAATATTCGTTAGTCATACGCAGCTCCTTTCCGGTAACAGATCTAAACGGGTGGAAAACAATTCACGGCGGAGAATTTCCGCCGTGATAAGTGTCTATTTCGAACCCGGACCGCCGGGCAAATGCTGGTCCCGGCTGTGACGCATGAACCACATACTCCTGGGTGTCCCTGACATTGAGGTACGCCACTCAAGCATTTCCTGCCTCAACTGGTCATAGTCCTTTTTTACTGTCTCCAGTAACCTTATGTTTTCAAGAGCTATCGCTCCAAGGTTTGCCACTGCCTGGACAAAATAGACTTCATCCTCGGTAAATTCGTGCTTCTCTGCCGTATATACTCTGACAACTCCGATTATCTCGCCCCTCAATTTCATCGGAACCGACAATATGGAAGTGATTCCCTCGCCTTCCTTCAATTCGGGGAACTGTACCCGGCTGTCGCTCTTGGAGTCCAGGATAGTCACAACTTTACCTAGCAGAGCATCTGATATGCTTTTTTGTGCAAGGAGAGGACCTTTCCCCACGTAATCTTCGCTCAGGCCATAGGTCCCGGTATGGAGCAACGTCTTTTTATCGGATGACAACAGGATAAGAGAGCAGCCTTTTACGCCCATCGCCTCGGTAACGTCCTCCGGGATAGACTGCAGTACGCCGTCAGGCTCACGTTCCGTGTTCAGGTCCTCGGCTACCGAGTAAAGGGCTTTCAGGTAATTAACCTCTTTTTCAGTCATTGTCCTATCTCCCTTCGTCCAGTACTCCACTGAATTGTAGCACCGACAGGTGTGAAAGGTAAATGCTTATTTGATACCCAGCAAACGGGCGGCATTTCCGCCCAGCATATCATCGATTTCTTTCTCTGGCAGGTCGAGTTTTCGAATTTCCTCGATATACTGCGCCGCCCCGGCAGGATTCCTGTCATAGTTGAACGGCCAGTCGGTACCGAACATCAGCTTCTGCGGACTGATATTGGTAAGCGCGCTTTTCACCGCAGCCATGCCGATCTCCCTGCCTGCCATATTGAAATACAGCTTGTCGAAATATTCCCGCCAGGGCCTGCTTATCAGTGGTTCGCCCCGGTAAAGACTGGGACAGCCCGGTCCGACAAATCCCATATACGCATCCATTCGCTCGAGAACTGCCGAAACGCCGCCGCCGAAGTGGTTCATAATCATGACAAGGTCAGGGAAATCCTCGAGGATTCCGCCCAGGCATACCTTCAGCGTTGCTGAGCACATATCGAGCTCACGCGCCATCACGTAGTACAGGGCATAAGACGCATGCAGGGAATCCAGTCCCGGCGGCTCCAGGGTGACATGGACATCGATCGGAATATCCAGTACGGCTGCTTTCTCATAAAACGGCCACATCTCACGGGAATCCAGCGCCTGTCCGTCATTCCACGTCCAGATATGCACTCCCCTAAGACCCAGTTCCTTTACGGCACGTTCGAGTTCATCAAACGCAGGTTTACCACCGAGTGGGGGGACCGTGGCAAATCCGACAAACCGGTCGGGATGATCATTCACCAGGCCGGCACAGAAATCATTCCACCGGCGGCACTGGTCCAGGGTGGTAATAGGGTTGGTGGTCAGCAGGGCGATATCTATCCCGGCGGCGTCCATGAACTCCAGGTGAGATTCGGCGCGTCCTGCTTCCTCGAACGACCTGATTTTCATCTTGCCGTCTGTATCCCAGTACCGCTCGCAAACCTTACCGGACTCGCTCTCACCTTTTTCAAGCTTATCAAACGTCGCCAGGTGGTGTTCCATATCGATAATCATAGTTGCAACTCCGTAGTAATGATGCTGGCAGTGTAGCATTTAGTCTTAATATCGTCAATTTTATGTTTATTATCGAGGACATTCCTCTCCCTTGACGGGAGAGGTTAGGTGAGGGTGAAAAGTAACGATCTGTGCGTAGCCCCTCACCCTGACCCTCTCCCGCAGAGGGGAGAGGGAACTATTACAGATGTTTCTTAGTTGTTGTTCATACTCACCCCACGCTTGCTATAGTCTTATACGGCGTTTACCCCCTGTCTTCTCGAAAATAACGAGATGCCACAAATCTGAAAACGTATTTTCACTCAGGAAAAATTGGGGGAATAAGTAACTGAGAGGGGGCAAAGCCCCCTCTCAAAAACCCCCCTCTCCAGCCAGAACCATAAGTGATTATTGTGGTTATTCCAGGCTGGAGAGGGGTCAGGGGTGAGGTAAGTACCATCAGCCAGATGCAAATACAACCATCTTTATTGACATTCACCACCCTACTTATTAAAGTGTAGATTAGTGCTCTATAGACAGGAGACGTTGTATGGCTAATTCTGATGTATACTGGAACCCGATACTGGAGACCCTTCCTCAGGATAAGCTGAGAGAACTGCACTTGAAAAAATTCCGGAAAATACTGACCTGGGCTTATGATCATTCACCTTTCTACCATGAACTATACAAAAAGGCCGGCCTGGAACCCGGTGATATTAACACCTATGATGACATCCGGAAAGTCCCCCAGATGGAAAAGTCGCTTCTTAGGGATGCACAGAATCGAGACCCTTTCCCTTACGGCACAATACTCTCGGTACCACTCGAGGATGTCACTGTGTACCACCAGACTAGCGGAACGACCGGCCAGCCGGTATTTCAGCCCGACACCTGGCAGGACTGGGACTGGTGCGCGGAAACCTGGGCTTACATCTTATACGCCCAGGGGTACCGGAACACCGACAGGGTGTTCATACCGTTCGGCTATCACACCGCCATCGCCTACTGGATGGGACACTACGGAGCCGAAAAGCTGGGATGCGAGGTCGTACCCGGTGGTGTACTGAATACCGAAGCCCGGATACTGAAGATACAAGAGTTAAGAGCCACGGCGTTGATGGCCACTCCGACCTATATTCTGGGAATGGCTGACACCGCCAGGACCAAGCTGGGCATCGATCCGGCAAAGGACCTGAACATAAAAAAGATAACCGTTGCCGGCGAACCGGGCGGCAGTATACCGACCACCAAGAAACGGATGGAAGAAGCCTGGGGATGCAAGGTGTACGATCACGTCGGCGCGACCGAATTCGGCGCCTGGAGTTATGAATGCACCTTCCAGGCAGGACTTCACGTGAACGAAGGCCTGTTCCTGGTTGAAATAGAAGATATCGACACCGGGGAGTTGATCACCGAGTCGGGCCGGAGAGGAAAGATGATAATCTCCACCTTCGACCGGTTCGCCCAGCCGTGTATCAGGTTTGACTCCAAGGATATCATCGAGTGGAGTCCCGACGTATGCGAATGCGGGCGGACGTTCAGGATGATAAAAGGGGGCGTTGTCGGCAGGGTCGATGATATCACCAAGGTAAAAGGAGTACTCCTGGCTCCGACTTCCATCGAGGAAGTGGTGAGAAGCATTCCCCAGCTCGGTGATGAATATGAGGTTATCGTCACCAAGAAAGGCGACCTTGATGATATCTCCCTAAGACTGGAGCTGGTTCCGGGACAGGAAGGCAACGAGGAAAGTGTCAGGAAGACGCTGATCGACCAGCTCAGGATAAAGACCGGACTCGGCTACAACCTTGAATTCCACGAGTACGGCTCGCTGCCGCGATACGACCTGAAGGCGAAGAGATTTAAAGACCTGCGCAAGGACGCGCATTAACAGGAAGAATGCTGCTTTTACAAGGAGTACTGAAAAGTGACTACTGATGTAAATAAGATAAAAGAAATGGCCGGGAAAATCGCCCTTATCAGGAAAGAAGTCCTGGAACTGAAGGCAATGTCCGGCGGGAACCAATCGGTGGATAAAAATGTTGACCGTATCCTGTCCAGCATCAAGATGCTTGAGATCAATATCACTGATGCAGCGGAGATACTTTAGCTTTTTACCGCTAAGCTGTCATTCTCCCGCTCGTCCTGACCCTGTCGAAGGATGAACCCACTTCCGTCATTGCAAGGACGAAGCCCGTGGCAATCCGCCACACTCTGTCATTGCGAGATTCGCCGTCTACAGGCGAACCGTAGCAATCTCAATAAATTACACCAGTCTTTTTCTTCTTAACCTCACCTCTGTTACGACTAATCTCCTCTCCTTAAAAAAGAGAGGAGATTTTCGAAAATAGCATTTAATGCAGTCATAGTTGGTTTATTGGTGGTGCAGGACGATTACTTGAGTGGGCAAGGGGACGGGGGAGGGAATGGGAACGGTGGGAAGTAATCCTTCACATTACCATCCCGATGAAAATCGGGATCCAGAGAATCTTCTTAAAAGTTGGTTTTTCTCTATTTGTACAATACTTTTCTCTTTTTTTACCTCTCCCTCGGTTACGAAAGACTCTGTCTCTGTGCAGGTTGACTTCTTTAGTTCATTTATGGATAATATTGGATATCATGCCGAGGTACAACAATTTCGCGTTTATAGACAGCCAGAACCTGAACCTGGCTATTCGAGATCAGGGGTGGATGCTTGATTTCGCCCGTTTCAGGATATATCTCAGAGACAAATACTCGATTCAACAGGCTTTCCTTTTCATCGGGTACGTGCCGGAAAATCACTCTCTTTATACCAACCTCCAGAAACAGGGATACATAGTCGTTTTCAAACCTACGCTTCAATTACCTGCCGGGCGAGTAAAAGGTAACGTCGATGCCGAGCTTGTACTGCACACTATGATAGAGTATCCGAATTACGATAAAGCGTTGATCGTAACAGGAGATGGTGATTTTTACTGCCTGGTGGAATACCTGATCAAAGAGGATAAGCTGTTACACCTGATGATACCCCAATAAAAGGAAATACTCATCTTTGTTCAGGAAGCTCAGGCAGCATCTGGTCTATATGAATGATCTCAGGAAAAAACTTGAATATAGAATATAAAAAAAAGAGAGGCATTACCGCGGGACGGAACCCTTTGGTTGGCCTCTCATCGTGATTCTATCCTAAAATAGCATCTATATGGTAATCTGTCAAGAGATGTGGATTCCCGCCTTCCCGACTAAAGTACGGGACAGGTCGCGGGAATGGCATACGGAAAGAAGGTTCGTCCTTCGACAGGCTCAGGACGAACGGGGGACAGGGGAATGATTTATATAGATTGCCGCGGTTCGGCTGTCGACGCTGAAACTCGCAATGACAGTTGGTGGGCTGGCACCCACCCTACGGTGGCAGGGGGTATTGACATAGAACAAAAGTTCTTGTATTATATCTGAAACAATTTTCACGGTATTATCTGAATTACATAATTGCGTTGTTACCATTGTTTTAGTGTGTTATCATTAGTTTAAGACGAGTATGACCACAGAAAAAGGAAAAGCACTGGAGTTAGCCATTGGCCAGATTGAGAAACGGTTTGGCAAAGGCTCGATCATGAAGCTGGGTGAAACGGCCATCACGCAGGTGGAGGCTAT
>DUFA01000067.1 GCA_011191975.1 Dehalococcoidia bacterium
CTGGTAAGATTTTCCAGCTGTCCCATTTCGTCTGGTAACTTGGTAAATTGGTTAATGAAAAGATAAAGTTTAGTAAGATTGGTTAATTGCCCTATTTCAGCTGGTAACTCGCTGAGTTTGTTTTCCGTAAGATAAAGTTCAGAAAGTTTGCTTAGCTGTCCTATTTCAGCTGGCAACTCGGTCAGTTTGTTATAGCTAAGATCAAGATGAGTTAGATTTTTTAGCTGCATTATTTCGGCTGATAATTCGGTGAGTTCATTACCCCCTAAATCAAGTTCAGTAAGATTGGTAAGTTGACCTATCTCTGGCGGTAACTCAGTCAGTCCTTGCCCGTTGAGGTCGAGTATCTTAGCTTTCTATTTTAATGCTCGTTGTATCTTTCCGTGTACTTCGTCCATTCTTATTTCAGAAACGCACCAATAATGCTAGATATTATCCTTTTTGAAGATGAGAGTCAATGATGAAACACCATATTATAGTTATCTTCTTTTTAGTTGTTTGCAGGAAAAAGGTACGACCGGAATAATTACGGAAATCTGGTCACTAAGTATTCGAATGGTATTAAATAGCTATACGCATGATGGGACAAACATCGGGATGACTATATGTGCGTAAGAACTACTTGATTCCTTTTTGTTTCGGAGTGAAAAATGTCACATTTTGAGTTATTGGGTTTCTTCAAGAATTATCTTCACCTTAGATAAATTCCTGCTTAGTTGTTGAGCTTATGTATATATCACCACCTCGTCGCCATCCCACTCATAGCGGGCATTTAACTCGGCTCCTTCGGTGATATTTACCATATACTCGAATACTTGCTGCCCCTTTTCATCATTCTTGAGTATCTCCGGGGTGCTGTTTTGCCCGGCAAGACAGGGAAGATAACTCACCTGGGCAATATGTCCATCTTGTACCCTACATTTAGCAATGATTGTCAGTTCCTGTTCAGGGGAATAAGGAAACGGCGATTCTTTACCGCCGCGTTCGAAGAAGAAAGGACCGCCGTGTGCTTTAACGAACTTCCGATCCTGAACCTCACCCTGAACGGTTGTTTCATCTGTACTGATGACGAAATTTCCCAGCCCATGAAAGATCCATTTTCCGTTGTACTGTTCGATGCCTTTCAGTATATGGGCATGTGATGCCAGGATCAGATCGGCTCCGGCATCGATAGCTGCGTAGGATACCTGTTGTTCATACATCGCCAGCTTGACCGGTAAAAAGCCTATCCCCTTACTGAAAAACACAACAAGGACATCACAAAGCGGTCGCAGCTTCCGAATATCGTCCTCCATAGCCTTCAGCTTTCCCGGTTCGGCGAAGGTGTAAGTGGTAGGATAACCGCCTATAATGGGAACATCCAATTCGTAAGCAGCGAGGACATGCACATAAGCACATCCCGCTTTTTGCGGGAGCGCCCATGAACCCTTCGGACCTGTGCAGTTATACGACAGGAAACCGTACCGTATCCCGTCACGCTCGACTATCGCCGGGCGTCTGGCCTCGTCGATATTCATCCCTACTCCGCAATGGGCGATGTTATATTGTTGAAGGCCGGCAACTGTATCTTCAATACCCGGGTCACCGGCATCCCAGCAATGACAATTGGCAAGGGTGATTATATCAAAGCCTGCATAATCTAAAGCAGCTATATTGCGCGGATCGGCACCCGGAATTTCAAACCTCTCGCCTACCTGAGCCAGTCCCATATCGGCAAAGGTGTTGACACCCCTTGAGGTGAACATGCATTTCCCGTGACCGAGGGCAATATCAGCCGACTCTAAAACAGGGGCAGTTTTGATAAAAAGTGGCTCAGCCGGCGGAGTGCCATGTAAATAAATATCTCCCACGGCTAACACTATCTGGGTTTTCGCGCTCATTGTCTCCTCTCCTTTCTACCTTATGAATGTAATACGGATATATTAATGCCCGTTTTACATCCACATGGATTCGCATCACTTTCAGGTCTCCTGGTGGTAAAGAATAATGCTTTTTGTAGATGGTCTGCTTATTCCGGAAGCAACTATTCACTTGTTGTATTAGTCAATAGGTTATGCAAACTTCATGTTGTATATGATATAAATACATTTACTATACCTTACTTAAGTGCGGTATCTAGTTTGATATTATCCATCATTCTGCTCTAGATGGTCTTCGAGCCAGGCTTCCAGATCGCCGAATACCTGAAGTTGTTCCGGTTCATTGAATATCTCATGACGCAGCCCGTCATATACTTTAAGCGTTTTATCCATTGATGCCAGTTTCTCGAACAGGGTTCTGCTGCGCGCGCCGTCAGCAACAGCGTTACCGGCCATTATTAATGCAGGAATTTTAATGAGCGGTACCGCTTCCGCGATATCGGCCATCATTCCGCCTAACCTGGTGGGTACCGGTCCACGATACACAAGAGGGTCATTCACATAAGTTTCTATGACAGCAGGATCCCGACTTAAGAAATCGGTAGGTAAAGGTTGATCGTCAGGTCGCGGAGGTTGAGGTGGTTCATCACCACTGCTAATCCCTCCGCCGGAAGTAACCATACCTGCCAACTCATCCTGGTATCTGGCGGTATAGAGAAGAGCTATTGCTGAACCCATACTATGCCCCACAATGAATATCTTTTTCCCGGGGTTATCTCTTCGGATAATATCGTAGTACGTCTTTAAGTCATCAACATAATCGGAAAAGTGCTCGACGTAGACTCGTTCACCTTCTGATCTCCCGTGTCCGCGATGATCGAGAGCGTATACTGCGTACCCCCTTTCGACAAAGTATCCAGCGACATGGCTATACCGTCCGCTGTGTTCGGCGAATCCATGAGCCACCATTAAAATCGCTTTTGATTCGCTCGACGGCAACCAGCATTGATAATAGAGTTGAAGCTCTCCCAGACCTTTAAATGTGCCTTCTTTACGCATCATTTCCTCCTGATTATGGTATGTGCTAATCACGTATAATTATTACACAACATGTTCGTTGACTTGCACCATACGAAATGCTAGACTCA
>DUFA01000068.1 GCA_011191975.1 Dehalococcoidia bacterium
AGAGAAGTCTGAGAGAAAGAAAGCTCGTAAAGGAAAAGCAGCAGCTAATTGACCAACTGTTTATGACCGGAGGAGTCATTGGAGGTAGCAGAACCATATGGTGATATATGGTTTGAATGATAGGAGCTGGATGAGTCGAGAGGCTCACGTCCGGTTCTGAAGATATGAAGAGAGGGGCTGAGGGTGAAATTCCCTCGGCCTACTCAGCCCTGAAAATCAGGGTGTTTTTCAGCTTCTGAAAGAGGTTGCTTCCTGTATCGTCTTTATAGAAATTGTGCTTGAAATTGAAACGAACGATTGATAGAATAATTTAACGGCCAAAAGGGGGAATGTCCCTTAAAACTTTATTTATCTGATTCTATCACATCAAAACCCAGCAAAACAGCAATGTCTTTGATTTTCTGTCTCAAATCACCAAGTGTTACATTGGTATGAATTCCATATAAATAAGGCATGTGCTGATCCCGTATTCTTTTAGCATCAAGCATAGCTATTATCTTTGCCGTACACATTACATCGTCTAAGTCTTCACCACCCGTATATATAGCGTGACCATTCAGTACTTCACCCGTGTGCAGTCTTATTTTCCGATTCAGGGAATGAATCTCCCAAAAAGTAACAGGTTCACCCGCAGGCCACTCTGCTGTCAGACCGGTAGAAGAACCTGGTTCTTCGGGTATATCTCTTACTGGGCTTTCTGCATGGGTCCTTATAGTATAAGGAATCCGACGTTCATCTCCATAGGGATTGATGGGTATGCCGCAATGCAGAACAATTTCTACAGAGTTATCAATGTCATATATGACATCCCCGAGCATACTTGGCCTGCCGGTCAACAAATATGCTAAAACCTGACTGATTAATATATCCGGATAATTCTGACAAACAGCCTGTATTCCCCTGGTTTTAAAACCAAGCTCTAAACCTATACCAGGATTGAATCGATCTTCAAGCTTCCCGCTTCCAGTAACTGACCTAATATGAGTTGACACTGCATTGCAATTATATTTTTCTCTTAAAGTATCAATAGCAAGATAAGCCCTAGCTGATTTTATTATCTCTACCCTTGACGCTTCTACCCAGCGTGCACCTTTGATCCATTCTTCAGCAATTTCTTCTGCTTTGCTGATATCCATTTTTCTGAATAGCTCGTAGAATTCCTCGGCTTCTACCCGGACAATCTCTACACCTAACAATTCCTTGAAATTTCGAGTATAAAGCTTATTATGATCCTGAGGAAACGATTGATTGAAATCCCCTCTGTAGTTTACACTGGCAATAATATCATTTATTCCACTCGTCAACATTAATATTCTGGTCTTTCTAAGATCTTGAATAACCTTAATCAGTTTGATCTTGTAGACCAGATCTTTGAACATCTTTTCACTCACAGAGGGATCACAAAGATTCCTTCTATCCAGTTGAGCGGTTAAGATTTTCGTGTCTTTGTAGTCAGTGCCTCCCTTGAGTATCGCATCATCTGGAAACTTCCCGGTAGCAAAAAGGTTGTAGGGGATATTCATAAACTCAAAGAGATTATATACAACGATGGTAGGTAAGCCGGTGAATGCCAGCCTGTAATCTCTATCTATATTTCCGAAAATAAGTACTCCATTATAACGTTCTTTATTGGTTTGCACTTCATCATATGCAGCACTGCGTGCGCCTTCCCATACGATGAAATCTACTCCATTGCATGCCTTCTGAAGGGCATCTACAACCTGTTTATTTGTTGTAAAAGTCTGTGGAGCACCTCCGGAACCTGTACAACCACAACCACGTGAAGTAAACACTGTAAATATCGTGGTGTTCTCGCTAGCAATTCCTATGGCGTGATTGTCGGGATCATGACGATATGAGTTTTTATCCGGTTTTTCCAAAGCAATGCGGTTATCATGATGGGATCTCATGTCTTCTTCCACACAAGAGCTTTGTGTCCAAAGAAGTAAGAGCAATAAAAACATTGTCACTTTTCGTTTTTCAATATGTGTTTTCATTCTAGTCTCCTGTTAAAATCCATCATGTATTATCTGGGTGAAACTATGTGACCGAAGTCTCTTAGGTTGGTTACAATACTTGGGCTTCTTTCTAAAGCCATAATAATATACATTATGGGAATCCATCATGAATAAGTATATTAGATTCGGTATAAATGACAAGAAAACAGTAGCGTGTGTAGTACAAAAAGGCGAGAAGATACGGCCCTTGTCATACTTGAAATGTTTAACAGAATAATCGAGAGTAAGGCTCACAAAATGATTGCTTTTGATTGATTATCAAACACGATTTTTCCTTTGTAACCTGCCAGATGCCTTAATGTAATCTTCGTAGGTCTGGAAATCGAATTCCTTAAGTACATCAGCAATCTTGACGTCTTGGGAACGACTTTCAATGATGGTCCATTCTTCTTCATATAAAGTTTTGATGCGAATCTTTCGGCCGTACTTTGCCTGAACGTCATTAAAACGCCGGCAGATAGGCCAAGTATGCAGGAATGCCTTTTCCAAGTTCACCGGTGCACAAATCCAGTCACTCCATCGACCGGTTGCAGCAATCATTTCGCCTGAAACGTCACATACTTTGGCAGTGTCCTTATTGGTACTGGATACCACTACATATTTATTCTGCCATGCCTTTGTGTTAACAGCCTTGCCTCCGGCAAAGGCTGAAGGCCAAAAAACTATCTCTGCTCCG
>DUFA01000069.1 GCA_011191975.1 Dehalococcoidia bacterium
AGAAGTCGATCCCGTTCAACCGTATCCATGTGGCTCCGCTTCTTATCGACCACATCCAGCAGCTTCTCGATATCCTCGTCATCGATATAAGCCGGCAGATCCCTAGGGATCTTCACTTTCACATCGGTCAGGGGCTGCCCGTACCACTTCATGAACGCTCCGATCATCTGGGTGTAGCGGTACCGGGTTCGGGGTGCATGATTGGCATACCGGATCAGGTACGCCTTGGCAGCCTCAACGGTCGGGGGCGCTCCTCCCAGCAGCTCCTGGAACTCGGACAGCCGGTTGCGGGTGTCACGCAGGTTTTTTTCGTTGTTGAGGCGTAGAACTAGGTCATCGTCGTAGAGGCGGAAGAGTTCCTCGTTGGGCTTGTCCTTCAGTGCCATCATCCTCCTCCCTTCCGGACCGAGCAGCTGTTCCAGCAGCTGCCGTACCAGGGAAAGTTCAGGACTATTATGGCTCGTGGTGAGTTCTTGGTCAACCGTTGCGGAATCAATATGGTGGGCGATACTGGATTTGAACCAGTGACCTCTGCGATGTCAACGCAGTGCTCTAACCAACTGAGCTAACCGCCCACGCAGCATGATTATTCTAGCAAATGTCCCCTCTACAGTCAATCAAACTAAGGTAAAACCCCGAGTCACTGCTATAGATTTCCGTGACTATTACGTTATTTATCATTCCAGCCCTGATTAATTCAGGATAGATTCAGGCTGGAATCCAGTAATTACATACAAGAAATATGCTGCTTTCTCGATGTTAGATCTAGCGTTTCGTCAGTCTCATGGATCCCGTATCAAGTACGGGATGACGAGGAATATACATCACCTGGACAAATAACTTAATTTTTCTTCAACCTTGTCTCCAGGTAACTTATTACGAAAAGCAGCACTGAAGATATGCCGAGGCTGATGACGTCAAGGTATTTTATGTCAAACAACTTACTGATCAATGCCGCCGTGCCGCCACCGATGATAGCTGCTATTGCCCCAGACGGAGTAACCTTGAGCCTGTCCCGGTAAAATCCCGCCAGTACCGGTATTATCACCCCACCGGTATATACGGTATAGGCGAAAAGAATCGCGTCCACGATATTCTGCAGGTACAGGGCTAGTAGTAGTGCCGCCGCACCCATCACCACGATACTCCAGCGGGAGATGACCAGGAGTCTTTTCTTATCCAAGCCAGGCTTCAGTTTGCCAACTATATCCACTGAAAGGATCGTCCCGGCGGTGATAAGTGTGGTATCGGCTGAAGACATGAAGGCGCATAATAAAGCCGCCAGGACTATACCGCCGAGAAACGGCGGCAATACTTCCCTGATAACCACAGGAAAAGCCTGTCCCGATGATATTTCAGGATACAGGGCAGAAGCCCCCATCCCTATCAATACTATCCCCACGGCAACCGGTATGATAAGCAGGGCTGTCCAGAATGCTGATCTCCTGGCCGTCCCGACATCTTTGGCACAGAATATTCTCGAGTACATGTCAGGTCCTACGACATACGCAAGACCGACCACCAGCAGTAGTTTCACCAGTTCGTAACCGTCAAATTGCGAACTCAGTGGGAAAGAAAATTGCTCGGACCCAAGCGAATCCCTGAGCCCTCCGATCCCACCCACTTTGATCAGTACCGTGACAGCACTGATGATAATACCGACGAATATTATCAGGATCTGAATTGAGTCGGTGCGAATGATTGCAAGCTGGCCGCCGATTATTGTATACACTACGAACACGACCGCGAAGACGACTATCCACAGCTGGGTATAGCCAATACCAATAGCATCCATAATAGAGCCGGCGGCAATGATCGGAGCTCCGATTACCCCTATCCAGGCTATCACTATCAAAATGGATGCTGCGAAGCCGGCACGTGCGTTATACTGTGTCTCAACCAGTTCAGGCAATGTATAAAGACCAAGTTCTCTTACCTTCCGGGCAAGAAAGATTCCCAGCACCAACAACCCGATACTCCCTACCAGAAGCCACCAGATACCGGTTATTCCCTGGATAAATCCCAGTTTGGTCGTCACCATGATGGCGGAGCCGCCGATTATCGTCGCCAGTAGTGAACCGGTGATGAACAGCGTTGATCCTTTCCTGCCGGCGACGAAGAAGTCATCGGCTTCCTTCGCTTTCCTTCGGCTAAAGACTCCAATCGTGATCATAACAGTAAAATATACGGCTATGATTACTGTTTCAAGCATCTATTCCCATTCCTACCTGAATATGCATACAACGAAAATAGCCACCTGGTTCCCGTGAAAACATCAGTGGCTCTCTTTTAAAGTTATCCGATTTTTGATCTAATTACCGGGTTGGTCTCTGGTTACCCACGACAGCTATCTCTATATTTTTTCGACAGTGAGGGCATGTAATATTAAGAGTAACAAGTTGACTCATCACACGCTCGGCAACAGCGGTGACCATGGAATCTATATTATCCAGGCGATTATCCAGCATATCCAGCTGCTGCTGGAGACGCTGTATCTCCTTCTCCATCTCGGAGACATCGGGTTCGTCCAAGTAACAATACCTCGTACGTTTAAATCGGTATCATTATAGGTGAGAGGGCGTGCGATGTCAAAACACACGAATTATCAGTAACTCATACTCTTGATTTGCGAACGGAGTTGGCATATACTGGCATACACACGAGAACTCACCAGTATCAACAGAATACAAGGGAGGTACTCAAATGGCAGAGGTAGAGATAGGTAAAGTATCAGACTTCTTCGCCAGACCGGTCGTTGCCGGTATAGATCTGACAGGAACTATGAAAAATGGCGATACCATCCACATTAAAGGTCACACGACAGACCTCGTAATGACGATTGACTCAATGCAAATTAACAATGTAAATGTAGAGGAAGCCGGAGCAGGTGTATCGGTCGGCGTGAAAGTTCCCGACAGGGTGAGAAGAGGAGATACCGTTTACAAGGTAGATTAAACTTATCTCGGTATCTCCCTGAACTTCTTTTTATCAGTATCTAACCGATGTTCTTCATCAGGTTAGCCATTTCAATGGCGTCGACGGCGGCGTCAAAGCCCCTGTTCCCGGCCTTGGTTCCTGCACGCTCTATGGCCTGTTCCAGAGTATCAGCAGTCACAACGCCGTAAGTAACCGGCAGACCGGTCTCCAGGCCTATCTTGGCAATGCCCTTGGATACTTCCGCAGCCACGTACTCGAAGTGCGGTGTCGCACCACGTACCACCGCCCCAAGGCAGATCACTGCGTTATATTTGTTACTCTGCGCCATCTTCCTGGCTACAACGGGAATCTCGAATGCTCCCGGCACCCAGGCGATATCGATATCTTCTTCCGCGACGTCGTGTCGCTTCAGCGCATCCTGCGCCCCGGAAAGCAGTTTGTTTGTGATAAATTCGTTGAAACGGGAAACAACGATCCCGAATTTCAATCCTTTGCCTACCAGAGAACCTTCGTATAATTTTCCCATATATTCCTCCTTGTTATGAGGTTTATTATATACTAGTCGTCAAGTCGCGGTATCTCCAGGAGATGGCCCATTTTATTCTTCTTTGTTTCGAGGTAGCTGATGTTATGAGGATTGGGAGAGACGACTACCGGCACCTGTTCTACAACCTTCAATCCATAACCTTCGAAGCCGATAATTTTTTTAGGATTGTTGGTTAAAAATCTGATCTCATGCAGTCCAAGGTCCACCAGAATCTGGGCGCCGATACCGTATTCACGCAGATCAGGAGCAAAACCAAGAGCGATGTTCGCTTCCACCGTATCAAGTCCGTTATCCTGTAACTCATAAGCCCGTAACTTATTGTGGAAACCTATACCTCTTCCTTCCTGCCTCATATAAAGAATGACACCGCGGCCTTCCTTGCTGATTCTCTGCATGGCAATCTGCAACTGCTCACCGCAGTCGCAGCGCATACTGCCCAGTACATCGCCGGTCAGGCATTCACTGTGGACACGTACCAGCACTGGTTCCGGCGAGGTGATATCACCCATCACCAGGGCAACATGTTCATTGGGATCAATATCGCTTTTATAGGCTATAGCGGTATAATCGCCGAACTTTGTCGGAAGCTTCGCTTCCGCCACCCGGTGTACCAGTTTCTCGTGGCGCCTGCGATATGCAATCAGGTCAGCAACGCTGACTATCTTGACGCCGAGTTTTTTAGAAATAACCTCAAGCTCCGGCATTCTCGCCATCGTGCCGTCTTCGTTCATTATTTCGCAGCATACTCCCGCCGGATACAATCCGGCGAGCCTTGCCAGGTCAACTGTAGCCTCCGTCTGTCCGGCACGTGCCAGTACGCCGCCTTCTTTTGCCCGCAGGGGAAACATGTGCCCCGGCATCAGGATATCTTCCGGTTTTGTCGCAGAATCAACCAGTACCTGTACGGTTTGAGCTCTATCCCCTGCCGATATACCGGTAGTCGTACCTTCACGGGCTTCCACTGACACCGTAAAAGCTGTTCCCAGTACGGCAGTATTGCGTTCCACCATCATCGGTATTTTCAACTCATCCAGTCGCACGCCGGTCATCGGCATGCAGATCAGCCCTCTTCCGTGAACAGCCATGAAGTTTATCGAATCAGCAGTCACTTTTTCAGCAGCCATAACGAAGTCACCTTCGTTTTCCCTGTCCTCGTCATCCACTACTATAACGAACTTTCCGTTTTTAATATCTTCTATTGCTTCTTCTATTGTTGCCAGTGCCATAATAACCCTCTTTATGATACAAATCAGCTTACCAGAAAACCGTGTTCAGCCAGGAAATCGGTCGTGATCCCTTTATCCTGGGGCTTAGTAAATTGCTCCACGTATTTTGCGATAATATCTATTTCAAGATTAACGATGTCTCCAACCTTACGATCACCCAGTGTGGTATTTTGCCGGGTAAAAGCAACCACGGACACATTGAAGGAGGTGTTGTCTTTCTTCACTATGGTAAGGCTGATTCCGTCAACGCTGATAAAACCTTTCTCGACGATATAACGCATCACCGAAGGTGGAGCTTCAATACCGACGATCATAGCCTTTCCCTGCCATTTCATTGAAACGATTTTACCAGTCGTATCAATATGTCCCTGGACAAGATGTCCGCCCATCGGACCTCCCAGCGTAAGAGCCGGTTCTATATTGACTTTGTCTCCTACCTTCAGGAGTTCAATATTCGATCTCTCAGAGGTTTCCGGCATTACATCGACAGAAAAAGCCTCGGCTGTCAGTGCTGTTACTGTCAGGCAGACGCCGTTGACGGCTACACTGTCACCGAGTTTCAGCCCGGGGACAACCTTACCAGCCGATATTGACAGCTTATTTTCACTGGCAGATATTACTTTTCCGATTTCTTCGACTATTCCGGTAAACATTTTACCCATTATTGGAAGATACAGACAGGTACTTTAATTATACTTCAAAAAGGAATTTAACTCATCCTTGGGTGGATTCACTTACCCCTTACGTTTTCCGACGTATCCGCTTATCATGATATCATCGCCGAATCGTTCAGTGGAAACACGCTCAAGCCTGAAAGCGTCCGTCATCTTTTCAACACCTTTACCGGCAATCGTAGTAACGGCGTCTTTCCCGCCGATAATTACCGGTGATATGAAAGCAATAACTTTGTCTACCAGTCCCTGGTCGAAAAGCAAACCTTGAAGAATACCACCTCCTTCAACCAGGATGCTGGTTATCTCGCGTTCTCCCAGATTTTTCATCAGCTTTCTAAGATCGATAACTCCATCCTTCGATGATAATTCTATCAATTCAGCGTTAACACCGGAGAATGCGGCCTTCTTTTCTTTATCAATCTTTTTATCTACCACAAGAAGAGCTTTTCCCGATTCATTGAATACGTTCGCTAATGCTGATGTACGCCCTTTGCCATCTACAATTACCCGAAGTGGCTGCCGTTTCACTTCTCCGCCTTTGCCTGCGTACCGGCAGGTAAGACGAGGGTCGTCTTCAATCACAGTATTGGCACCTACCATTATGGCATCGTGGATATAACGTAGATAATGAACGTATTTCCTGGATTCTTCTCCACTTATCCATCGGGAATCACCACTCCTCGTGGCGATCTTACCGTCCAGACTCGAGGCAAATTTCACCGTAACAAAAGGTGTTCCGGTGGTAATATACTTAACATGCGCTTCTATTATCTCACGGGCTTCTTCTTCCATCTCGCCCACGTATGTTTTAATACCCTCTCTCACCAGTTGTTCTTCACCCCGGCCTGACACTTTCGGATTAGGATCTATCATAGCCATATGTACTTCAGATATCCCATTTTCGATAATAGCCTTTGTACAGGGGGGCGTCTTTCCCTGGTGACTGCAGGGTTCGAGGGTAACGTACATCACACTGCCACGGGCTTTTTCTCCCGCTTGATTCAAAGCCATCACTTCAGCATGGGAGGAACCGGCCGGCTGTGTGTACCCCTGTCCAACTATTTCCCCATCTCTGACAATGACAGCTCCAACCGCCGGATTAGGACTTGCCTGTCCTAATGCCAGTTTTGCCAGCGATATAGCCTGCTGCATATAATCCATCTTACGGTCATTCTATCACTACGTGGAAAATGCGTGCAACAAAGGCTGGATATTAGTGAACTAGTAATCTCATCTTTTTGTACCGATGATCCTGATAAATTAACCTTCAAGTGATTCCAGTTGTGAATGCTGACCACTTTACTACTCCATAGTGCCAATTAAAAATCGTTTTACAGAGAATAAAGGTAACAAAACCCTCATTTAACCGTTATATATACTGCTGGTAAGTGAGTACGGGATAAAGTATAATAAATGCCAGCGTAATTATGGAAGAACAAGAGAAATCCTCCCAAATTAAAACTTTCATTCGTGATACAATCACAGTCCTTGTAGTTGCAGCCGTAATAATTCTGGTACTGCAGTTTGTCATCCAGAAATTTGTTGTTGAAGGATCGAGTATGAATTTCACCCTTCATGACGGGCAGCAGCTTCTGGTAAACAAGGTTGTTTATAGGTTCCACGAACCTGAACGAGGTGATATCATTGTCTTCCATCCACCCCCGGAAATCGATGAGGACGATTTTATAAAACGAATTATTGGCCTACCTGGCGAAAAGGTCGTAATCGCTAATAGTAAAGTGATTATTCATAAAACAGATGGTTCACTGATCGAACTGAACGAACCGTATATTACCAGACCAGCCTCGAGAGATTACGAAGGAGACATCATCCCGGAAGGCGAATACTTCGTCATGGGCGACAATCGGGTAAACAGCAGTGATTCACGCACCGGCTGGACACTCAAGAAGGAAGATATAATCGGAAAAGCCTGGATTTCAGTCTGGCCGATTGGAGACTGGGGACTGGTCGCCAACCACGATTACGAGCAAGAAAACGGGTAACACGATTGCGCTACCCGTTTTTCAATTTCAATAAAAAGTCTACTCTCAGCAGCCTGTCTATTCTTCTTTCTTCAACGGTTTCTTCGGTGTCACACCACGATTGATAACATTCCTCGGCCAGTATCCTTTCAATACTCTGGCAACTTCCCGCGCCGGGTTAAGTGGCTGGGCATCAAGGGCGGCATCAGAGTACGATGCCGAATGAGGTATAGCAATTACGTTGTCCAGTGTTAGCAGAGGATTATCCGGAGGTGTCGGTTCCTGCTCGAACACATCCAGTCCGGCCCCGGCAATTTTCTTCTCCTGGAGTGCCTTTATCAGCGCTTTTTCATCGGTCACCGGACCCCGGGCAGTGTTGATATAATAAGCGGTCGGCCTCATGAGGTAAAATTCCTTCTCACTCACCAGGTGATAGGTTTCATCGGAGAGGGGAGTGTGAACCGAAATATAGTCAGAGTTTTTCATCACATCCGGCAGATCGACAAGCTCTATATCATATTCATCGGCAATCGATTTATCAAGGTATGGATCGTAGCCGATGCACTTCAAGCCGAATACCTGAGCTTTTCTGGCCACCATACGGGCGATCGCCCCGCAGCCTATCAACCCCAGTGTTTCGTCGTGTATACCACCCATTGGTGTCAGTACCTGCTTGGCTTCCCTCCACTTGCCCTGCTTGACTAGTGTGTCCTGCATCACCAGTTTCTTGGCGCAGGCAAGAAGTAAGGCGATAGCCTGGTTAGATACCTCTTCAACGCACCATTCCGAGGCAGGATTATTACAGATTATCAGGCCGTTATCGGTAGCAGCTTCGACATCGATTCCGTCATAGCCCACCGAATAGGTAATAACCATCTGGCACTTCGGAAGCGCTTCGATAACGCGACGGTTAAACATGTGGCCACCCATAATTGCATCGGCATCTTTAACCTTTTCTATCAAATCATCTTCACCCGAAAGTTTGAGTTCGACTACTTCTACATCGACACCTGCCTTCTTAAATTCACCGATCTCAGGCTCCATTGAGCCGGGTTTCAGTTTAGCAAATCCATAAACTTTGTACTTCGCCATCGGAACACCTCCTTAAATAATTTTTCTACACAAATACTTATAGGTCGTATTCTACGCCTAACTCGTTGGCTATGTCCTCGAGCGACTTGATTATAGCCGGATGCAGAGGAATACCTTCCGCTCTACGCTTCTTCTCAATTTCCTGTTCAACTTCTCCGGAAATATATATCCTGTCAATACCCGGAGCTTTCGGTAACTCCCGGTATTGCTGTATCATACCATCCATTGCTTTCCTAAATTGATCCACAGGCATAAATCCATCGATCCTCAACGCACCGAAGAAATGGCTGCCGCCATACTGCTGGTCCGGCACTGCCCCGGAAAGAATCCGGCAGAGGATATCGACAGCTACTGCGAGACCGAATCCCTTATAACTGCCCGTCTGAGGTGACCCTCCCATCGGCAGTAAAGCCCCTCCCTGGTAAAATTGACGAGGATCTGTGATCGGTTTACCTTCCTTATCGACTGCCCAGCCTTCAGGAAGCGACTTCCCTTCACGCGCCGCAATCTCTATCTTTCCGGCGGCTACAACAGTTGTGGCCATATCCAGCACGAATGGGGCTTCCTGGTTTGATGGGGCAGCAACGCTTAACACGTTAATGGTAACTCCCTGTCCGACACTTCCCGGTGCAACCATTCCCATTCCGCCGACTGTCATAGAAATCCCTATCATATCTCTTGGGAGAGCCATCATCGCGTAGTTGCCGCCTGCACCATAATGCGATGAATTACGTACTGTAACAAATCCAGCGCCGGTTTCTTCAGCCCGACGCATTGCTTCCGTCATCGCTCTATACCCCACCACCAGGCCAAAACCGCGATCTCCATCCATTACAGCCGTAGACGCGGCATTGCTGGTTATCTTAGTCTTCGGATCAGGATTTGTTCGCCCCGAACGAATGTTCCTGACGTACATTGCCAGGTGACCGACGCCGTGCGAATCGATGCCGCGCAGATCGGTAGCCACCAGGATTTGAGCGGCGATCTTCGCATCGCCTTCAGGGATACCTGCTTTATTGAGAACTCTGAGAGTGAAATCGGTCAGTTTCTCGGGATCTATCCCTTTTCGTTCTGAAGTCATATACTCCCTCCCTGATCATCTGATAGTCGAAAATTAAGTTATCGGGTGAACACTGGTAAATAACCGTGTCTGGAGTATACTAAATCACATCATCAAATTTCAACTTTTTAAGATAGATTTTTAGACCTGTAAAACAGTAACAAAGACTTAACTTTTCGCCCTCGCCTATGTATACTTTAATCCATATGAGTGACGCATCGATTATAAAAAACAGGGATGAGCTGGATACCACGCTTCTGAGAGAACAGGCGCTGGATATTATTGAAGCAGGAATCTCCCGCATCCTGCCGCCTAGGATAATGAGATCATCGTTAAATTATGATAAATCATACGAAATTCTTACTATAAAAGGTGATTTATACGATCTTTCAGTCGGCAGGTTATTTATAGTGGGCGGCGGTAAAGCCTCCGGCCTTATGGCCGAGGTTCTTGAGAGTATAATTCCACCGAATAAAATCACCGCCGGTGTAATTAACTGTAAGACAGGAAGCGGCAGTTACAATACCGAAAAAATAGAAATCATCAATGCGGGACATCCTGTACCGGATAGTAACGGTATTGATGGCGTCAACAGGATGCTTGCTCTGAAAGATAAATATTCGATTAACGAGAATGATCTTGTTATATGCCTGATATCGGGCGGAGGTTCGGCGCTTATGCCCTGCCCTGTCGACAGAATCACACTGGAAGACAAGCAGGCGGTAACCGGACTGCTTCTTGAATGCGGAGCTGAAATCCATGAAATAAATACGGTGCGAAAGCATCTTTCAAAAATAAAAGGCGGAGGACTGGGAAAACACTTCGAACCCGCCCGAGTGGTATCACTAATCATTTCCGATGTTATAGGAAATAACCTGGACGTTATCGCGTCAGGCCCGACTTCTCCTGACTCCTCTACCTTTAATAATGCATACTCTGTTCTCGAAAAATACAACCTGATATCGAAAATCCCCGGTAGTGTCCTCGACTACCTGGACATTGGCAGAAAGGGACAGGTTCCGGAAACACCGAAAACGCTGGATAACTGCCGGAATTATATCATAGGCGATAATATGCTTGCCCTTGAAGCGATGGCTGAAAAAGCGAGTAACCTTGAACTCAAGCCGTATATCGTGACTCCGGCACTGAAAGGGGATACCTCAACCGCTGCCCGGGCGAGAGCAGCAGAGATTATCAGTGGGAAATATTCAGATTATAATGTGGTAATCCTCGGCGGGGAAACAACTCCCACTCTGCCTGAAGACCACGGCAGAGGTGGCAGAAACCAGCATTACGCTGCGGTTTCCATGGAATATATGAAAGACTATCCCGGAGAATGGGTTGTCGCCAGCCTAGGAACCGACGGCTCGGATTACCTCCCGGATGTAGCCGGGGCGATAGTGGATAATCACTCACTGGAAACGGCAGCAATTAAAGGGATTGATATATCCTCATATATAGAACGTTTTGACAGCAACACACTGTTTTCAGAATTGGGCAATTCTCTGATTATTACCGGGAATACCGGTACCAATGTCGGCGATATTATCGTGTATGTGATGGAAAGGTGATACAAGTATAATTGGTAGGAGAATGAGCTATTACGAGTTTCGTTGTCTATTCACTCTAGGCTTAATTTAAAATCCCTCTTTATTCTCCCTTTATAAAAGGGAGATGGCTACCTGATTGATTGCTGGTAATCACCGAGAGGGATTTAAGCTCCCCGGACCCCTGAGATTACTTCATCTTCTCAATTCTATATGTCATTCCCACTCTGTTCTGTCATTCCCGCGAAAGCGGGAATCTATTTCTCAAAAAGTAAAAGCCCGGGCCTGAAAAGGTCCGGGCTTTATAACTAAAAACTTTATTACCTACTGGTAGAGTGAAAAGGTAGGTTCTTCCGCTGTGATTATCTCAAGCAACGCCGCCTGGCCGCTATCGACTTTTTCTTTCGCCCTCTTGATAGCAGGGATTACATCCTCGGGCTTTTCCACCTTCTCAGAGTAACCACCCAGGCTCTGGGCAACGCCGGCATACTCGCCAGATTGTTTGTTCAAGTTGTATTTTTCGGAAGCGACGGCGTGCATCCGGCTATAACCACCGAGGACCGAGTTGTTGATAACTACAACCAGGATGGGAATGTTCTCCCTGACAGCCG
>DUFA01000007.1 GCA_011191975.1 Dehalococcoidia bacterium
AGTCTGCCTTGCGAGAGCAATTCTAGCTGATCCTGCTATATTGATACTCGATGAAGCTACGGCGAATATCGATACGAACACGGAAAGAATAATACAACAATCCCTGGATAAAGTGGCCAGAGGTCGGACCTGTATCATAATTGCACACAGGCTTTCGACTATTACCAATGTCGACCGCATTATCGTTCTGGAACACGGAAACATCGTGGAAACAGGGAATCATCGTGAACTCATGGCTCAAAAGGGCGTTTATTACAACATGTTTGAGACTCTCAGCCGAACAGGTGAGGATGAGGAATAATGCCCCAAAAGCCAGAAGTGACTATCACAGCAAAACTGTATTCAATCGCTGAGCAGTTAATAGCGGTTGGCAGGGAAGGTCTCCAGTACTATGTTAATGAGTGGAACAAACTCCAGCACGAAAAACTGGTGGAGTTGGGATCGAAATTATACGATATTCTGAATTCAGCATCTACTGCTGGATTGGGTGACCTTCATAAGACAGATGATCCCGAAGTAGATTTTTTGAAAGAATTGAGAATAATCTCTAAGGATCTAGAAAATATCACGGATGCCGGAAGGAACGATTATCTGAACCCATATGTTGAAAGGCATTATCAAACAACACTGGAATTATACTCGGAGATAAACAGCATCCTGGAAAACAAACCCCTGATATTATCCACCGATTTCAAAGATGTCAGCGACTTTACTACGCCATTGATCGGTGCGGAAGCTGCTGTATTTAGAAACGGTAGACTATTGCTTGTTCAGCGGCACGACGACAGATTATGGGCGGTTCCCGGCGGCGCCAACGACGTCGGCAGCACCTTAACAGAAACAGCGTTAAGAGAACTGGAAGAGGAAACCGGATTACGGGGAAAAGTAATAAGACTGCTTGGTATTTTCGATTCACGCCTGTGGGGCAGTAAGTTAAAAAAACAGATTTATCATGTTATATTCGAAGTTGAATCAGAAGAGGAAGAACCTGAAAAAACGATCGAAGCCCATGATTACGGATTCTTTGGGAAAGACGAACTTCCTCATCTGTCACCGGGACATGACTTAAGAGTTCCGTTTCTGTTTGAATTATTACATGATGAGAGTCGGATTCCTTACTACGATTAATCCCCGGAGAAGCATTTCCAGTATGGTTTGAGAATTTCTCTCACTTGATTTACCATCTTAATGGCATTATCCTGTGAACCGTCCACACGAGGGAAGCTAATGTCTAGCAAAGGCTCTTCGACCGACAACTCATATCCAAGCAGGCCTTCTATCAATGCCAGCCATCCGTATGGAAGTACGTCCATATTGTAACCGGACGCTACCAGATCGACAACCTTCCCGTCACAAATACTCGATAGTTCACTCACATTTTTGCCTAGCATATAAAGTCCATCCAGCTTCAGGCCGAGGTTTGTCAGAATATCTCCGTAATGTGGGTCGGAGCCGCCATTACGGATAATTATCTGTGGATCGAATTCCTTCACGACGGGTTCCACAACTTTTTCAAATACGTATTCATATGCTTTAAGATCGGAATAGGGCGGCATTGGCAGGTTGATTGTATATCCGGTTCCCATTCCTTTACCTATCTCATGGGAAAACCCGGTACCGGGGTAAAGAGTATACGGGTCCTGGTGGAGATCGATGAACAGGACTTCTGGATTATCGTAGAAATATTCGCAGGTGCCGTTTCCGGCATGAGCGTCAGTATCGATTATTAAGATTCTTGAAAGACCGTGTTCCTGGAGGAGATACCTGCCGCAGAACGCAACGTCGTTATACAGGCAAAATCCTTCACCGTAATTAGGCTTGGCGTGGTGAAGACCTCCCCCGATAGAAATTACTTTCGTATACTCACCGCCGGACACCAGGTCACATGCCTGTTTTGCCTGACCAATTATCAATCGAGCGGCTTCTTCGAGCTTGCCGTGATGTTCCCTGGGTATATTATCGCCACTATGATATCGGGAAAAATTACCTGTTAACCGAACCGATGATCCTGCGGTATTGAAAAAGTTACGGGTAAAATCAATGTACTCCTTACTGCAGATTTTCAGCAATTCCTGATCGGTTGCCGGTTCCGTTTCTAGCAAATCATATCGCCCTTCTGTATGGAAAAATTCTCTGAAAAACTTTTTGAATATATCATATCGGTTCCCACGAAAAGGATGCCCTTCACCGAAATCATACTCGCTTAATCCATCGCTGAATATAATAGCTGTGTCTTCTTTCAAACTTCACACTCGTAATGATACTTATTTATGCAGTAGCTATTTTACCCTGTTCTCTAAACTCGTTCACTATGTCTTTATCGCGAACAACGGCATGTCCAATGTCGTACTGCCTGTTTAAACGCAGCGGAACACAGCAACAGGCACAGCAGTTGCATATAGCGAAGAAATCGTTCCTACATTTAATTATCGTGTGTATCAATCCTAGTTCGTGGCACTGTCGCAGTATGCTTTTTGCTTCGTCGGCTTTAAGTTTCCGGTAATCTTCAGGTCTTTCGTCAACGAATGCATTCGCGTGAAATCCTA
>DUFA01000070.1 GCA_011191975.1 Dehalococcoidia bacterium
AACCATCCTTCGGGAGATCCTGAACCATCTGAAGACGATATTAAACTCACAAAGAGACTTGCCGATGGCGGAAATATCCTGGGTATCGATGTCCTCGACCACGTGATAACAGGTGATAATGATTTCAGAAGCCTAAAAAGATTAGGATTGTTCTAACGAACCGGAATCACAATTAAAGTTTCCTGCTCGGTTAATAACCGGACTTTAATGGTTTCAGTTTTTCTTGTTGACTTCTTATTCCATGCTGTAATAAACTCAACAATACTTTGTGGGTACTATGAACTGATGAAGCGTGGCGGTTTGTAGTGCCTTATTGTGTTATAGGAGGATGAGAATGTCGGTATACGTAATAGCCAACGTCACAATCCTAGACCAAGAGAAATATAACGAATATCTAGCAGCTGGAGCAGGAACTCTGGCACAATATGGAGGAAAGATGCTAGTAGCTAGCACAGATTCCAAAGTAATTGAAGGGAAGCCAGGTCCATTAACTGCTGTAGTCGAGTTTGAGTCAATGGAAGCAGCACAACGCTGGTATGATTCTCCAGAATACACTGAAGCTAGGAAACTCAGACAACGACCTGGGGTATCGGAAGGTTGGTTGATAATAGCTCCCCAAGCACAGATGTAATAAGCATAGCCAATGTAATATAGTTGGAATATGGGTACTATAGCTGCCGAATAGTACGGTGGAGCGTAGTGCCCTGTTTTGTTTTGGGAGATTTAAGATGAAAGAATTCAAAGACAAGGTAGCGGTTATCACAGGGGCTGCGAGTGGTATAGGATTTGGTCTGGCAGAACATGCTGCCAAAGAGGGTATGAAAGTTGTATTGGCAGACGTAGAAGAAGATGCCCTCAGAAAAGCAGAAAAACAGATACGGGAGTTAGGAGTGGATACTCTCGCTGTGAAAACAGATGTATCGAAAGCCGAAGATGTAGAAGCCCTTGCTGAGAAGACAATAAGTGCATTTGGTGCTGTTCATCTATTGTGTAATAACGCAGGTGTCGGAGCAGGAAATGAAGGCTGGTGTTCTTTACTTGATTGGAAATGGGTTCTGGGAGTAAATCTGTGGGGAGTAATCCATGGTGTTCACTTCTTCGTGCCAATTATGCTGAAACAAGATACCGAGTGCCATATCGTGAACACTTCATCAGTGGGTGGACTTGTGTCAGTGTCTGGGAATACACCCTATGCCGTCTCAAAACACGGAGTAGTAGCCTTATCTGAAAATTCATATCTTCAACTTAAACAAATGAATTCAAAGATAGGGGTATCAGTAATATGTCCCGGAATTATAGATACGAACATTTTGGATTGTGATCGAAATCGACCTGCCGAATTACAGAAAGAAAGTGAAGAACCATTAAATCAAGAGATGATGGAGACGATTAGGAAAGTGTTTGCTGATGGAATGCCACCATCAGAGTTAGCAGAGATAGTTTTCGATGCCATAAAGGAATCTCAATTCTATATATATCCCAACGCAGAGCAATATATGGATGCCGTACGAACTCGAGCCGAGAATGTGATGTTAGGGAGGAATCCTTCAATAGAAATCACGATTCAAGAAGCAGACGAGTAAAGGAGCATAGACAATGAGTATTGAGGAAAACAAAGAGGTAGTAAGACGGTACATTGAGGAAATACTGAATAACCTTGATTATAGTAATGCTGATGAACTTGCAGACAAGGATTTCTTCGGTATGGGCGGAACAATTACTAGCATTGAGGAACACAAACAATACTTTACAGACCAGAGAGAGAAGATACCCGATATCCGTAACAACCTGATAGAAATGATAGCCGAGGGAGATAAAGTCGTAGCTATTAGTATGGTATCAGGCACTGACGTGGGCGGAGCTTTTAATCATCCTCCTACAGACAAATATTTTGATTGTAAAGTTATAGCAGTTTATACCTTTAGAGATGGAAAGATAGCCAAGGGTGAAATTCTTACCGATGCTATTACCGCCTACCAGCAATTGGGATTTTACCCACCGTTACCAGAAGAATAATTAAAGGAGCAAATAAACAATGGGAACAGAAGAAAATAAAGCGCTACTACGGCTATGGTGGGATGCGTTCAACTCACATAACTTAACGGTAATAGAAAAGTATTTCAGCGACAATTTCGTAAGATATGCTCATGACGGCCAAACCATGGACAGAGAGGGTTACAGGAACATGTGTGAATGGATATTTGAAGTTACTCCCGACACCAAGTTTATAGTTGATGACATGGTAGCTGAAGGGGACAAGGTGGCTTTCAGAATGACAGGTTCCGGAACATATAACAATAAGCCTAGTGTCATAAAGGAGGCTTATTTCGCCCGGTTTGATAACGGAAAGATAGTAGAATTCCACAATATTTTCCATATACTAGACTGATTTTCGAATCTGAATAGGTTCTTACTTTCATTTTCCAGAGAATAAATAAAGGAGTCTAAACAATGCCAGTACAGGGAAAAAATACGATGATAAAATTAGCCAGGTGTTTCTTAATCTTCCTTTTACTTGGATGTCTCGTTTTTACCATCTCTTCCTGTACCCAGCAGACCAATTTTAAATTCGACATTAGTATTGGTAATGCACCCTTACTTGTTACTTTTATTAATTCATCATCAGATGCTGATGAATATCTCTGGGACTTTGGTGATGGAACAACAGCAACATCTTCTACACGAGACGAACCTGTCACCCATGAATATACCAAAGCTGGCATTTATTCGGTAGCACTAACCTCAATTGATAAAGAAACCCAGACCAGCCAAACGACTAACAAAGTAGATATCATTGAAATCAAGCATGGATCTCTTCATCACGTAAATTTAGTCGAAGGTCAAGTTGAGATAGCCGCCGGAACTACTCAACAGCTATCGGCAGTAGCTGTAGACGCCTATGATAATTTAATTTCTGATGTCCCATTGACGTGGAAATCAGAAGAAACAGCAGGAATAATCTCAGTTGATGTAAAACTTACGGCTGGAACGAACGCAGGATACTATGAAAATGCACTATCAATTACTGCTGAACATGAAATGCAATCGGTAGAATCTACTTTCCCGATAATAGTAATTCATGGACCGCTAGATCATATCACGTTAGAACAAAAATCTCTGCAAGTTGCTGCTGGTCAAAGCGTACAACTGGGGGCGCATGTATTCGATGTGTATGAAAATAAAATCTCAGAAGCAGAATTAACATGGAAAATTACTGACGGAGCAGGTACTATAAACAACGATGGTATGTTAACCGCTGCTACAAAGACAGGTAATCATCCCGATTCCATTACGGTTACCGCTGAACTAAATGGTAATTCAGCTGTAGATCATGGGACAGTGAAAATAACTCCAGGGGCAATATCCCGGACTGAGATAACACCAGGCAATACAGCGGTCACCTACGGTCAAAGCGTTTCTTTCAGGGCAAGTGCCTTCGACGCCTATGGAAATGTTATTCTTAATCCACAGTTATCCTGGGAAGTAATAGATGATAAAGGTACCATTTCTCAAAACGGTATTTTTACTGCAGATTTAGCGCCAAATCCGATGCCTACAACCATAATGGTTACTGCAACCTATTCCGGGCATTCTGTGACATCGAAAGCGACAGTAACAGTTGGTTTATGGCGTATGGTTTATCTCGGTATGAATACAAAAGTTATGCCCTACCAGGATAAAAGAATACAAAGGGCTGTCTCGTATTGTATTGATAGTGATGAGATTATCTCGTGGGCTAGAAGAGAAATCTCCGAAAATGTAAGACCAGTTCATAGCATTATTGATCCAGACGAACAAAAGAATAAAATAGGTCCTATCTATGATCTCGAAAAAGCAGATCAATTGTTAGCTGAAGCAGGATACCCAGATGGTTTCATGCCAACCAGGTTTTATGTAAGTCCTGGACTTATGGAATTAGCTGAGATGATTGCTGCTAATCTTGATGAACTCTGGATGAATACTACAATTATTTCGATAAATGATTACGATTTAAATAAGCTTCAGGTTGAAGATAAAAAATGGGGTGATTGGGGTTATTTATTCCTTACAGATACTCAAGTCGATTGGTATAACGCACCTGAATTACTAGGTCGATTATTCTCTAGCGATGGTGAAGAGAATTTTACGTATTACAGTAACGTGACCTTCGACCGGCTGTTTGACTCTGGTTCTTTCGATGAAGCTGAATTTTTCTACTTCGACAACAACAAAGCAGTTATCCCCTTGTATTGGAATATTCCACTATCTTCCGGTCAGAAAATGTTCCTCGATATATTCAATCCCCAGGTTAATAACTTGCATGTTACAGTAAATGGAGTTACAGAAACCTGGGCTACCAGAATCCATTGGGATTGGGGTGACGGAACGGCTGAAGATGCATGGTTTCCAGCCAGTCACAATTACCTAACAAGTGGCACCTATACTATTACAGTTACTGTCTACGGTACTTCGGGCAGTACCGTTACTGACACAGTGGCGGTTACAGTTGGTTAACAATATCCCCCAGCGGAAGATATCGGTGAGTAAGGGTGAATAATGAGTTGGAGGAAATATCCAAATTGCCGAATTAGCATATCCATTAACAACGATAATGGGTGACTGTGGTTATAATTATAAGACTAACGAAACACCAATCAACCCATTACTTTACCAAAAGAAATGTTCATAAATACTGGCTGTATTCCAAGTGATATCTATTGATTTTGGATACTTTTATCTGTCTGGATTTAGCCAAAGGTATCGCATTTATAAGACATTTAGTACTATTTATATACGTTTGTTCCTGATAATCTCAAAGTATCGCCATAGGGACGACTCTCAAAATGGTTTATATAGCATTCTTTTAGCTATGATACAGGCTAAAGGCGAAATTCACAAAATTTTCCTGCAATGGTTTAAAGGTAAAATATGTCAAAGAATAAATCTTCTTCTATATCAATTTGGAATGATTTTTCAGAGAAAATAGAATCCCTACGAGAAGCACTAAATACGCCTATAGATGAGAACGATTCATCTGGTAAGTCATCAACAAAATCTGACTTACTTGATCATTATTCTGAAAAAGACGCTGTATCATTGGGCACATTCGATATAGAATCACTGCGAAAAGCGTTGAATACCCCTATAGATGATATGATTTCATCTGGAAAATCTATACTACCTGATAAGTCTACTTTACTACCTCAAAATTACGAAAACGATGTTATAGATGCAAGTCCATCCGATAATGAAACTGAAGAATTGGATGAAGTGGCACCGTCGAATATGACTGACGTACTTACAGAAAACGTTGAAAAACCCGATATCGTTGATAAGACGGATTTAGAAGATGAATATGAATTGAATAATCAAATCCCAAAAACACACGAACCTGATAAACTCGATTACGTACAAGAAAATCAGGACATAGAAGAAGCAATTGATACCAACGAAGAAGTAACTGATACCAACAATGAAACAGATTCGGAAAACATTAATGTCCCGAACAGCCAGGTCCTAATAACAGATGAATCTGATAGACTCGATCACACCATAGAAAGCCAGGATGAAGAAACGAAAGTAAATACCGAACAACCGTTAAAGAATGAGAAAATCGATATTTACTGGAAACGAAGCGAAACACCAAACCCATATATATTAAAAGTTGATGAGTCTCGCGAGAGACTAAATAGATCGCTGGAAATGGCACGGGAACTGGTTAACAAGCAATCTGAAGAACCTCAAAAGCAGGAAAAGAAACGGTTCCAGCTAAGATTCACGCGTGGTGAAAAAAACGAAAACAATAAATCAAGTACAGTAAAAGATCAAGAGAAGCGTTCGAAAAAATCTATCGAGCTTAAACCTATGGTATATGAAATGCTGGAACCTAAACAAGAGGACCAAACTAGCCAAACTAAACAACCTGATCAAGACAATAAAAATAGTCAGGACAATCAACCCAAACAAGTTAATCAAACGAATCAGGGAAAACAAGATAAAGAACATAAGGGAAAAACCAAGCAGTCAAGTGACCGTGCTAAAAATAGCCAGGAAAAGGAGATTATCAATCATCGAAATCGGTTAGAAAAAAGTAAATCTCTAGGAGTTCCCGTCTTTGTAAAAAAACCAGCGAATCTGGAACAAATACGTCAACTCAAATCAATGTTAACAAGTCAAAACGACCTAAAAATCCTAGTTGATACCGGTTCATCTCAAGGACGAATGCTTGTCATCTCGGGTCAGGATCCGGATACTCTCCTTGATACACTCACTCATTTGTCAACTGTGAAAAGCACTTCTGTCGAAGATGAAACAATAAATATTGTTTTGTAAATCACGGATAAAACTTAGTGTTTCAACCAGGACCTGATATAACATTTCTTTTCAATCTCCCCCGTTCTATTAACCATGAATGTACGACAAAAGCTCTTCTATCACATATCACCCTGCAACTGACCTTACTCTTATGATGGAGAGGTAGAGTCGTAAATCCAATTCAGAAAAACTACCGAACTCCCCTGAAAAACCCGCTATCAAAATACCTCGTGATCATCATACACTCCATTTTTGGTTTTATGGGTCTCCTTCATATATTATGTCAATATAACTAGACACAAATCGAGTAATCGTTTGGATAGATCAACCAACCAGAGCAGATGTTATAATATAAGTAAAATACCAATGGAGATAACAAAAAGTGGATAAGATCGATAATCTGACATTTATTGAAAAGCCCCCACTGAGAAGTCCTTACCTTGTATGCGGCTTGAATGGCTGGCTTAATAGTGGTGATGTGGCTGTGGGTGGTATTAAATATCTTATCGAACAATTCAAGGCCAAGCTTTTTGCTGAAATGCAAACCTCACGTTACCATGTCTACCAGATTCCCGGTGTCCATAACGCTCGTCCCGTATTTAAAATGGAGGATGGAGTTATTAAGGAAACTGATTTTCCAAAGAATCAGTTTTATTATGCAGGAAATCCGTCTTCCGACCATGATATTATATTTTTTCTCGGAACTGAGCCGAATCTTTACTGGGAAGAATATGGAGATACAGTACTTGCTCTATCTCGGGAATACGGGGTTACTCGGATATACACCTTCGGCGCTATTTTCGACCGGTCACCTTATAACCGTGAGCCTAATATTACCTGCACCTGCACCGGTGCCAAAATTAGAGATGAGATGGTAAAGTACAGTGTCATAATGTCCAGTCGGGAAGGTATGGCTACGATTAACCTCATGCTCTTGCACGCTTTTCAGAAGGGCGGAATCGACGGTGTCAACCTGACAGTCAGGGTTCCTTATTATCCTGAGTTCAATGTAGGTCTTGATTATAGCCCCAGATCGGTAAAAGCGGTACTGGAAAGAATTAATCATCTTCTGAAAATGGGACTTAATTTCAACAACCTTGACAAAGAAATTAACGAAATAGAAGGTAAACTTGACTCCATCAGAAAGAAAAATGCTGAATTCAATACCTATATGGAAGAGCTGGAAAAAAATTACACCGAAATTCCTTTTCAGGAGCCTTTCGACATTTCAGCGGATGAAGCGGTTAGATTCGCAGAAGAATTATTGAAAGATAACAGAGACCGTAAAAAAGACAAATAACTATCATCGATAGTGAGTAACACCCACAGGACCTGCAGGTAATTTATTTAACATGGGAGTAAGTCAATATCAAAATCTTGTCCAAACTATATAAAAAGGGGGAATACAATATTCCCCCTTGGATGTTCAGGCTAAGCTTTCAAAACATCATTGTTACTCAGAATCTTCTTCAACTTCGGCTGCATCTTCATTTCGCAATTCTGCTTTCTTGGATCCCAAACCTCTAATAGTTAAATCCAGATCAGCTATCTGAGATTCATATTTTTCCTTCTGCAGATCCTTTTCTTTCGTTAATATTTCAACCCGTGAGCTTAATTTTCTTATTTCCGCTTTATACTCATTATGGACATCATTTAATTGTGTTTCATGTTTTTCATTCAGATTTCTAATCTCTACTTTGTGCTCATTGTTTATGGATCCTATCTGCTGTTCGTATCTTTGTTTTAACTGTTCTTTTTCCTTAGTCGATGTATCTGCCAATATCTCTTTTTCTTTTCCCAGGGCGTCGATTCGCAAGTTAAAAGCCTGTACTTCAGCTTTATGCTGATTATTTAACTCAGCTATCTGAGATTCATATTTTTGATTTAGATTTCGAATTTCCACCTTGTACTCATTGCTGATCGAAGCTATTTGTTGATCATATCTTTCTTCCAGCTGTTCCTTTTCCTTGCCTGATGCTTCTGCTAGTAGTTCCTTTTCCTTAGCCAGAGTATTAATTCTCGAGTTTAGATTCCCTATTTCGGTTTTATGTTGATTATTAAATTCGGTTATTTGCGACTCGTGTTTGTCTTTTAATTGTTCTTTTTCCCTGGCTGAAGTTTCGGTCAATAATTCCTTCTCTTTATCCAACGCTCTTATCCGCAAATTAAAATCCTGTACTTCAGCTTTATGCTGGTTTATAACCTCGTTTAACTGAGATTCGTATTTTTCGTTCAGGTAGCTTATTTCCACCGTATGTTTGTTTTTTATATCAGCTATTTGTGATTCATATTTATCTTTAAGCTGTTCTTTTTCTTTCGTCGATGTTTCGGCCAAATTCTCTTTGTCCTTCATAAGAATTCGAATTTGCGATCTCAGACCATCAATGTCTGCAAGTTTCTCAGTAAGGGCTTCTGAGTTGATTCGAGATACTTTCAGATCCTCTCCCATTACCTCGGTCAATTTTTGCATGAATTCGTTAGAGTCAGTCTTTAATTCCTTATATTCTTCTCCGAGGATACCAATCGCTCTCCCCATGAGATCATCATATCGCCTGTTCGCATTGTCACGCTCTTCTTCCAGGTTCATAATATAGGCTCTCAGGTCTCCTACTTTCCCACCATACTGCCTGCTTAATTGACCATAAACGGCGACTGCAACTCTTTTCGCTACTGATTCACCATATCCGCGTATGTCGCTACCTCTAACACCTAAAATTTTATTGAATAATTTATTTTCCTGTTCTATCTTGTTTTCGTAATCCTTAATACCGGCATCAACTATTGGATCTAATCCCGCACCATGATATATTTGATCCGACAATTGGATTTCTTCAATCGATAATTCATCGACCGTTGCCAGACTGGTACTTGTGCCTTCAGCAACTGTGGTTTTTTCTTCCATTTTTTAACCTTCCTCTTTTAGTCTATATCTATAATTATCTCGTTAAGTTACTCGCTTTATTTTATCAGCATACATATTTACTGAAACACATGATATTTTCACTTAACCAGATGGAATATACTGGAATATCCAAAATTATATGATTTTTATTATCAATAATAGAATGAGAAAAAGTGTATGGTTTGATCGACTAAATATTATTTTTAGCGTACTTTTGTGTAACTATATTGAGCCAGATGATTCGAGTGTATCATTAGTGCATTATTTACTACAGTATGCAACAAGAAGGGTGTTGAAATGGTAATAAATAACGGATTCGAAGGTAATACTCAAAATCTGCCTTTTATTCCTGGCAGAGGTGGGGGGAAGTCAAACTCCCCTGTAACAATGCTGTTTTGTTAAGATCGATTCAACTCCTCAACAGCTTTTACTATATCCTGTAACAAGTCTCCATAATAGGGCACTTTAGGCATTTCTCTTTTAATATCCGCTAAATTATGTTTGATATCGCCTAATTGCGTTTCTATAGCTTTCAGGATTTTTACCACTTCTGCATTACTGTCTGCCATTTTTTACTCCTTCTTTGAACTTCACATGAAATAGCAGTGCCCCGGTTATTTATTCTCCAACCTGTATTTTCAGCAGTTCTTCCCAGAGATTGACGATGGCTGGTTGAGAAAGCCCACCTTTACCTGATGCCCTTGCAGCTTTGAATATCTCGTGCGCGAGTGCCGTAGCAGGTAGGGGAACATCTTCTTCTCGAGCTAGAGTTAAAGCATAACCAAGATCCTTCCAGTGGATATTAACGGTGCCCCCTGGATTAAAATCTCTTGCCAGCATCGCCTCGGCACTGACATCTAATACCTTAGACTGAGCCCAACCACCACGAATTGCTTCATATAATATCTTAGGATTCAAGCCGCTTTTTACGCCTAGAGTAAAACCTTCAGCCACGGCCACGAAGGTAATGCCTACTATCAAGTTGTTGACTAATTTAGCTACTTCACCCATTCCGCTTTCACCGACTCTAACAACGCTGGAGCCAATAGCATGAAGTATTTCCAGACTCCTATTGAAAGCTTCTTCTTTACCTCCCACCATCAGAGATAGTGTTCCTTCAATGGCGGCTTTTTCTCCCCCGCTTACAGGAGAATCAAGGAAATCTATTCCCCTTTTTTCAAGGGTACGTGATATCTCTTTTGTGACACTGGGAGAGGTGGTACTGGTATCGATAATCAGGCTGCTTTTACTTAAGTATTGTATAAGTCCCTCATCACCTAGTACTACTTCATGGACCGTTGCGGAATCTGGAAGTGAAAGAAGAATTATTTCTTCGGATTTCGCTACTTCCGAAATGCTTGTAGCTTTATCAGCTTTTGGTACCAGTTCCGTCCTTGTGGCGTCAATATCAAAAACGAGAACATCATATCTTAAGGTAAGGTTCCTGGCCATCGGTGCTCCCATTACACCCAACCCGATAAAACCTACTTTAGCCATAACTCTAACCTCCGTCCTCAATAAATTCTTCTTAGTAACTCCGAAATCCGAATGGTGTTACGTCATTTTGATAAGATACATTTCTTTACCTAAAATCATCACAGTAATAATATCATAGTGCGGATGATAATAGGTCACGTAAAACCAAAACGAGCGAAGAATCGCATTCCACCTGAAAAAATACTGTATTTTAATTGACACCTTAAAGTTAGTAAGATATCATAAAAATTTCCTGATATCGGAAACTAGCGCAGGTGGCTTGGGAGGAAGGGCGAAAAGTACGAGTATCGCTGAACCAACAGCCATTATCGCACAAACATTCAAAGCTGTTATGTAACTTCCGCTATTATCATAAATCCACCCGGTATAAATAGGTGCCATTACCGCAGATGGAGTCATAATCATCGTCATAAGGCCTTGAATTGAACCCAGGCTCTTCCGTCCGAAGTAACGCGCAATAATAGCTGTATTAAGTATGAAATTTGCCGTAAATCCCATATAAAAAGTAATGAGCAAGATCTGTGCCATGACTACAGTTTCGTTCAATAGAAAGATGAAAACTCCAACCGCTATCAATAGAGAGGCAGCTGTGAGGATATATCTGAAATGTTCCTTCTTCACCCGGTCAGCAAGAAAACCACTTGCCAGTCTGGTAGGTATTGCTGCAGCGCCTGAGATGGAGAACATCAACGCTGCTTTTACCGGGTCAACCCCCATATCGGTTAACAAAGGCATACCGTGAATCATAATCGGTGCTGTAACAAGTCCATTAACAGCAAAGGTCAAACCGAGTAGCCAATAAGCTGGCGTTTTAATTGCCTGCCTGAACGTAAATTCTACTTCTTTAATCTCGGCAGCATACTCCACACCTTTACTTATCATATCGCCAGTATCGATAACCAATTCTTCTTCCATTGTTCCACCGTCAGGGAGTAAGCCGTAATACTCCGCTCTTTCTGGTTTTACCAAGAACCATACAAGTGGCATTCCAATGATCCACATTACCACTCCACCTATCACGCAAGTCATCCGCCAGTCTATAGTTGTAACAAGGTAGGCAACTAATGGTAATACTGCTATGGTGGCTAATCCGTGGAAGACTGCTCTTACACTTAGCGCCGTTCCTCTTTTTTTTACGAACCAGTTTGATATCGCTTTATTAACCGGTAGAGTCGATCCAATATTGAGCCCACTTGCTGTAACCCCACCCCATACAACGTAAAAAGCCCAAAGCGAATTTACGTAATTCATCAATATCAAGCCCAAACCAACTAAAAAGCAGCCAAAAAGGATAACCCATCTTGGACCAATTTTATCGGTAATCCATCCTGTTATTGGTGCTTCAATACCGCCTTCAAACCTGCCAATACTCGCTGCAACCGAGGTCATTGCCCGAGTAATACCTAAATCTGTCGATATAGGTTTAAACATTGCTGAGAAACCTTGGGTAATAAATCCATGCCCCCATAGGGTAACAAAGCTTGTGGCTAAGACCGTCCACCAACCGAAAAATATCCTGCTTTGCTTATTTTTATCTATAGCAACTTGAGATTTCATCAGAAAAGCAATCCAATCTACCGGATAATACTATATGGTAAACGATTGTTTACCTCTATAAATGAACTAGATTATATGTCAAATAGAAGGGAAAAACAAGAGTATCATGAATAACAAGAGCTTCAGTGAAAAACTAAGGCCCCAACTAAACCTGAAACAATGCTATGTTTTGTAAACCGATCTTAATCTCGGTTGATATTTTATTTGCGATATTACCCTCTATTAAACACTTACATATTGTAACTAATAAAGATGGTTTCTGTTATAGATTAATTATGCGTGTTGATACGTCTTGACGAATTCAGCTAGTGCCCTGACATTTTCCATTTTTGCTTCATCAGGGATGCCAACATCTCCGTTTAAAATGAAGCCACCGTCTTTACCAACAACGTCAATTAATTTCTTACAATAGTCTTTCACCTGATCAGTAGAACCGTTAATCATCAACGAGGCGGGAAGCCCACCTTCGATACATACTGTATCACCAAGAATTTCTTTAGCTTTAAACAGGCTAGTTCGCTCAAACCAGTACACAGCTTTTCCTTTTGGTATATCGCCGATTATTTCAAGACGTGAAGTGCAATCACCTTCGAAAAGCGGATTTGGCGTAAATCCTGCATCTATACAGGCTATCATTAATTTTCTGAGGGAAGGCCAATAAAACTCTTTGAATTGCTCCTGAGACATAAAGCCGTCCAGTCCTTTATGAAGAGGAATAAACACCCTGTTGACAGTGCCCGTTTTAGGAACGCTTATAGCCTGTTCCACCATAGAAGGTAAAACCTTCTCGATTGCAGCAAGAAGTTTATCAGGATTTCTGAACATATCAAGCATGATTCCGCGGGTTCCCCGGAAAAAGTCGCCAATGTAATCAAAAGGAGCATACGACGAGGAAGCAAATTGCTTGGGAAATCCGAGAGAATCCATTAGCGCCGCGAGACTCTGTGCTTTGGAAATCATAGTTTGAGCCTCTTTACCTGCCTTTACAAGCTCTTTTAAAGCCGTCGAGATTTCAGGTGTTCCGAATGGTGCTACGTATGAAGCCGACCTTGTATACCAAGCCCAGGAAAGAGGGCGAAGATTCTTAAGAGGTTCCAGAAGTCCCCAGGCACTCGGGATAAACCGACGAAACAGAAAATCTGAAGGATCATAAAGAAAAGAATCATAATCCCCAGCCGTCATATATTCATCTTCTACAAACTGGTAGGTTGCATTTGGATTACCACCGTGACCTGGCCATACAAGTTGTTTATAATCAAGAATTTCAAGAGTTTTCGCCCATGCCATAATCCGAAATGTATCTGAAAAAGCGTCAGGTTGAAAATCAATGGTGAATTTCTTTACAGCTTCGATTAGTTTATCATAATCATGCATGGCTTCTTCGAATCCAAATCCAGAATACCGCACGGCGAAAAAAGAACAAAACGGTGCAAATGGAACTCTGTCTGATTGTTTCAGTTCTATTGCATCCCGGATTCTCTTTTCTCTTACGTTGAACACCCCTTCTGACTTTGTATTCATCATCTACCTCCGGATTGTTATTATAACTATGATGTAAAGATTTAAATTAAAGTTAAAATTTCATTACATTGAATCTGATTATATTAAAATATTCTGTAATTTGATTCAGAGTCAAATTCTCCTGAAACAATGCTGCGTTTTGTTAACTACTGATAATCATAGGGATGTCGGTATATCGAGCCTAGAACTATTTTGACAACTTGAGTTGAAATTAACTGAAAAAACTGCGTTTAAGAATTCATATAAGCTTTCTTGATGTGTTTTATTCCTCTTATTTAACGTGTCTTCACCTCAAATCAATGGACGATCACTTTCACTTCATCGGTTCCCCAGAAGCTCATTGTTCGGTCTATCAAGGTTCCCTGTACAATGACAGAAATGGTATCTCCAGATTTTGCATCAAGTACGCCCAGTCCGGCTACTGTAAACTTGAGTACTATAGTCTTCCCCGCAATCTCCTCTACCTCTTTTCCATAGGCATAATCTTTTGGAAACGTAACGAAAGCAGTATATGCACCCTTACTGTTGATATTAATAACTTCAGGTTTGATTTCAACAAGAACTTCAAGACCTGCTGGAGGATTCTCACTAATATCCTCTATAAAACCAGAACTAAAAGAGCCCACCCAAATCCGTCCGGTTGATGCCAGAGCGCTTGTGCCAACTGATGCCAAAAGAACCAGAGTGGCTACCAAAGCAAACAAGGTTCGTTTCATATATTTCTCCTTTTTGACGACAAAGTACGCATCTCAGATCCATGGCGAACAAGATTATATGTCAAATAGAAGGGAAAAACTCTATGAAATGTACCCGGGAAAATGCTAATGCTCCATGTTTTTATATTTTTCTGGCACATCTCCAACGAATTTAAGCGGCCACTCAGCGGGACCAAACCTGGCATCGATGAAAATGAGTGGCTTACCTACCCGGAGGATCTTTAACGGCTCGTGGCTCATCCCCGCCGGGATATAAGCGTAGAAGGGATAATCGATCTTACGCCATTCATCGTCAAGGTAGAATTCCACATCGGCATCGAACTCAACAAAATTTTGCGCACCGAAGAGAAATATCCACTGGTCGCGGTCCGGGTGGATGTGGGGAGCCATACCAATCTCGTCTTCCGGTTTATCGATATAGGCGAATCCCAGCATCAGTTGAGAGCCCGGGAAATCCCTCTCTCCCATCGCAGTGATCATCGGCATGGTGATGCTCTTGTGTATGGAGTTCCACGGTTTGAATTCGATCAGGTTAGACTCGTGCCTTAAATTTCCCATTCGTGGTTTTTCTGACATACGGGGTACCTCCTTAAAGTTGATATCGTTAGTTTACCAAAGAAATACTGCTTATTGTTTAGGTGAAACTATAAATTCTGTGGTCTTTCAGGAACTACTAAACGCGCTATTATATACACCCAAAATCCAAAAGTCCCTAAAAATAATGAAGCGATGGCGATTACTCTAACCAGAGTAGAATCTATGTCGAAGTATTCTGCAAGTCCACCGCAAATGCCCCAGATCTTTTTATCGGTACGACTACGATAGAATTTTTTAACCATACTATCTTACTCTCAAATCCCTAAGTTAAAATATTATATGTTTTATTAGAAAAGGAAAACAAGAGATTAAAAAGGGCTTCGGAGAATTCTCCGAAGCCTTAATTCCACCTGAAATAATACTGCGTCTCAGTTAGTCGTTATGCTCTAACACTATTAAAGTTCTTTTGGTAAAGCGTCAACTGGGAAGATACCTTCGCCTTCATCAGTCCTAGCTAGATCTTTCCAAGAGTCGGTCATCTCCGTAGTACTTTTTTTGAATAGCTGTAACCACTCAGGTTCTCCTCTCTGCTCACTGAGATTTTGCAACTCTGCTAAACGTATGTACGTCTCTTCCAGCGTGTTTGCAGTTACGTCTAATATATCTCTGCGAAATCGATCTTGCTCGACAGGATCAGCAACAGCTCTTTGTGGCATTTCGCCAGCAAGGTTTGAAATAGTTGTGCGAAAAGCTGTTGAGTATGCATAGTCTAGGTTCTCAAGACGCTTTCGTCTCCTTTTCTCGACGCGTCTCTCACCTAACCACCACACACCAATTGCTGCAAACACACTGAACACAAAAATACCTGCTCCCCATGGTCTAACATCAGGTGCATCCTGCATCATTCCCACCGCTACGCTAGCTGTTCCACCCGACCCAAACAGCATAGCGGCGAACAATCGGATAATATCGCTCCATGAATCTCTCTCTTTGTCACTATTATCCATAATGCACCTCCATAACTCGCTGTGCTACGAACTCTTCGGTTTTTAACCTTTTGCCCTCTCTAGCTGTCGCAGTTGCTTTTTCAAAAGCTGACGAGGGATATTTTTTCAAGACAATCTTGCTCAATTCTATCATCTGCTCACCCGAAACAATGAAGTTGGTACCAACCGGCATTCGTGCAAGGAGATGGTCTCTCCAGGATCTCAAGGCTAGTACCTCATCGGCTGGTATAGCGGCAATATGTTCTGAATCCGGCACAGAATATTCAGCGTCATGAGAGGAGACCCATCTTTCGATATATGTAAGAGGGACACGTAATTTTCCATTTACATCCTCCGCAGGCTCAGCCTCGACAATCCCCCAACCATATAATCCCCTAATTGCATATTTCTCTTGTCCTTGAGCTTCCCAAAATAGCGTAACAGTACCTGGTTTCATGTAATTGAGATATCGATTTACAAACCACGACGCTCTCCCACCTGGTTGCAGGTATTTCCTTAGATCCCATTGATTTGGATTAGATTGAAATAATAACGCCATGCACATCCTCCTTAAATAACCAAACCTCTACGATTACTTATATCATACAGGTCATATATTGATAACGGAGTTTCGGGACTTACTTCTCGAATATTATAATCCCTATAATTGTGTATATCCCACCTTTTTACCTTCTGCGAATGATATTATATGTCATATAAGAAAAGAAAAACAAGGAGCATAAAAAAGGCTTCAATTTTTTACTGAAGCCTTAAAATACCTGAAACAATGCTGTATTTTGTGTAACCAGAGACCAATATATTGATAAGTCAGTGGCGAGGAGAATATAATGAGTTTCGACCGCATAGCGCCAGGCACTATCAGCCGTCAGATCCTGGAGACAAATTAGTCGGTACTACGAGTTAACAAAAGGTAGCGCCACTGGGGTCAGGTCAACCCGGCAAATTGCAGTAATTGGGATATCTTAAGACCATCTATTCGGGAGGTGTTAAAAATGGATAAGCTCCATAAACAGTTCATTCCGTTTATACAAACGCACGCTAAAGATAACTGGTACGGTTACACCAGTCCACGAATGGTTTTCTTTAATTCCGACGATGTAATTCCGGATGTCCCGTTTGGAACGGGCTTCCTTGTCGCCAATAAAGTTGGCACTATGGATGTTCCGCATATCCATGACGGGGCGTATAATTTCTTCGTTTTCACCGGCGCTGAACTTGACAGGATCTTTGAAGCTGAATTTGAAATCGGCTTTTGTATAGGTGATTCCGCAGACTCCATGGAAATATACCATATCACGAAGCCGTCTATCGTGTCTGCTCCTCCGGGTGTGTGGCACAGTCCGGTGTATTTCAAAAAGGTTGTCAGAGGTCTGAATACTATGCTCACCTATGTTGGTACAACTACGGGAAGAGTTTACAGCCGCCTTGATGAAAACGGAAAAGAGGAATGGTTTTACGAGAAAGAAAACTCAAGACCTTGTGTACAAGATCCGACAAAATTATGCACCTTCTGCGGACTTTGCTTCACCAATCCGAAACAGACAGACGAAGATGTCCGCAAGTATATGGAGCCTTTTTACAAAAACGCTTCGACCGTTGGAAAGTATAAAGACTGTATCATGGAACTGAGGAAGGATTATCACAAACTCGGAGATGCGGTAATGAATCCCAGATGTGTTTTCAAAGGCAACCCAGATATGCCCGGTACCGGGTACCAGTTCAGCTTTAACATTGTTACATCTCCCTGCAAGCTTGGAGATGACGAACCGGTGAGTAACGGACAGATAGCGGAATTTCTGTGGTTTTCCGGAACGGATGTTGTCGAACCATGGGATAGCTTTGACGCTGAGATAGAAGTAATGCTTGGAGAAGATCCTGACCATATGGAAGTGGCGAATTTCGACAAGCCTGGGGTCATAGTCATTCGCCCCGGAATGTGGCGCGGAGCGGTAACTGTAAAAAGACTCGGAAAACCGGTATGTTTCATTCCATATTATATACAGGATAAACCGCGGTATAAAATCACTCGGAAGATAGTGAACGGAGAATCGCTGCTTGTCTATAACGACGAGTCTACCATAAAAAATCCCACCCCCGGTGACGAGCTATATCTGCAAATCAAACGATAAGACGCATTTAAGGTAAAGCGAACCGAATAAGCCCGAAACTGATTAACTTACGGTTTCGGGTTTTAATCTGGTAATACGCAGAGTGAAGGATCAATAAGAAACGTCCCGATGATACTCATCGGGACGTCTTTGTTTCTGGTGGAGGCGGGGGAGTATCGAATTCCTCCTGAAACAATGCTCTGCTTCGTTTGACGTTCAATAATTAAAGGAGTTATTATCGAGCATATATTCATCCTAAGGTGTTCGGGACTGGTAAATACCGTTCACACTCAAGGTTACATGTCCATATAGATCACCTAAGGAAAGACTGAAATAAACCAAGCATATAATAACGTAATCACTTGCATGTTATCGGTGTGTATTGTATCCTTCACGGATTGTGGAAATGCTCAAAACACTACAACCGGAATGATTTTTTAATCTTTAAGAGAATTACGGATATATGAATTCCTTTAATTACCGGATAACCTTAGCAAACGCTAGGTCATTGGGATACAAACCACCGGTTCCCGAGGCTAAGATGCTGGTTGGATTAACTTTATAGGAGGTAACCCTTTTGGGGGCAGATCAACCACACGGCGTGTTGGTGCGCGTTCGAGCATTACAACTGCCTACGCTTTATAAAACCAGATGAAAACGGCGATGTGATTCTCGACCAGAAGATCGTACTGGAAAAATGACCGTGAATAATAATATAGTTAAACCAATACTATGCCGATAAACAGGAAAGCAAATTTTCAATATTACCTGAAAAGGAGTAACACAAATGGAAAACGGTCAAAAAAGGTTATTTGATTTTATCATCGAACACACGCAAGAGGGCAAGCAGGAAGCAATGAAAGCGGCTTTGAAGGAGAACCTCAAG
>DUFA01000071.1 GCA_011191975.1 Dehalococcoidia bacterium
AATGATATACCCTTATCTGATTATTTCGACGTATCCGTATTTTCCTGCCGGGTGGGGATCATGAAACCTGATCCGCGTATATACCATATAGCATGTGATCAATTATCGCTTGAACCTGAAGAATGCCTTTTCGTGGGTGATGGCGACAGCAGCGAACTGTCGGGTGCTGCTGGAGTTGGGATGAGTACTGTGTTGATCAGCGAAAGCGAGGTAGAACACTGGTCAGGCAGACAGATTTCCTCCCTGGAAGAGATTAAGGAAATACTCTCCGTATCAAAGTAGACAATATACCTTATATATAATGTAAGAGGAACCGGTGTAAAATCATGGAAACACTTGATTGACATAACTTAATATCGATGAGGACATTCCTCTCCCTTTCGTAAAGGGAGATTGAGAAGGATTTCCGAATCCGGTTAAAAATCCCCCTTAATCCCCCTTTGAAAAAGGGGGAAATGACGGAATGATTGAACCGTATTCCCGAGACTGGACATAAGAACTAATGAAAGGATAATTGTTGATGGAACTAAAGACAGTAAAGCTGGCATATTTTTCTCCTACGGGAACCACGAAAAAGGTTCTTGAAGGTATTGCAGAGACTATTGGTGCAGAAAGTGTGCAGCATATCGATTTGACCAGGCCGGATATACTCTCGAAGGACATTCCCGGGATAAAGGACGGGCTGGTCATACTCGGAGCACCGGTGTACGCTGGACGGATTCCTCCCGAAGCCGAAGAAAGGTTCATGAAACTAAAGGGTAATGATGTTCCGGCGGTCGTTATTGCCGTCTACGGAAACAGGGAGTATGATGATGCCCTGATCGAACTACGCGATATTGCCGTAAAACAGGGCTTCAAACCGGTCGCCGGCGGAGCGTTTATCGGAGAGCATTCCTTTTCCAGTGAAGAAATGCCAATTGCCGCCGGAAGACCTGATACACAGGATATCGGAATTGCCCGGGATCTCGGACAGAAAATAGCCCTGAAAATGAAGGAGATAGTCACTACCGGTGACATCGATGAGTTATCAGTTCCCGGAAATATACCCTATAGGGAACGCGTCCACCACGATAATATTCCTCCAGAAACGGATAATTCATACTGCATGAAGTGCCAGGCCTGCGTCGGTGCTTGTCCGACCGCTGCTGTCACTTTCAACGGGGAAGTTATTACCGATGCTGATTCCTGTATTCTCTGCTGCGCCTGTGTCAAATACTGTCCGACCGGTGCCAGACAGATGCATAATCCGATGATAGAGAGAATCCTCGAAAGGCTTCTCAGCAGAGCAGTCAAAGAGAGAAAAGAGCCGGTTATCTTTATCGAATAATGGCTATAATATCGATAGAGGAACCATTTACCGGAATCACGCAGGCTCGCGTGATTCCGGATATTTTTTCTATTGTTTCGTCGATGAATGTATTATAATATCCTTCTGGATAGTTTCAATACCCGAGATTTTATATTCCAGAAAGGAAAAAAATGGAAGAAAAAACATTCTACGATGTACATCTGCACGCCTTCAACCTGAGTCACCCTTACCTCAGAGCTTTTATAAGGAGGTTTAATATTCATTTGATCCTTCCTCTCGCTTCTGTTCTCGGGTGGTTTTCGTTCATTCCTTTTATACGGAACAAGCTGGACAGTGCGATGAATCTTCTAGCGGTAATGGAAGATGATATAGACAGTGTATTCCTGCTGCTGGAAAATTGCCTGAGGGAAGATGGGCTACTCGATAATGAAGGCCTTCATATCGGCGGGACGACGTATAAAAAGGTCGTTCTGACTCCGTTGATGATGGACTTCGGATACAAGCGTATGAAAAAGGACCCGGATATTCACTACAACTTTCCCTGCAGGAAACCCATACGCCGGCAGGTGATCGATGTATTCAGCGCGGTTACTTACTATCACCGGTTTGTTTTCAAGGACAGGCATGAAAAGGGATTTCCTCATCTGAAACCGGGTAAACAGGGTAAAACAAAGAGAATGTTCGAGATCTACCCGTTTATCGGTATCAATACTCTTAACTATGAATATGATGAAATTAAAGAACTGCTGGATAAATATTTCAAGGATTATAAAGGTAACCGTGATGACCTGTTCGCTAATAATCCCAAATTTAACGGCGATATCGATCGGATGACCAGTAATTATGCTGCCGGTATAAAACTGTATCCACCGCTTGATTTCGATCCCTGGCCTGATGATCAGCAAGAGAAGGATAAAGTCACGTTATTATATGGGTATTGCGAGAAGAAAAGTATTCCAATCACTGCCCACGGCGGCGAGGGCGGATTCAACGTGCTGAGCAAGAGAAAAGTGAGGAAACTTGCCAGTGTATCGAAGTGGAAAAGCGTACTGACTGCTTATCCGAACCTGAAACTCAACATTGCTCATTTCCCTGTAAACGAGAAAAGGTTCCTTATATTCCCAAACAAGAAACGGCTGAACGAAGTACTGGAACTCCTGGCAAATCCGGAATTCAAGAATCTTTATATGGATTTTTCCTGCAGGGCGACAAATTCATCGTATTACAAAGCCCTGAAAAAATTGATAGATCAGTCTCCTTTGAAGGACGTTATCCGTCGGCGTATACTTTTTGGGACCGACTTCTCCGTGCATTTAATGTCTGTTCCTTCATACAACAGCTATTATGGGTTGTTCGGGAACGATAGTTCGCTGAGTGCTGAAGAAAAAGAATTGGTATGCAGCCTAAATCCTGAGAGATTCCTGTTCGCCTGAGATTACTGAGATATCAGTTAACCTTTGAGAAAGTCGGTTAATACAGGCTGAGTACCTGGTTCGATTACCACGAAGTCTTCATCCCATTCACCGGCAAGCATTTTCTTGAGAATCTCGCGGTTGCCGGGAACGATTTCATGTTTCAGACCAAGCTTTTCAGCGGCGGATTGGGCGTATGATATGTAAGTATCTTGCTCTTCGTCGGTGGTACGGATGAAAGCCAGACGGGTGTAGTTGTGCATCGTCTTTCTATACAGGAGGTCAGCCATTCTCTCGCCGTGTTCTTCCTTCCATCGCTCGTAGACTTTCCAAGGATCACCGCCATGTTCGATCCACCCTTTTGTCAGGTAGTAGGTACCCGGCGCCTGCTGGATCTCCTCTTTGTATCTCCGGTCGGACCCGAGAAAGATACCGATGCAGTCGTGGACTTTAGGGATGACCAGGATGCAGTTAGGCGAGTTCAGGCCGAGAGTCGCCATCGAGCAGAGACCATAGCCCAGGAGGATAGCGTCGACGCCCTCCGTGCGGTCGATCTCTTCCTGGAGTGTGACTTTCAACTTATCTGGAAACGCGTGAAGCCCGAACTCAAGGAACGCGGTCTCGGTTCCTTCTGGAAGACTGCCGTCCAGTTCATCGGCAACAGTCATGCAGGCGATTAGTTTATATCGTTTCGTCATATGTGTCTACAAATATTATACAGGATACTCGCTTTGATTGAGAAATGTGTAAAACCGAGAGTTGTTGGCTTAACAACATTTCTTAAAACAACTTCATTACCCTTCACTCTTTTACGGTTAGATGGATGAATTTTCGTTTGCCCCTCTGAAGTACTGAGTCCTCTTTATTAACTAAATAATCAACCTTGTTGATTACTTTCCCATCTATCCGAACACTCCTTTCATGTATTGCACGTCGGGCTTCACTCTTACTCTTACTTATCCCAGTTTCAACTAGAAGATCAATTATATTTACCGGTTTATCCATGATAAACACGGGTATATCTGCAGGAATTCCTCTATCCTGGTGAACTCGCGTAAAGTGTGATGCAGCAGCATTTGCAGATTCTTTCCCATATAGACTGTCGACTATTTCCCAGGCGAGTTTCTTTTTTACCTCCATCGGGTGTTCACTGCCATCATCTATATTTCGTTCTAAAGATTGAATTTGTTCTGGTGTCCAACGCGTGACCAAGTTAAAGTAATGAATAATTAATTCATCTGGTAGACTCATAATTTTACCGTACTGTTCTTCAGGTGCTTCATCAATCCCAATGTAATTTCCCTGACTTTTTGACATCCTCATCTTCCCATCAGTTCCAGTTAACACAGGGAACGTGATACATATCTGTGGTTTCTGGTTAAATACTTGCTGTAACTTCCGACCAATCATTAAATTGAATAATTGTTCTGTAGCCCCAATCTGGACATCGGATTTCAAGGAAACAGCATCATAGCCTTGAGCTAAAGGATAAAGAAGTTCTTTCAACCAAAGAGGTTCATTGTTTTCAAGACGTTTTCGAAGACGATCCCTATTGATAAACTGTTGAACGGTAAAATGTGAAGACATGTTGATAACATCTGAAAGACTTAAACTGCCTAACCATTCGTGATTATATCGTATTGATGTCTTTTCTCTATCCAGAATCTTAAAAGCCTGTTCAGCGTAGGTTTCTGCGTTCTTTCTGATACTCTCCGGTAATGCTGTAGCACGCTCATGTTCTCTATCACTCGGGTCACCGATCAAGGTAGTAAATGTACCTATCAGGAAGGTTACGTTATGCCCGAACTCCTGGAATTGGCGTAATTTACGCATCGTTATCGTGTGACCAAGATGCAAATCCGGTGCCGTGACATCGTAACCACAGTAGACTTCTAGCGGTCTACTTTCCGAACGAGATTCGATAAGTCTTGTTTTTAACTCTTCTGTCATCATCGTTTTTATCCCATCATCACCATACTCCGAACCATTCATTAGGATTAATACCTGTTCTTCAATTTCATTCATATCACCCTCCGATAAGATATTATAAAAATAAAAAAAGCCTGAGATTTTTCCCAGGCTTGGTGTTCTTGAAGCGTATTAGTTGTTATTTATTGCGTCTGATAGCAGAGAACATACCAAGCCTTTCCGGAGTAGTAATACTCGGAATAATAAGTGTTGGCGCTTAAGAATGTAATCTGCTTTCGCATTAGTATCCTTTTTATATTACTCCTTATATTATGGCATTTCTTGGTATTCGTCAATACGTACGTAGGCACATTACATAATAATGCACTAAGGAGCAGGATTTAATGATTATATTAATCTTGTCTTCTTTTTTCCCATATACCAAACGTTGAGTAGTAACAAAGAGGATAATTAGGGTTAAGTAAACTTGTAAGCCGAGTTCTGTATTCGCCGAAGGCGAACGGTGACCATCTATCTAGCCCCAGAGTTACCTCTGGGGTCAAGCGACCAACCCGGGGACTGGGCCGGACATCCCATATATCCCCCTATTCGGTCTTGCTCCGGATGGGGTTTGCCCAGCCGACCGGTCACCCGGCCGCTGGTGAGCTCTTACCTCGCCATTTCACCCTTATCCTTCCCAGAGGGAAGGACGGTATGTTTCTGTGGCACTTTCCGTAGGGTCGTC
>DUFA01000072.1 GCA_011191975.1 Dehalococcoidia bacterium
AAGCAAAGATTATCAGTTCAGAGTTGATAATGCTGCGACGGATATTAATGGAATCGTCAGCTGCGTTGGAACACTCGCCAGGAGTCTTGATCCAGCATCCAAAACAGCCGATGCAGTAGCGGGTATCCAGATCACGGAGAGTATAAACGACAACCTTATGATTATATGATTCAAGGGACTCAGAGAGTATTTTCAGATAGTTATCGAACTTGGTATTGGCAGAGTCTGGATTACCATTCAGAATAGTAACTCTCATCACTTTAGTTTATCAGTCTGTACCGTGAGATTCAAATTACCTTGCCGGTTAACCACTATTTACTTTATACTCTTGGCATTGATAAAATGCAGAAATTGAGAGGAAATTCTTTTTCCGAACTGCAAATAATAATGAAGGACGGGAGGTCTATAGATACTAAATGGAAAAACCAGCAAATTGGTCCGAGTTATCATGGGAACAGAAAAGAGAGATAAGGTTCCAGGCGTGGCGGGATGCTGAGGGGGTAAATTTCATTAATAATGAAGCTGAAGAATTATACAAGACAAGAGTAGAACGTTTCATTAAGGCTATCAAACTGGAGGAACCAGACCGCGTACCGGTTATGCTTCCGGTGCACGCATATCCTGCACAATATGGTGGATCGAATTTTCACGGGATGATGTATGACTACGAGAAAATGCGGGAATGCTGGATAAAATTCATGGATGATTTCGGCGATATGGATACATTCAGCGGACCGGGATTGATACCTTCCGGAATCATATCCGAGGCAATGTGTTCGAAAACAACGCTTCTTCCGGGAATCGGTTTGTCCGAGGATTCACCAACCAATCAGTTCGTTGAGGGTGAATATATGAGTCCTGACGAATACGATCTTCTGGAATTGGATGAATCCGATTTCAATATCAGGACGATGATGCCCCGCACTACAGGACTTTTCGAATCGTTCAGGAAACTTCCTCCGTTGCGTATGCTCCAGGGTGCGGCTTGGGTAGCTGCGTTAGCAGATTCTGATATACGAAAGACATTTCAAACATTAATGGATTTGAGTGATGAGTATATGAGATGGACAACGGCCAACCAGTCAATCAGGGAACTTGTACTGTCGCGTGGCTATCCACCGTTAATGGGCGCCGGGCTTATGGCAGGGGCGCCGTTCGACTTTCTTGCCGATATGCTGAGGGGTACACGGGGAATAAGTCAGGACATGTTCCGTCGTCCCCAGAGGATCCATGATTTTATGGAACGTCGTCTGAAAATGAATCAGGCTGCTATTAAGGACTTTCCTATCACGATAAGCCCAATAGCCATGATGCCACTGCACAAGGGTGACGATATGTTCATGTCCGATAAGCAATTCGACGAATTCTACTGGCCAACGCTTAAAGCTACGTTCCTGGCGATGATAGAAGAAGGTATTGTACCGATGCCGTTTGCCGAAGGAAGGTATACATTACGCCTGAAGCAGATTAATAACACACCTCCCAGCGGGGTTGTCTGGTACTTCGACCAGACGGATATGAAACTGGCAAAGCAAACACTGAAAGACATTTGTTGCATAGCGGGAAACGTACCTTCATCGATGATTATGACCGGCACACCCGGAGAAGTTAAGGCAACATGCCGAAAATTGATAGAGACCTGTGCTCAGGGCGGAGGTTACATACTCGCTGCCGGTGCCAGTGTCGAAAAGGGTGATATCAACAACCTCAGAGCTATGATGGATTCCGCAAAGGAATACGGAACCTATAAATAGATTACATTAGTGACAAAACTGAAAGGAGACTCGATTTCGAGTCCCCTTCTGGTTGTCGTTAAGAACCAGAGTCTGACCATTTTTCGGCTAATGGTCCTGCCCACATTACCTTGTATTTTTGACCTTGTGATGATTTAACAAGCAGGATTATCCACAGGATAAAGGCCAGAACCGACAGCAGGATTCTTACTATGAGGCCGAGAACGGGAATCCAGCCGAGTATCACACCAACCGCGGTTAAAGCACCGAAAACGATAATTGACTGAAATGCGTGGAATCGTACATACTTGTTGTTCGGTTCCAGGATCAGGAAAACGATACCGCTTATCCAGCCAAAAATATAGGATAGCATTCCGGCAATTTTCTCATCCAGACCTGTTGAAGTGTCTGCCATAATTACCTCCCGGTTGTTTATTTTGAATAAGGGTATAACAGGCGAACTTAATAGTCAATAGCAGGATGGGTACTATTACATTCCGTCGAGAATTTCCTTTAATGTTTTCAGATTAACAACATCCTCAAGATTGTACCGCAGGAGTGTCTCAAGCGCTTCCATGTCGGCGGAGTGGAGATATCTGTACCAGAGTCGAATTGCCTCAAATCCATCGACTCCTTCTGATTCGCGACTGATGCCAAGTTGCTTTTCAACGCCTTTCAATCCGCCTTTTAAGTTATTCCTCCAGCACTGGAACATAAGGTCGCAATGATCATACATCTCAGCAAGATTGATTCCAAGATGCTGATAGATAAAAGGCAGGTCGAAACGGGCACCATTATACGTATAAATAGTGTCCACTCCTTCAAGGGTAGCGAGAACTTCCGTCCTGGTAATATCTTTACCGACAAGCTGGACAGACCGGGATTCCATACCCGAACAGATATGGAAGCCTATTACCGTAATTTCGCTTACCCACGGGGAAAGCCCGGTTGTTTCTATATCGATGAATGCTTCGACCGGTGAATCCAAGATGTATACTCCGGAGTCTGTTTTAGACATTATACACTACAGCGAAGAAGAACATAAGTTAAAACAAAATGAACGGTATCTGGTATACTGTAAAGATATCTGCAACTATTTGAATAACTACTCAGGTGAGGTGGAATAATGGCCGTAGATGGTACCTACAATGTTGAAGTGTCGATGCCAGAAGGGAAACGCCCTTTGTCGATTACTCTGAAAACCGAAGGTAACGTACTAAGCGGAAGTGTCAATGGACCATTCGGTAAACATGCTTTCGGCGATGGTAAAGTGAAAGGAAATGATGTGTCCTGGAAGGTAGTGCTTACACCCGAATCGGTTAATGCAGGTGAAGATGATGATTCCGAGGGCGGCTTTTTCAAGAAACTTGGTAGCTTTATTTCAGATTCTCTCTCGGAATTCATTATGGAGCCCCCTCATGCGGATATCAGGTCAGATACTGAACTACCGGTCGAATTCACCGCGGCGATAGCAGGCGACGAGATTTCGGGTGAAATGAAGTTCGGGGATTACGCCACCGGGGTTTTCAAGGGCATTCGTTTACAGGAATAACCAGTGACAACCGGGAAATAGCTGGTTTGTATTGGTTAACCGCGTTATTATAGAATAACGTATTACTATGACTGAACAGGTACATGTACTGGTAACCACCCCACATCCGGATGACGCAGAAACTCGTTTTGCAGGTTCGGTAGCCAAATGGACTCGTGAAGGGAAAAATGTTGTCTATATCGTAATAAGTAATGGCGATAAAGGCACCAACGATCCGGCAATAAGTCCCAAAGAATTAGCTGCAACAAGAGAAAAAGAACAACTGGCTGCCGCAGAGGTACTTGGAGTAAAGGAAGTTATATTTCTTAGATACCCCGACCAGGGACTGGAAAATACTCCCGAGTTGAGGAAAGATATCGTTCGGCAGATCAGGATTTTCAAGCCGGATACCGTGGTAACCGTCGATCCTCATGGCAGATACATGGATCACAGGGATCACAGGATTGTGGGGTACGCAACTGTCGAAGCGGTGTATCCTGCTGCCGAAAGTGCCTACGCTTTCCCAGAATTACTCGATGAAGGGCTGAAACCTCATCGTGTCACAGAGATGCTATTCAGTGGGAGAATGCAGCACAACTATTTTGAAGATATCAGCGACACCATTGATATCAAGGTATCAGCAATTAAATGCCACCGGAGCCAGGTGGGAAACAGACCGGATTTCGGAGAGATGTTGAAAAATGCAGCTAGGACGAATGCCCGGGATCTGGATATTGAATATGCCGAAGGGTTCCATCGCGAGATAATCAATTGGAAACCCTTTTCTTATTCCATCTAAAGATTAATATGTGAAAGGAGAAGCTGTACTCGATATTGAACATTGAGTGCGCATAATAAGCAGGTTATGAAATATTCAGAACCACCCGAGATCATAATCGATACTACTAAAGAATATACAGCGACCATCGAAACGGAGAAAGGAAATCTCGTACTGGACCTGTTTACCAAGGACGTACCGAAAACGGTGAACAACTTTATTTTCCTGGCCAGGGAAGGGTATTACGACGGAGTAACATTTCACCGTGTCATCCCGGATTTCATGGCCCAGGGCGGTGACCCCACAGGCACAGGTACCGGCGGACCTGGTTATACTTTCGAAGATGAATTCACCGGTCACAAGCACGGAACCGGATCACTTTCAATGGCGAACGCCGGCCCGAATACCAACGGCTCGCAATTCTTCATTACATATTCTCCACAACCTCACTTGAACAACCGTCATTCCGTCTTCGGTCAGCTGATCAAGGGGATGGATGTCCTGAAACAGATCAGTAACGGTGATGTCATGATTAAGATTACTATTGAGGAAACATAATCACTTAAACTGAATGAAATCGGAAGACGGCTATTCTTTGTAGTTTTATTGACATCATCTATTATCCGGTTTTATTATGGGTCAACCATAGAAATAAGGGCAGGAGGTGACAAGGATGCCAAAATACTGGTTCGATCATATACATTTAAAAAGTACTGACGCCGTTAAAACGGCTGAGTTTTACGAGAAAATGTTCGGGGCGAAAGTTATCAGCAAGAGAGAGTTCGGTGAAGGCAGGGCAATGGTCAGCCTGGACCTGGAGGGAACCACTATATTAATTGACCCGCCTAGAGAAGGGACAGTTCAAAACGGACTCGACCATTTCGGTATACAGACAGACGACCTGAAAACTGCAATAGAAGAACTGAAAGTCAAGGGAGTTACTTTTACTCAGGATTACCGGGAGGTTAATCCCACCTTCAAAATGTCGTTTCTTACCGCTCCTGAGAACGTACAGATAGAGTTGCAGGAAGGGACGATATAAGTATTCACTACGACAAGAATTTGCTATGAATGAAGTCGTTAGTTCAATAATAGCTATAGTGTGCGCCTATCTTCTAGGTTCTCTGCCTTTTGCCTATATCATTACCAGAAGGATCAAAGGCGAGGATATACGGGAAGTCGGTACGCGGAACATGGGCGCGATGAATACCATCTATCGGGTAGGGTTCGGCTGGGGACTGCTGGTTCTGTTGCTGGATATGGCAAAGGGTGCGCTGGCAATCCTGGTGGCGAGATGGCTTGATACACCGGAAAATATCGAACTCGCTGCAGCCGGAGTGTCTGTTATAGGGCATATGTTCCCGGTATTTTTAAAATTCAGAGGAGGAAAAGGCGGAGCGACAGCCGTAGGTATTTTAGCATTATTGATGCCGAAAGCAATTCCTTTGGCAGTCGGTATATTCATCCTGGCTTTACTACTTACCCGATACCCGACATTCAGCTACGCGCTTGCATTGTTATGTGCGCCATTCGTGGCCTGGCTGGGATATGAGTCCGGTAAATGGGTGCTGTTTTCAGTCATTCTCCTGCTGATGGTCCTTTTACGTTATCTACCGAGATTACTCGAGATGCGTTCCACCGGCGGTAACTGGAAGAGGGTTTTTATCCGTAAAGGCCTGAAAGACAGGTTCTGACACTTATATGATTACCATTATCGGACGGTAGCCTTTTCTTTTACCAATTTTGGCGTTCTGCGGCTCCATTTCTTTAATCCCATCAGGACACATAGCCAAGTTCCAGGCATGCAGACCGTTCGGCGTTTTTCCGAAGATAAGACCGACACTGTTTTCTTTCCGTTCGCTGGCGGCTGCTTTAAATAGCAGTGCGGCATCATCGCAGTCGGCAATATCCTTGATATATTCGAATTTATCACTAATTTCTACGGCTATTTGATTCAGTATATCTGTTGAAATTGGCGTGTATTCTTTATCCAGGATCAACACGAGTGGGGTTTTACATGTCCAGGCCACTTTCAGGTAAGTCTTGAATCCCGTAAGCATATTGTCACCTCTCAGATCTTAATTAGGTTACTCATTTATACCATTGAATCTCACGAATGTTTCAAGATATACTACGGTGGCAGTGATCTGTCAATATCAAAATTGTATTTTACATAAGGAGTAATGTGATGGAGGATAAGTATATTCTTAAAGAGCTTTGTCGGTACACGATAGGCACCTATGCGGACGTTATATACAGGAATGCATTGCTTCATCCGGATAGAGAAGCATTTATCTATAAATCCAGACGCATCACTTTCTCCGAGTACAATACCAGAGTGAACAGCCTTATAAACTCACTTCGTAAAATGGGAGTCAGGAAAGGTGATGTCATAGGCATTCTTTCATATAACTGTCTTGAATATGCAGATTTCTTTGGCGCTGCCTGGAAGGGTGGTTATATTGCTTCGCCGTTTAACTTCCGGCTGCAGGCAAGCGAACTCGAATACCTGATAAATTACTCGGAAACCAATACTCTACTGGTAGGCCCGGAGTTCTTCGATACGGTTGAATCCCTCAAAGGAAAATTAAAGAATGTCAGGAATTACATCTCGATTGAGGGAACTGCCGGGGATATGACGAATATCGATGATATATTTGAAAATGAGTCTGTAGGAGAACCGGATATTCAGGTAGACGAGGAAGACGCTCTGGCTATTGTCTATACAAGCGGTACAACCGGATTACCACGCGGGGCGCTGTATACGCAAAGCCGGTTTATGGATAACACCAAGAATCTGGTAATGGAAATGGGACTACAGCCCGGTGATAAGCATATACAGATAATGCCTCTCTTTCATATCGGAGGAATACACCACTTCAGAGCATTTCTCTATATTGCCGGTAGTAATGTGATTATGCACCAGAGATCGTTCGACCCGGCAGCGACTCTCCAGGTAATCCAGGATGAGAAGGCCACCGATATAGACATTGTGGCTACTCACCTGGTTGCGATGCTTGCTGTGCCTGATAAGGAAAAATATGATATAAGCAGTCTGAAAAGGATGTGGTACGCGGCATCCCCCATGCCTGTCGAGGTACTGAAAAAGGGTATTGAGACATGGGGACCTATCTTCGCCCAGGGCTACGGGCAGACAGAAACCGGACCTGAAATATCGGACCTTACAAGAGAAGATGGCAAGGTTATCGACAGGTCTCCTGAAGAACAGAAAATTCTGGCTTCGGCGGGACGACCCAGTTATGGCGTGCATGTCAGGATTGTCGATCAGGATAACAAGGATGTTGCTCCGGGAGAAATGGGGGAGATAATCGTCCAGAGTAAACACCTGATGGTGGAGTACTGGAATAGGCTGGATGATACCAAAGAAACACTCATCGACGGTTGGGTCTATACCGGTGATGTCGGTTATTATGATAACAGGGGTTACGTATACATCGTTGACAGGCGTAAGGATATGATCGTTTCCGGCGGAGAGAATATTTATCCGCGAGAGGTAGAAGAAGTCCTCTATGGCCATCCTGCAGTCAGAGAAGCAGCGGTAATTGGCATACCGGACTCCTATTGGGTTGAAAAGGTCCACGCCGTAATTAGTCTTAAAGAAGGCGTGACGGCTACTGAAGGTGAAATAATCACTTTCTGTAAGGATAAACTCGCCAGGTATAAGGCTCCGAAATCGGTTGAGTTCACCGAGTCCATCCCGAAGAATCCCTCGGGGAAGATTCTCAAGAGAGAATTAAGAGATAAATACTGGGAAGGCTCGGACAGGAAGGTATAAGACTCAGCTCGGATCGTTTCAAGATGTACTGAAGAATTAGACCATTGCCAGTGGCTGGAAGAGTAAGAATACGAGAAGGGTAGCGAGAAAAGCACCACTGATTGTCTGAGTCAATGAGTGGCATTCAAGCTCGATTCTGGACCATGCAGTCAGGGGAACCAGGGCGACTGCTCCAGCCGCAATCCAACCGTACAACATGACCAGTATTGTAGCCGAAGCTGCTACTATGGCCGTATGGAGGCTGATTTTCCACCAGAGGTTAATAAATGCAAATACAAATGCGGTTGATACACCCGTAATGAATCCTGCTACCAGTATATCAGGAGCTCCGAGGAGCGCGAGTGTGATGCAGCCTGCGGTAGCACTTAAACACCCGATAACATAGATCCTGGTTCTCTGTTCGCGAGCTGCAATGAAGAAGTTATCGAGTTTTCCCTGCCTGAGTAGGTAAACGATTACAAGGAAAACTGGCATTATACCGAGCCCCGTCGATATTGAAGCCCATTTGATAGCCTCAGACGTGCTGGCTGTTGAGTTAAAGGAGAATAGTATGATGAGGGCAAGACACAGCAGGAAAGGATTAAGAATGTTTGACGTGAGATTCGCAATCCGCTGCCGCTTCCCCGAAGGCTTATTGATAGGCTCGTGGTCAAAGGTGTTGGAATCAATCATGCTATTCTATTGTAACTTATTTGTAGAAATAATCACAGTTTGAGAGATTATATCCATAGTGAATACCTTCCAGGGGTGTTTTTTTTCTACATCAATAACCTGTTTTTAACCAGTATTGCGTCAAATTAAACTGTTAACGAAAACCTTGATTATTCAGTATGAATTAATTAGAATATAAAACCTCTCATACAAACCAGTGACTGAAGGATAGAATCTTGTAGCCGGATGGATACAAGATTATTGGAGAGTATATATACGGAAATGAATACTAAAGCTATCGTCAATCCTGTAGCAGGAAGTCACTCGGTTAAAAAAGACTGGGATCGAATTCGCAGCCAGATGCAGCAGGCAGGACTTGATTTCGATTTCGAGTTCACGCAGTATCCGGGACACGCTACAGAGATCGCTAAACGATCTATTCAAAATAGTTATGGCTGTTTATTAGCAGTTGGAGGAGATGGCACTATTAACGAGGTAGCCAATGGTATTCTGTTTTCCGATAATGCGGAAAACACCGTTCTCGGAGTTGTGAATGTTGGAACCGCAAATGCCTTTAAGATGTCTCTGGGGCTAAGTGAAGAAGGAACCGATTCTGGAATATCCTGGAAGATTCACCCACCTATGAAGATAGACGTTGGATTGATAAATTGTCAGTGTCAAGGTAAACAGGTGGAGCATTATTTTGTTAATGAAGCCAGTGCCGGTTTGCCGGCTGAAGTTGTTAAAACATGGAATTATCTCCCGGACTCATATAACAAGAAATTGAACCTCTTTATGCGGACAATCACGGGTGTAATAACACTCATTAATAGTAAAAATAAACATCTCAACATAGAAATAGTTAATAATAAGGAAACCGGTAAGTTCTGTACGGTAGTCGTAGCAAATGGGAAATATTTTGCTGATGGTATGATAATCGCACCTCACGCAACTCTGGATGATGGACTGCTTGATTCCATTATCATTGGTGATATATCCAGATATGATTTAATTAGAATACGGCCAAAACTCTATGATGGGACACACATAACGCATGAAAAATTCAGTGAAACAAAGGTATCCGAGATATCTATCGACTCTGAAGAGACGTTGATAATTGAGGCTGACGGAGATATCGTTGGTGAGAGTCCCGTATCGATCAGGGTAGTACCGTCAGCATTGAACGTATTACCCATTTACTAATGTCTTCGTTTCTCTATTGATTGACAGCATAGAACACATGTGCTACTATGGCGTATCTTACGAGCTGCGTAGAAAAATTGTTTGGATAATATCTTAATGGGATCGATAAAAATCACCAGGTCGCAAGCGCGAAGGTTCATTCTCATTCACCAGTGCCTATTACCACCCCGGACAATTTCAGGAAAACAAGGTATCCTCGATTTCTTAAATCGTGTAGGGTGTATCCAGTATGATCCGCTGAATATCGTCGGCAATAATCCGGAACTCGTTCTCCAGTCCCGCGTTAAGGACTTCAAACCTGAAATCCTTGAAGAAATGCTTTACACGGATCGGACACTTGTCGATGACTGGGACAAGATGATGGCAATTTATCCCGTTACCGATAAACCTCATTTCCACTATCGCCAGCTCGAAGCCGCGAAGCGAGACAGGCGACGCAATGCCGATCATACCCTGACTGTAATTCCTGAAATACGTAAAACGATTGAGGAGAGAGGTCCATTGTCATCGATCGATTTTGAACATGACAGGAAAGTTGCCTGGTCGTGGGGGCCGACACGGTTGGCCAAGGTGGCATTGGATGACATGTACTACCAGGGTGAACTGGTCATACACCACAAGCTAAATACCAGGAAATTTTATGACCTGGCAAGACGTCATATTCCGGAAGAAATTTTGAACGCACCGGATCCGCATAAATCACATGAGGAATACCAGGACTGGCATGTGCATAGACGACTCCGAAGCCTTGGCCTGGCCTGGAGTAGAGCTGGGATATGGCCGTGGATACACCGAACGAGTACCAAAGAGAGAGTAATAATTTTAGAACGACTGGTAGACCGTGGTGATATTGCCGAAGTAAAGGTAGAGGAAATCAGATATCCCTTTTACGTGTCGAGTATGGATTTATCGACTCTTAAGGAAACCGGGGAAATGAATGAGATCCCGCATCAGGCAGCGATAATAGCACCGCTTGATAGCCTGATGTGGGACAGAGAGTTGATCAATGCCCTGTTCGAATTCAATTATCGGTGGGAAGTATACAAGCCGGTGAAGGAAAGAGAATACGGCTATTATGTGTTGCCTGTTCTTTACAGGGATCGGTTTATCGCTCGGTTCGAACCGGGGAGAGACAAGAAAAACGGCACTCTGGTAATCAAGAACTGGTGGTGGGAGAAGAACTTTGAAGTAACGCAGGATATCCAGGATGCACTAATAGACTGTTTCAATAATTTCCTTAAATATCTGAGTACCAATAAACTGAAAATAAATAAGAGACTGGTTGATCGTGAAGGACTGAACTGGTTACTCTGAAAAGAGAGGTAAAAAATGGTGAACAGGCTGTCCCAGGATATTCCTCAAATAATCGTAATACAAAAAATATCAGGTAACTGGTTTGTGACTTTAAATAAACTGGTTTTACAGCATCTGGGTGAAAATCAGGCAAATAGAATATTCATCGAAGCAGGAGATGAAATATTAATTTCCTTGAGGGAAGATTCGGGTATAGCGATACCGGTACACAAAGGTAACAGGATACAACTGCCGGAGACTATCGTAAATGCTCTATCATTACGCAGTAACTCACTTATCGGTTTTGTCCAGAGAGATAGAGCAGTGGCGGTCAAAAAAGTGGAGATCGTCGAAGAAGAAGGTGAACGGTCTAAAGCGCTGGATATTGAAACACCATACAAGGTTATAAGAAAAGTTATTACCAACCCGATGCCAGAAGAGTTAATACCTAGACTTGAGAAACAATGCAAAGACTTAAGTCTAGATTATGATGTAATAGGCTATCTAAAAGGCAGACAGACACTGGAAGCCTGGCAGTCACGAAAGATACTGACCTTATCCGAACCGTCCGATGAAGAACTACGAAACGATCTGATAAAGGATAGACTTGACAAGCAGGAAGAAAATGGTTCTTGGGAAGGCGACGTGATTCTCACAGCAAGGAACCTGAGAGAGTTAACCGAACTTGGCTTGACTCGAGAGGATGATAAGGTAAAGAAAGCTGCTACGTGGCTTCTGGACAGACCTCAATCGCCCCATAATCCGGGTATGTGGTTCCTGAATGACCGGCTTGTTGAAGAACAGATAGAAATTGTAGGAAGAAGGCAGAAGCAAACTCACGGAAGCAGAGACAGGTTCAGGAAACGCCCGGTATTAGAGATAAAAGCGGTAAAGGCAGGTTATGACCTGCTTCGTGACGTATGCGGATCCAGAATAATGTGGCCTAATGCTCAGGTACTGGAAGCTTTGCTGATGCTGGAGTACGAAGACAATGAAAGAGTCCAGACTGCAATCAATTCTTTGACGAGGGGCAGGTGGTGCGAATGCGCCTACCAGCACGGATTTACTCCCAAGACTGAACTTACTGCAAAGGGACCTCCCGTAATTGAAGATTTAGAACGCGTTTGCATGACGCAATATAAATATGGTGGCATAAATGATCTGGAAATACTGAAAGAAAATGTGAATTATAAACCGGGAATGCTTATACCCAGGAAAAAGGCCATCTCGAAAAAGGATCACATTGAATACACGCTGGCTCTGGATGAATTGAATGTATCCGGATGTGAAACAATGACGGTTAAAGCTCTGGGCTGCATAAATAACGCAAGAGCCAGAAGAATGGCTGAAGCTCATCTCTGGCGTTTTGCCGGGCTACAACACGGTACTGATGGTGAATTTGCCAGTGGCATCACACTTAATTATCTCGCCGAGACTGAATTTCTGGAAATATTCTCATGTTATGATACTGCTATAGCCAGAGTAGTATTACTGAGATCGATACCCTGGATACGTAAACACCAGAACGAAGATGGATCCTGGGGAGAGGGAAAAGAGAAAGAACGCGCAACCCTTGCTGTAATCAAGACTTTAAATAAATTGAACCTTATTGCAGCTCTACGAGAGAGGAGTTGAATCATGGCTAAAGCAATACATGAACTGGGATACTGTGGTGAAGACTGTGAACCGTGTCATATCTATCACGCCACGGTATTCGGAGAAGCGCTTGCACCTGAAGTGATAAAAAGGTGGCAGGAAGATATTAAAAAATACCACGGAGTCGAGGTAGAACCTGAACAGCTTAAATGCCATGGTTGCCGTTATGAAGGAGAAGATGACTTCTTTACCTTTAAGCGATGTCCCATTCGTGGCTGCTGTCAATCACGTGAGATACCCAGTTGTAAATTTTGTCCGGATATCGAAACCTGCCCCTGGGAGGTGCATCCGGCGAGATTTTCCTGAGTTACTTATATGAGACAGAATTATAAGTTATGGGAGGTGAAAAATGCATACACTTGTAGATATGCTGGATATCAGTCGTAAAGAATTTACCCGAAATTTGAAAGGTCTGACCGACGAAGATGCCCGAAAGCGTATCGAACCGATGAACTGTATCAGCTGGATAATCGCCCACGTTGCTAACCAGCACTTTGGGATTTACGTAACCTGGGCACAGGGTAAAGAACATGATGAAAGGTATCTTCCGTACGGTTTCGGCAGTCCTGCTTCACAACCGCCGCTCGAAGAAGTATTGACACTATGGAATGATGCCTGCCGGGATGCGGATGTATGGCTCAAGACAGCAACGGAAGAAGATATGAAAGCCTTGCCTGTTGCAGCGTCGCCTGAAAGTGAAAATATGGGAGCGTTAACGGTACGGTGTATCTTTCATACCTGGTGTCACCTTGGGGAGATTAGTTCTATCCGGCAGGTACTCGGACACAAGCCACCTCAGTTCGTAAACATGTACGACTGGCTCTATCCGGGAGATTAGAAAGCAATGAATGATAGCAGAATGCATGTATGCCTGGTCTGCCATACCGAACCGGATGTATGGGATGGGGGATTCAAATCTATCGATGTCGTGCTTCCTGTATTTCTGGATAAAATAAGTATGGTACAGGATCACCGGGGAAATAGTCCGAAAATTACCTGGTGTCTGACAAACCAGGTCATAAAACATCGTCCCGAACCGTTTCTGAAACTGCTGGGCCAGAGACATGAAGTCGGTATTCACAGTCATTATCCCGGTGCAGACGGTAATCTGGAACACCAGCAGGAGATTAACAGGGAAAATCTTGACAGGTTCGGAGAATGGCTTCCGGAACTGTATCGGACTGTTGTCGATGCTGGTTTTCCGAAATCCCGGACGCAGGTAACCTGGATGTTTGCTTATCGTGACAGCATGACACAGGTGCTCTCCGAAACCGGGATAGATATAGACTGCAGCGTATGTTACGGCGGCGCCCATTACCTGCCGGATGGTTTTCTCCTTGCTGACAGCAGGAAGAGAAGTACCGGCAAACCGTACCGGACGAGTATTTCTGATCACTGCATTGAAGGAGATTCTGCAGTTGTAGAACTGCCGGTCAGCGGTGGATTCGGTGATTACTGGATCCCTGATCAGGAAGGCCGATTCGAGTACTTTTACCCGATTGCTTCAGATGATGAAGCCGGTAAGATGATAGCATTATTCATCCGTAGGATGGGCACACTTGTTTACAGTGAAACAGATATTTTTCACATCCATTTTCACCTGTATGAATTTCTGCTGCCTGGCGGTGTGGATGAAAGCAGACTGGATCGGGCTGTGATGATATTGCAGAATATAGTATCGGATAACAGAGTATCTTTTTCAACGGTATCTGAAGCTGTGGATGACTGGTTGACAACAGTACCAGAACAGGAGTGAACCTGTTAAAGAAAGTGTAACAGCGAGGAAAAGATGGCGGAACTTAAATATGTCACATATTGTGGGTTATACTGCAGGCAGTGTTCTACCTTGACTCATATACCGCAACAGGCGAAGGCTCTGTACAATACGTTGAAGAGAGAAGGTTTCGATTATTTCGGATCCTATGAATCCGAAAAATTCAACGATTTCTGGGAGTATCTCCAGCAATTGGCTGATCAGGACAGGACGAATCCCGGTTGCCGGGGTGGATGTGGTGATCCGGGATGTAAGGTGCGTATTTGTGCTCGTGATAAGAACGTGGAAATCTGCGTGTACTGTGATGAATACCCCTGTAGTAACTTTGATTCGCTACTCAGGCAATATCCAGCATTACTAGGTGACGGAAAGAAGCTGAAAGAGATAGGTATCGACGCCTGGCTTGAAGTACAGGAAGAACGATGCAGTCGAGGATACTGTTTTACCGATACCAGGTATGACATCGAAGTGGAAAAGGAACAGGGAGGTGAAATCCCATGACAAGTGAAGCGGTGCTGAAACTTGAAAAGCGACTCTTCGATGATAGTGAATACACTCATCCGAGAGAGGTTCCGATTGACTTTATCGAAGGAGTGAAAACTCTTTCGGATGAAGAAGCGCTGGAACTGGCTGCACGGCTTTTCATGCAGACTGAGTGGCGGTATTACCGACCTTCTGTAAATATCTTCTATAAACATCCTACTGCCAGGACGAAGATTACAGCTGAATACCTGAAACCACTTGGAGACAGGATGGACACTTGGGGGTTGGTGGATGCTTTCTCAGCCATTGCCGGTCCCGCCTGGCGTGAAGGCTATATTAACGATGAAATCGTGATGAGCTGGACTCGGTCGGAAAGCCGGTGGTGGCGTAGAGCTGCCCTGGTCTGCACGGTATTCCTGAACCGGAAAGCACAGGGCGGAAGAGGAGATACGCCGCGGACATTAATGGTTTGTAAAGTCCTGGCATCCGATAAGGATGATATGGTCGCCAAAGGAATGTCCTGGGCATTAAGAGACCTGAGTAAGCGCGATCGCGTAGCCGTAGAGAAGTTCATCGAAGAACACAGAGATGAGTTGCCGGCACTGGTGAAACGGGAAGTCCGAAACAAACTGACACTGGGAGTCAAGAATCCGCGGCGGAAACAAATCTAGACCAATACCGAGTTGTCCGATCAGGCATCCGGTAAGAACATCTAAAGGAATGTAAATGAACGAAAACGCAATTAAGATTGATGGCCTTGGATTCAGCTATGGAAAACTTAAGGTGATCAATGACCTCTCGCTTGAAATTCCTCGCGGTACAAGTTTCGGATTGCTGGGTCCGAACGGATCCGGAAAGACCACGTTAATCAAACTGCTGATTGGGTTGTTGAAACCTAGCTGCGGGAATATCCAGTGCCTGGGACAACGTCCTTCTTTTTCGAATGCAATAATGCGCGGCTATATGCCCCAGCTTCCTTCACTGTACACGGAACTTACCGTCAGACATAATATCGACTTTTTCGCCCGTATCTACGGGCTTAAGTATAAGAAGCAAAGAGAAGAAAGAGTCGATGAAGTAATAAAACTGGTTGACCTGTGGGATAAGAGAAAAACCCAGGTTATGCACTTGAGTGGTGGAATGAAGCAGCGTGTTAGTCTCGGTTGTGCCATCGTTCACAATCCGCCGCTGATATTTCTCGATGAACCGACGGTTGGCCTCGATCCAGATGTGCGTGTTAAATTCTGGGAATATTTCAGAACACTCACTAATGCAGGAGTGACTATCATAGTCTCGAGTCATACCACGGATGACGCCGCCCATTGCGACAAACTCGTATTTCTAAGGCAGGGACAAATAATAGCCGTAGGAACACCTGATGAACTCAGGTCGGCTACCGGTAATGCGAATACCAGCCTGGAAGACGCTTTCCTCTACTTCATAAGAAAGACCGGGGAGGTGCAAAATGCTCAGTAATTCATTCAGTATTGCCAACAGGATCATAAATCAGTTAATTCGTGATCGCCGTACCCTTGGATTGCTGGTATTCGCTCCTCTCCTTATCGCCAGTATTGTTGGTGTATCTACGCCGGAGAAACAGATGCTGGACTATACTACTCCTGCCATGCTGGGTATGCTGATATTGTTCTTTGGGTTTCTGCTAACGGGTATCAGTTTCCAGAGAGAACGTTCCCAGGGTACCCTTGAACGACTCCTCGCCGCGCCGGTATCTAGACTCGATATAGTCGGTGGATACCTCTTTGGCTTCCTGCTGTTCGCACTTGCCCAGACTCTAATTATATTTTTTTACATGGTTTACGTACTCGATATTACCCACCAGGGTGAGATATGGCAGATTATTGTATTCCAGGCGGTCGTTGGCGTCGGAGCGGTCTGCCTGGGAACGTTCGCATCCACCTTCGCTCGGAACGAATTCCAGATAGCCCAATTCATACCGATATTCATACTGCCGCAGTTTTTCCTCTGCGGCCTGTTATGGCCGGTTGACCAATTACCCGAATACCTGCAGTGGATAGCGAAATTCCTTCCGCTGACCTACGCGGTCGACGGACTGAGAGAGATAATGCTCCATGGGAAGAATCTCCTGGATGTATGGGTTGAATTATCGGTTCTGGTAGGTTTCGCTGTAGTGATGTCCGTGCTGGCAGCTCTTTCTCTCAGGAGAGGCAGCGTCGGGTAGCAGCTTTTTCTGGGTAGATAGTCACATCAGTATACAAAATAATTAAGATGTTCCAGAATGTTTTCACTCACTATCTGCTCGTGTTTATGGTAAAATTAATCGAATACATAAGTAACAGGAAGAACGTAAAACATGTGGGAAAAGCTAAAGAAGGTTGACAAACGTTACCGGGATATTGAAGAAGAGATCGCACGTCCCGAGGTTGCGACCAATCCTAGTCAGTTGCAGAAACTGGCGAAAGAGAGGGCGGAACTAGAAGACGTGGTGAACATGTACCGTGAATACGAAGCTACGTCGAAATCGCTTGAAGAGACGGAGTCGATGCTTGATGATAACCTTGACGATGATATGAGAGACTTGGTGAAACAAGAGATAGAAGACCTCCATGAGAAGCTTAGCGAAATCGAAGAAGACCTGAAAGTTGCCCTGATTCCGAAAGATGAAAATGATGAAAAGGATATCATCATGGAAATCCGTGCCGGCGCTGGCGGTGACGAGGCTGGATTGTTTGCAGCTGACCTGTTCAGGATGTACAGCCGCTACGCCCAGGAACAGGGCTGGAATGTGGAAATTATCAACGCAAACGAGAGTGGGATCGGTGGATTTAAAGAGGTGGTATTCGAAGTTAAAGGTAAGAACGTATTCAGCCGGTTAAAGTATGAGAGGGGAGTCCACCGTGTGCAGCGTGTCCCGGTTACCGAATCTTCCGGCAGAATACATACTTCGACAGCTACCGTTGCCGTACTGCCGGAAGCCGATGAAGTGGATGTGGATATCAATAGTGATGACCTGAGAATAGATATCTTTCACAGCGGTGGGGCCGGGGGACAGAACGTCAACAAGGTGGCGACGGCAGTGCGAATTATACACATACCCACCGGTATAGTAACAGTATGTCAGGATGAACGATCCCAGCTAAGGAATAAAAACAAGGCGATAGCAGTCCTGCGAGCCCGTTTGCTTGATATTGAAAAGATGAGGCAGGAAGAAGAGATGGGGGAGGAACGACGATCCCAGCTTGGTACGGGCGATCGTTCTGAAAAAATACGCACCTATAATTTTCCGCAGGACCGGGTAACCGACCACAGGATAGGCTTGAGCCTGCATAATCTCGAGGGAATTCTCGAAGGAAACATAGACGAACTCATCGATGCCCTGGCGACCGATGACCGTGCCAGGTTGCTGCAGGAGCAGCTTGCATGAACCTCAGGCAGGCTCTAAAAGAAGCTGAAGAAACTCTTTCCGCTGCCAATATCGATGATGCATTACTCGAATCCGAAGTACTTCTCAGGCATGTTCTTAAGATAGACCGGATCAGGTTGTACACTGATATTAACAGCGAACTTACCCCTCAACAATACGAAAAATTTTCTGGACTTATTCAACGTCGTCTTAACGGCGAACCGTCAGCCTATATCACTGGGAACAGGGAGTTCTATGGCCTGGATTTCTATGTAAATCAGCATGTACTGATACCAAGGCCTGAAACTGAACTTCTGGTTGAAAAAGCGGTAGATTTGGCGAAAAAACGGTCGTATAAAACGATCGTCGATGTCGGTACAGGTTCAGGTGCAGTAGCTGTATGCCTGGCGTTAAACCTGCCTGATGCCGTTATTTATGCCACGGATATATCAACTCAGGCTTTAGAGGTAGCATCCGGCAATTCCCGGAAACACAGTGTAGAGAACAGGATCACTTTCCTCGAGGGAAATTTACTGGAACCACTTACAGAACCGGTCGACATGATAGTAGCTAATCTACCATATGTGAGAAATGCCGATATACAGCAGGTCAGTACAGCCGGACATGAACCCGAGGTAGCTCTCAATGGTGGTAAAAATGGATTGGATTTTATTATTGCGATTGTTGGACAGTCCGTGAGTAAATTGTTGCGGGGCGGATCTATACTACTTGAAGTAGGTCAGGGACAAAGTCAGACAGCGTCCCGGCAGTTAAAGGGAATATATCCTTATGGTGAGGTGGATATATTCCGTGATTTAGCTGGAATAGAAAGGATAGTGGGTTTATCTCTTCCACGGAAGACTCGGGTAATTTCTTGACGCATATCATTTAATATTGATATTATTCTTGTGGGTCTTTTCCCCATGTATTACTAATCATAAAGGAGTATGTCTGCTATGAACATGATTGTGTGCTGTAAGCAGGTGGTTGACCCGGAGGCTCCACCGGCGAGTTTCAGGGTTGACGCTTCCGCCAACAAAGTTATTCCCCCGCAGGGAATACCGCCGGTAATCAGTCCTTTTGATGAGAACGCTCTAGAAGCGGCACTTAAAATTAAGGACGCTCAAGGTGGTAAAATCACCATAATATCACTTGGTAATAACATGCTGCGGGATGTGGTAAAAAAACCTTTATCGATGGGTGCCGACGAACTTGTACTGCTTGAGGACGAAGCTTACGCTGAAGGTGATGCCTGGTCGGTGGCATACGCGATTTCCAGCGCTATCAAGAAAATAGGCGAGTATGATCTGATATTCTGCGGTCGGCAGGCTGCTGACTGGGATAGTGGACAGGTTGGTTCGGGTATTGCCGAGATACTGGGACTGCCCAGCGTTACTCTAGCCAAGAAAGTGGAACCAGAAGACGGTAAAGCGAAAGTAGAACGTGTTACAGCCGATGGTTACGACGTTATCGAAGTGTCTCTTCCTGCTGTGATTACCGTCAGTAATGAACTTGGTGAAGCCAGGTACCCTACGATAAAGGGGATAATGGCTGCCAAGAAGAAAGAACCTATTGTTTGGAAACCTGCTGATATAGAGGTCGATGCAGGTCAAATCGGCGCACCGGGCAGACGTACAAAGCTGCTCAAGTTATTCCAGCCGGTCCGTGAAGGCAAGTGCGAAATAATCGAGGGAGAAAGCCCCGAGGAAGCGGCGGAAAAACTGGCGACGAAACTCAGGGAAGTAAAGGTATTATAAAACTGAAATTTACTGTTCCTGGAAAATAAATCCGGGCAGTATTACAGGAGGAAAACAGATGTCAGATAATAAAGGAGTAATGATACTCGGGGAGGTTATCGAAGGAAACCTGAGTTCCATATCTACCGAGTTGCTTGGATGCGGAAGAAAACTGGCCGATGAACTTGGACAGGAGCTGAGCGCCCTTCTTATCGGCAGTGCGGCTAGCGGTTACGCCCAGGAAGCAATAGCCTATGGGGCTGATAGGGTATACGTACTCGAAGATTCACTGCTTGGAGATTACCAGGCCGATTCTTACGTCGCGGCAGCTGAAAAAGCTGCTAAAGAAGCTAATCCTTTCATACTCTTGATGGGACAGACAGAGGTAGGGAGTGACATTGCGGCACGCCTGGCTTTCAGACTTGAAACTGCGGCGGTACTGGACTGTATCGCCCTCGAGATAGACTCTGATTCGAAAAGATTATTGCAAACAAAGCCGGTGTATGGCGGCAATGCACAGGCGATATACGTGACCGATACCGATCCCCAGATAGCGACAGTAAGAGCCAAATCGATGACTCCGCTTGCGAAAGATGACTCAAGACAGGGTGAAGTAGTGAATATAGACGCCGGTCTTGATGCTTCTGCAATAAGAACCAAGGTATTGGAGAAAGTAATAGAAGAAGTAGAAGGTGTTAAGCTGGAAGATGCTGCCGTAATCGTTACCGGCGGTAGAGGTATCGGTGGAGAAGAAGGATTCAAACAGCTCGAAGAACTGGCTAGAATGATGAAAGGTGCTGTAGGTGCCAGTCGCCCCGCCTGCGACAACGGCTGGATGCCGGATAAAGCGCAGGTAGGACTTACCGGTAAAATCGTTACGCCTGACTTATACATAGCCGTAGGAGTCTCCGGTGCTAGCCAGCATATGGCGGGATGCTCTGGATCGAAGACGATCGTTGCCATAAACAAGGATTCTGAAGCGAATATATTCAGGATGGCCCATTACGGAGTTGTCGGCGATTGGAAAAAGATTCTACCGGCTTTTAAGGAAAAGGTTAAAGAATTAATTTCATAGATCACGTATAATAGAAAAATCAAAGAGAGTCACAAACAATAGTGACTCTCTTTTTATCACGTTATTACAATTTATCAGTATATTAGCTTTCTTTCTCAGCCTGTCTTGCTGCGACTACTTTCTGAGAATTTGTCAGCGGCATGGGTTGATAATGGCTGAATTCCATCGTGAAAGTACCCTTGCCCTGGGTAATTGACTTCAGGTCGATAGCGTATCGTTGAATTTCAGCCAAGGGCGCCTGTGCCTGGATAACGTTCATTCCGTTTGAAGGATTCATACCCTGGAGTTGGGCCCGTTTAGTATTAAGATCTCCGATAATATCACCGGTATAGTCCTCAGGAACGGTTATCGTTACATTCATTATCGGCTCAAGAAGTATTGGATTCGCGTCGGACATTCCTTTCTTAAAGGCTCCGGAACCTGCAATCTTAAAACAAATTTCCGAAGAATCGACCGGATGGAAACTGCCGTCATATACAGCTATCCTGATATCGGTAGCGGGAAACCGTGCCATGACACCCTCGTGGAGGGCTTCATTTACTCCCTTTTCAACTGCCGGAATATAGTTCCTTGGTATGCGTCCACCGACGACTTCATCAACAAACTCAGTGCCGCTTCCAGAAGGTAACGGTTCAAGTCTTAGCAGTACATGCCCATACTGGCCATGACCACCGGTTTGTTTCTTGTGCTTATATTCTGCCTGCACGGTTGAAGTAATCGTTTCACGGTACGGAACCTTCGGAGTCTCAAGTAAAATATTAACACCGAATTTTCTCTGGATCTCCTCGGCAGCAACATCAAGTTGTGTTTCACCCATACCGGACAGAATAGTTTCACCGGTTTCCGTTTCGCGGCGGACGTGCATGGTAGGTTCTTCTTCTACCAGTCTGGCAAGGGCAGGACCGAGTTTATCAAGATCAGCTTTTGTCTTGGGGTAAACAGCCTGGGAGAAGACCGGATTGGGGAATGTTATGGGTGCCAGTTTGACGGACTTATCCTGCGTGCAGAGTGTATCACCGGTACTGGTTACACTAAGTTTGGCTACACCGCCAATATCCCCTGCCGGTATCTCGGTTGCCGGTTCCTGTGTTTTTCCTCTCAAGGTGAATATCTGGCCGATACGTTCGGATTCCTGACGATTGGAATTATATACCTGAGAATTACTCTTGAAAACACCATTGTAGACCCTGAAGTAGGTAAGTTTACCGACATATGGATCTGCGGTAGTCTTAAATACAAGAGCGGCAAGAGGTGAATCCGTTCCTGGTTTTACCATTTCCTGTTCGTCCGATTTGGTTATTGTAGTAACTTCGCAATCAACCGGAGAAGGAAGGTATACTTTGATAGCGTCGAGTAACTGTCTGATACCGATATTCTTCGTCCCGGAACCGGCGAGTATGGGTACAACTTTACCGGCAGCGACACTCTGCCTGAGACCGTTGTTTAGTTCTTCCATGCTCAGGTCTTCACCACCGAGATATTTTTCCAATAGTGTATCATCGAACTCCGCGGCAGCTTCTATCAATTTTTCTCGGTAGGTTTCTACCTGATCCTGCATATCCTCCGGGACGTCTCCTTCTGTCCCCTCAGTTCCGCTATAACTCTTCATTGTAAGTAGGTCGACTACACCTCGAAAACTAGCCTGAGAACCTATAGGAAGCTGAATAGGCACGCAGTGGATACCAAACTTTTCTTGCAGTTCATTGACAGTACGGATGAAATCCACGTTCTCACGGTCCATTTTGTTAACGAAAAGAAAACGTGGTAAACCGGTTACTTCGCAATCATCCCATCTCTGTTGAGTCCCGACTTCAATGCCGGATGCTGCTGAAATGACAATCACCGCGCTTTCGCAGACTCTCATACCCGCTTTTACCTCGGCTATGAAATCCGAGTATCCCGGAGTATCAATGATATTGATCTTCGTGCCTGTCCACTCACAAGGTAGAACTGAGAGATTTATACTGATATTATGCTTTGCTTCGGCTTCGTCATAATCGGATGTTGTCGTGCCATTCTCAACCCTACCTAACCGGTTTATCGCGCCGCTGTCGAATAGAGCGGCTTCGGATATCGAGGTTTTTCCAGCCCCGTTATGAGACAGCAGAACAACGTTGCGGATGTTTTCAGGCGCATATTGGTTCATTTTTCACCTACTACATTTATTCTTATTCATTATAGTCTTTGTGCGTGTACACAGCAAGTATGAAAGACTCTCGCGGTTATGTGACACGATCGAGTAAAACGGGAGTAACAAATGTCTCGATTATGGCTGCTGCAAGGAAAAGACCGGCAGATATAGCAAGGTATTTCAGGTTGCTTGTTAAATTAGACTTTATTATATCTCGTTTATCTTTACCGAATATTCCCTGAAGAACAGCGATTCCGAAACTTAACGCTACTGCTTCCCCGATTATCAGAGCCGGGAGTTCAAGGATACCGTGTGGAAGAAGACCGACAAGTAGGAACGGGAGAGATTCCTCTTCCATGATTATCGCTGATACCAGACCGATTACTCCGCCGTTTATAACGAGAGTGACAACAGGAACGATGCATAATAATGGACTTAATACAAAGCTCAATACAATAACTGAGATGTTTTTCAGCAATATGAATACAAAAACAGCGATCTGCGGGAGTGGAGCGATAATTCCCGCCATTTCATCCAGAGCCGCGGCTTCTTCCAGAAATAGACCTGCACCTTCAGTGGAGATCATCAATCCAAGAAGTAATCCGAAGATGAACAGTACGGCAGAGATGAAAAAACACTTCCAGAAATTCATCTAGTCGTCGAATTTCTCATAGAATACGATTTCCGACAACTCTTTCCTGGGAACGGTTCTGGGTGTTTCATCGGGATAACCGAGAGGGGTCATTGCTACCACGCAGAAACCTTCAGGTACACCGATGATTTCGGTGACTTTCTGTGAGTTGAATAATCCCAGGTGGACTGTTCCGAGACCTAGAGAGTGAGCTTCCAGCACCAGGTTCTGCATGGCAAGAGCAACATCATACATATACCAGTCACCCTTATCTGTGGCATATTCACCGGCGTTGAGTCCTGATTTCCCGAGTTCAGCGCAGGCGATTATGAGTACCGGAGCCTGCTTAATTGCGTTAGCACTGGGGTTTTCACCGGATCTGCCGCTGATCATACTGCCAGCTACCTCTGATTTAATACTACTGTCACGTACCACTACGAATCGCCAGCACTGGGTGTTCTTCCAGGAAGGAGCCCACCTCGCTGCTTCAAGCACCTTTCCAAGAGTTTCATCATCAATCGGATCTGATTTCATTCTGCGGACACTCCGTCGGTTCAATATTGCTTCTGTTATTTCCATGTATTTCCCTTTCAATTTTCTCTTGTTTGTTACTCGTCCCAAGCTCCTTTGCCTATCAACGATACAAAGCGACAACCTCCAAGATTTTGTATTTTGTTTTTAGTTTTCAACCTTGTAACTTTAAAGAGTTCCTGGAGGTAGCGTGATCCAACAGGTATGATGAGTGTGCCCTTGAATTTAAGCTGGGCTACCAGATCGGGCGGCACCTTGGGAGCCCCTGCTGTGGTAATTATCGCGTCGTAGGGAGCTTCCTTAGGCCAGCCGAGTGTTTTTTCAGCAACATGGACGGTTACATTGGTATATCCCAGTTTCTTTAATAAGGTGCCGGCGGTTTCAGCCAGTTCCGGCAGTCGCTCTACGGAAATAACGGTAGCTGCGAGTTCGGCAAGAATTGCTGTCTGATATCCGCTTCCTGTACCGATCTCCAGAACCTTTTCTTTTCCGGTGAGTTCCAATGCTTCGGTCATCATTGCTACTATGAGAGGTTGTGAAATAGTCTGGCCTAGTCCAATAGGAAGGGGTCTGTCTTCATATGCTGAACGCTGCAGGTCCGGTGTCACGAATTTTTCTCGCGGTATGCGGGACATGGTATCAAGTACTCGTTTGTCACGGATTTCAGCGCCGATACGGCTTATAAGTCTTTCTCTCGCTTTTTTAAAATCCACGACAGGCCTATAATTACTATGCGGTTGACTATAAAACAGCAGCCAGTATGCCGAGAATTACCAGAACCAGAACTGCAAATATTCCTATTGTCCTCAGTTCGGAAGATATGTAAGGATAACGAGTGACTGAAGTTTGAATCTGCACGGTGGACTTCTTTCCTGACATGACCGGGGTATCAATAACCGCTGTAGATTTTACTGTGTTGGCAGTTGACTGGTTGGTTATTGCGGCACTTGTGCTGCCACTAGAACGTTTGATCCTCTTGCTGGAAGGAAGGTTTTTCCCTCTTTTACGACGAGATTTGGCAGGCATAATCTACTCCCGATGATGTATTCGTTATGTTACCGATTTAACTTGGCTCTTGGATGGGATTTTTCATAGGTTCGACGGACATGATCCGAGGTTAGGTGAGTGTAGACCTGAGTTGTCGAAATATTTGCGTGTCCTAATAATTCCTGTACTGATCTCAGATCGGCACCACCGCTGAGCATGTGAGTGGCAAAGCTATGCCTTAATGTATGGGGTGTTATTTCTTCATCCAACCCGGCAGCTTTGGCATAACCTTTAAGTATTTGCCAGAAACCCTGTCGGGTCAATCTTTCACCTCGCCTGTTTAGGAACAGGGCTTTTTCATCATCCCTTCGTACTATCTGGGTTCGAGCTTCCTTGATGTATTCATCGACTATTATGGCAGCCTGGCGGTAGATTGGCACCATACGTTCCTTGTTACCTTTGCCGAAGCAACGTACAAAACCGCCTTCGATATCCATGTCATCCAGGTTCAACGATATTAGTTCACTCACCCTCATGCCACTTGCGTAGAGGAGTTCAAGCATGGCGCGATCTCTTTTTGCTTCGGGCGTCGATTGTTTTGCCGGCTGGTCGAGGAGAAGACGCACCTGTTTTAGAGAGATCGGTTTTGGAAGAAGTCGCCCCACGGCTGGTGACGCCACATTCTGAGTCGGATTCTCGGTGATTTTCCCTTCGGACATTAGAAACTTGAAGAAACTCTTGGCAGCAGCTATCTTTCTTGCCAGAGTAGTAGCAGCGTAGTTTCTTTCCTTGAGTTTAAGCTGATAAGTGAGCATTTGCTGGCGGTTAAATTCTGTCCAGGAAGGATCTTTACTGGATTTTGTTGCTTCTTCTTCAATGAAAGCAGCCAGCTGTGAAAGGTCGTTCTGATAAGCAGCCAGCGTATTTTCCGAAAAACCTTTCTCTACCGACAAGTAGGTCAGGAATCTCTTTATTTCTTCTTTCACCACAACTCCTCACTAACAATGGATTTCGAACGAATATGACTGGTATCTGATTAACATATGTATTTTAACATAACAATAAAAAAAAAGCGACAGTTAGGGGAAAATAATTCAGATATTTGTGAAAATTAATTTTATCGCTGAGTATTCTATCGTTTGTTTTTAAAGATAATCCTTCGAGGTAGCCTTTATCCTGAAGATGTAACATCTTCTAATTGATTTGTATTCAGCCTTTCAGCTACTTTCCTGAAGTGGAATCCGAATACAGACAGACTCACAGAGAGAGGGAAAGCTCTCGGTTTCTTAAACAATGTAGAGAGTATAAGTCTCCAGTAATACCTTCTTCCTTTTTCTTTGATGCCCAGGAACCAGATCGATTTGAAAAGCCCTTCGATGTGGTGAAACCTAAGTTGAGGTGCTTTGTTTACCTTTGGTGGGTTATATTCCCGGAGGAATGTTTTGACTCGTTCATAATAGTGCTTTGGAGAGTAAATGGTGTGTAAGATATTCCTGTATCCATTAATCAAAGTTTCGTAGTTCATCTTGGGGATAAAATTAATCGAGTAATCGGTATTGTCACCAGTGATGTCTTTCAGGAGACGGTTTTCCTTTTTAAGACGGTGGTAAAGCCTGGTACCACGCGGGGCGTTTAACAGACCAACCATTGCGGTAACGATCCCGCTTTTCTGGATGAAGTTAATCTGGCTTCTGAATATGGATGCGGGATCGGAATCGAATCCGACAATAAATCCTCCCTGTACCTCGAAGCCGTTGTTCTGGAGGATTTTCACCGCCCTGGCAAGATCACGCCCTTTATTCGGCAGCTTGTTACACTCGGTCAAGCTGTCTTCGTTAGGCGTCTCGATACCTATGAAGATACGGTCGAATCGCGCTTCTGCCATTAACCGCATTAATTGTTCGTCGTCGGAAAGATTGATCGACACCTCGGTAAAGAAAGAAAACGGGTGTTTTTTCTGTTTTTGCCACTCGATAATTGCAGGCAAGGTTTCGGCTTTTAGCTTCTTCTTGTTGCCGATAAAATTATCATCGACGATGAAAACGCCGCCGCGCCATCCGGTTTCGTATACTGCGTCCAGTTCTGCCAGCATTTGCTCTTTTTGCTTGGTACGAGGAATGTGTCCGTTGAGAATAATGATGTCGCAGAATTCACAATCGAACGGGCAGCCGCGGGAATACTGGATGGCGAGTGAGGAATACTGGTTTATATCAATAAGAGACCACATCGGGAGGGGAGTATTGTCCACCGGAGGTTTTTCATCACTCTCATAAAGGTGTTTCGCTTCACCTTTATCAAGGTCTACCATGAACAAGGGAAGGGTTGATTCCGCTTCACCAAGGACAAAGTGGTCGACACCTACGAACTCGTCATATCCGGTGGTGAATAACGGTCCGCCGCAGACTGTTTTTGTATTCAGAGCTTTGCATCGTGATAGTACCTCTTTAACTGAATCTCTCTGGACGACCATGGCGCTAATAAAGACGTAATCAGCCCACTTAATATCTTCATCGGTCAAGTCATTGACGTTCATATCGATGAGTTTCTTTTTCCATTCACCGGGCAGCATCGAGGCAACTGTCAGCAAACCCAGGGGAGGGAAGGCCGCTTTCTTAGAGATGAACCTGAGGGCATGTCTAAAACTCCAGAATGTATCCGGGTAGCTCGGGTAGACAAGAAGTATCTTCATGTGTCTCTCCTTTGCTTAAAATTATAGCAGTAAAGCCTATTAACACAAAGTACGGTAATGTCGCTTCACTGCTTCCTACTATTTATTGTAAACTTTCGGGTATACTAAGCTTTTTTAAGATTGTTTGTCAACCCCCCTTTTAAAGCCGTTTCCTTGACACTTGGAGTGGCAGGGTTTATACTCAAACAGTGACGCGGGGTAGAGCAGTGGAAGCTCGTCGGGCTCATAACCCGGAGGTCGTTGGTTCGAATCCAACCCCCGCTACCAAATCCTCTTTTAGCTTCAAAACCGCTGATTTTCTACGATTCACTATTTAACTTTGAGCCTGAGAATGGTTCGAATCCTGTATCGTCTTTTGTTGTTGTCTAACTTTCAATTATCATATGTCCGAAGTATCAGTTCTCGTAATCACTTGAGAATATAATAACTAGTATAGGAATTTACTTCGTAAACTCTCTAATGGCACAAGTAAAAGACAAACGAGGAGGTAAGCCATGAACGGACCACTCGCAGAAATGTTTCGATATAACAGATGGGCCAACCTTACGTTACTGGATGCATGCCGTGGGTTAACCTCGGAAACACTGACAGTAAAGCCACCGGGACTTTCTGGGACGATAGGAGAGATTCTGATCCATATTGTTGGCGGACAGCAGAGCTTCATTTTACGAACGAAAGGGCGGCAGCACGAAGGCGAGATGAACCGGGAGACCCCATGGCCCGGAATCGACATCGTTATCAAGGTGGCCACTGTGACGAGTGATGAACTGCTTGTAGTGGCAGAAGAGTTAGACCAGGATCGAGACGTGGAACTTCCATACCTTGGTACCATTTACCGGTATCCACTGTCATTTTTCCTGGTTCATGCCTTCGAACATGGGGTAGAGCATCGCACCGAAGTGAAAGTGGGTCTTGGACAACTCGGCATAACGACTCCGGACCTAGACGGCTGGGCTTATGCTGATGCGATGGGCTATGGTTAGCTGGTAGCATTGAGCAAGAATGATCCACACCGGTCGTATCAGCTTTGTGAAAATACAGGTGGATCTCTGTCCTTTTTTGGAGTCTTTATACCAAGTTGTTCTTGATTGCTATAACGACTGCCTCGGTTCGGCTGGTAACGCCTAATTTCGATAGAATGTTGCTAACATGGTATTTGACAGTTGCCTGAGTTATGAAAATAGATTCTGATATCTCGCTGTTTGATTTACCATCTACCATCAGGGCGAGTATCTCACGTTCACGCTCCGTTAAATCAATACCTGGTTGGGATCGTTCGTTCACTGTTTGAATGAGGACCTGGGCTGCTTCAGGTGAGAGACTTGGCTGATCCAGTACAACTTTGTTTATGGCAGACACCAGTTCCTCTGCGGAAACGTTCTTCAGTAAATAACTGGTCGCCCCTGCTTTTAAAACACCTTCCACATATTCTTTTTCCTTGTAACTGGTCAATGCAATGATGTGGATTTGCGGCCATTTTTCATGAATTATTCTGGTGGCTTCAACTCCACCCATTTTCGGCATCTGTAAATCCATGAGTACAACGTCTGGCTGCAGACTTTCACAGATTTTAACAGCTTCTTCACCATCTCCAGCTTCACCAACCAGCTCCATGCCTTCCGAGGTATCCAGTACCGCTCCCAAGCCGCTTCGAACCACCGTATGATCATCGACAATAATGACTCTTATAAATCCTGATTCAGTCATAGTATTTCCTCCTCTGACCTATTATCCCAGACAACGACTATTTCTGTTCCTTCTCCCGCATGACTGTTTATTGATAGTGAAGCTCTCATGTCTTCAGCCCGTTCCTGCATTATACCAACTCCCAGGCTTTCAGGTGATATCTTATCAGTATTGAATCCGACTCCATTATCTTTTATCTTTAACGTAACCTTTTCTTTATCACAAATTAAACTAACCAACGCCTCAGTAGCATCTGAATGTTTGGCGACGTTATTCAAGGCTTCCTGGGCGATACGATAGAAACCTACTTTCGTATCATCAGGCAGTACACAATTGCCTATAGTGGTTACAACGATGGGAATTCTTGTTCTGCCGGTAATCGCCTCTGCCAATTGTTCAAGGAGGTGTGACAGTTCTGCCTCGATAAGAGCTGAGGGCCTTAGTTCAAGGAGTAGGGTGCGCATTTCAGCTAAAGCTCCTCTGGTTAGCTGTCGTACTTCTTCGAGTCGTACTCTCCCTTTTTCAGGGTCTTTTTCCCATAATGTTGGAATCACTTCGGCGATAAGACTTGCCGAGAACAATGTCTGACTTACAGCATCGTGAAGATCCCTGGCGAGCCTGTTACGCTCTTCAGCAGCGACTGTTGCCAGCCTTCCTTCCATGCTCTGTAATCTGTCGATCATCTCATCGAATGACAGGCTCAATTGACCGAATTCATCCGATCTATCTTCCATCGAAGTCTTGGTAAGTTCACCCGTTCGCTCAATTGCCCGGGTTGTATTGGTGAGTTGGAGTATCGGACGCATAAAGTTTTGCATCATAATGAGAATACCTATGGTACCTATTGTAGCCAGTGCTGCCCAGACTATGATAATTATAAGGGTCGTTCTTACTACCGGGGCATTAGCTTCGAATTTATCCTGTTCGACAATTATCCCCCAGTTTGTCGGGCTTCCCACCGGGCTGTAGGCAGCGTACACGTTACGTTCTTTTTCGCTATCGAAATATTCTGTAAAACCTTCATATCCTATCAATACATTATTTAATTCCGAAGGTAAAAAGTGCCCAAGCTGTTCAAGGTCAGGATGAGCGATGATCATGCCGTTTCCGGTAACAGCGTAGGCGAATCCTGATTCTCCAACGGTACTCAGGTTAATACGCTGCCATATGTCCTGGATATCAAGCTGAAAAACAATGATTCTCGTTTGTTCGGAGGAGACTTTCAACGGCAGGGAAACATATAAAACAGGAAGATGTTCAAGCCCATGTAAATACACGCCTGAAATGTACATATCTTTACCATAGGTAGATTGAGCTGCGTTGAGAATTTCAGTATCAATAGGGATAGATGGGCGATTGAGTATTTGTTCGGTAATGTTCGTTGATAACAGTACATCTGCAGGATCTTCAAGTTGTATTAAAAGCTTGTAGTTTTCATCAAAGCAGTACAATGCATGGTATCTCTGGGGAGAAGATAATCTGAATGTCACTAAGGCTGAAGTCTGACTGGTCAGGTTCGAACCCATCGATTCGAGATGTCGGGAGAACAATCGTATGTCAGACAGTATACCGCTGATACGGTAGTTGATATCCCGGGAAATAATTGAAGCCACCTGGATATTCCTGTTTCTGATATCACTTAGAATCTCACTTTGACTGGTCCACAGAAAAGACATACTTAATATTGAGACCGAAATGATCCAGAATCCGATACTCCAGAAAATAAGTTTACGCTGAACACTCTCTCTTAACCAGTTACGAATTCTACGGTAAATACTGCTAATATACACTCGATATTACCTTAATCAGCCTGGATTATAATCTGTCCCTCAATTATTTTCTTCTTCAGGTCTTCCAGCCGTTCAAGTATCGTATCACTGACTATAGATTCATCGAATGGTCCGAGCATAATACCGTTCTCCTTCAGACCGAGTGAACGAATTCCTGTCGTAAATGTTCCGTTATTCAGTTCTCCTATCACCAACATTACAGCGGTATCAACGCGTTTTGGTCGGTTGCCTACAACGTTCCCCGGGGCCATATATCGCTGGTCTCCACTCGTTCCTGTAGTCAATTTACCGGTTTGCTTTGCTGCTTCGATGATACCAAGCCCGGTGCGACTGGCAGCATTGTGTATTACGTCCACTCCCTGGTTATACAGCATGAGTGCTCTCTCAAGCCCAACTTTGGGATCGGAAAAGGTTCCGGCGAAATCAGTAATAACTTCTACATTATTATCCTGGTAGGCAACTCCCTGGCTGAATCCTGCCATAATGCGTTGGATCGCAGGGATGTCCATGCCGCCGATCACTGCAACCTTTTTTGTTTCAGTCAACATCGCTGTCAGTACCCCGATCAGGAAATCACCTTCCTGTTCTCTGTATACAATCGAGGCTATATTTTCACCTTCGGCTTCGAAATCTATCGCAGCAAATTTTACATCGGGAAATTCGTTAGCGATCTGCATCAGATTTTCTTTATGCTCATATCCGATTCCAATGATCAGATCATAATTATTTTGAGCTAGGAAGCGGGTTGTCTCGAGGTTTTCCTCGTTATTTACAAAATCGATCGTTTCGAAACGTATATTATACTTTTGTTGGGCTTCGAGGAGACCGTTATAGGCAGAGTCGTTAAATGATCTATCGCCCAGGCCGCCACTGCCGAGTAACATACCAACTTCAAGCACTAACGATTGTTGTTCGTCTTGCCCGCATCCTGTTGTTAACGTGGTCAGTGAGAGTAACAAGACGCCTGAAATAATGGTTAAAAACTGCTTACCGATTAATATTATTAAGAGATGTATTGATTGCTTCAAAGTACTTCTTTTCCCTTGTTCTGATATCAACAAGTTTATTTAGTATCAGGCTATAAAGTCAACCTGCTTAGTCTGTGTTAAAACTCGACCTAGTCTTTTGACTAGGTCGAAGTTTCACCTGAAGACTAGTCGGTTTTTCACCTTATGAATGATTTCACGAAGCTAACTGCGGTTTATACTGAATATAAATGACATGCTGAGATAAAGGAGGTTAGATATGTGGTCAGGTAATTATACTAAATGTCTGGTGCGGGGGCACGTATCGTCTACTTTCGTTTTTAAAGGGATAGAGTACAAATATTGCGTGCGGTGCGGCAGGATTAGCCTGAGTCACCTCACCGGTATTGTTGACTATCCTGAATCCAAATCTCAGTCTATTACCGGTGAAAAATCCGGAATGATTTCAATGATGAGTGTGTCAAAATAAATATAAAAAAGGAGAATAAAAATGGGTTATTTCAGAATACTGGCGGCGATACCGGGGTTTTTCCTGAGTTCACTTTTCCTGATGCTATTATGGGATGTTATTGCACCGAAAATTGGTCTGGTAGATATCAACTACGTAACCTCGATGTTGATAACAATTACGCTTTGGATTGCGGTTGCACCTTTGGCGGCAGTCGGTAAAAAGAAGTAGACTTTCCTGAAAGGGGATACTGGCATGAAAGCGGTTGTTTGCACAGGATACGGTGCACCTGAAGTTCTTAAATTGGCAGAAGTGCCGAAACCTGTCCCGAAGCACAATGAAGCGTTGATAAAAAATTTCGCTACTACCTGTCATATCGGGGATGTTAGAGTCAGGAGTTTCGATGTTCCTCTCCTGCAGAAAATCCCCTTCAGGCTATATCTGGGATTAACCAAACCTAAACGACCGATACTGGGAATGGAACTGGCAGGTGAGGTTGAGTCGATCGGGAAAGACGTCAAACGTTTCAAACCCGGTGACAAGGTCTTCGCCTGCACCGGTTTCGTATTCGGGGCATATGCCGAATATACCTGCGTGCCGGAGGATTCAAAGAACATAAAAATCGGAATGGTGGCGGACAAACCGTCGAATATGACGTATGAAGAAGCTGCGGCAGGAGTTACCACCGGTGGCATTACTGCTTTAACAGGTCTCAGAAAGGGTGGAATTCGCAACGGACAGAAAATAATGGTCTACGGTACTTCAGGGAGTGTCGGTGTATTCGCAGTGCAACTGGCGAAGCACTACGGTGCGGAAGTAACCGGAGTATGCAGTACCGGGAACCTGGAAATGGTGCAATCACTGGGTGCCGATAATGTGATCGACTATACGTGTGAAGAACTATCTAAATACGGTATCGATTATGACATTGTATTCGATGCTGTTGGTAAACTTACTGCTTCAAAAGGCAAGAGTCTACTCAGTCGTTCCGGTAAATCCGTAAAAGTCGGTGCGGAAGGTGGAGTAAGTATAGATGATCTCTATTTTCTAAAAGAGCTCGTAGAAAACGGGGAATTAAAGACTGTTATCGATAGGACTTATCCCTTGGAACAGATAGTAGAAGCACATAGATATGTAGGAAAAGGTCATAAGAAGGGGCACGTGGTAATTACTATATCTCATCAATAGAAGATCGGAAATCTCAACGAAAAGAAAGGTTAAAAAGAAATGCAAGAACAACAACGATACCCAGTATCAATCAGGGGAGAACTTACGAGTCCTCCGGGCGGCGGCTGGTGGTTGTTAAAATGGTTACTGGCACTTCCTCACTATATAGTACTTGCAATCCTGTGGATAGCGTTCGTGGTGGTTGTCATAATCGCCTTTTTCGCGATCCTGTTTACGGGGAAATACCCGAGGAGTCTGTTTGATTTTAATGCTGGAGTATTACGCTGGACGTGGCGGGTGGGCTTTTATAGCTATGAGGCTCTCGGGACTGATAAATATCCGCCGTTCAGTCTTGAGCCCGAGGACGATTACCCGGCTGATCTTACTATTGAATATCCTGAGAAACTGTCCAAAGGTCTTGTCCTGGTAAAATGGTGGCTGCTGGCTATTCCTCATTATATAGTTATTTCTCTGTTCCAGGGAGGTGGTGGCGAGTACAGTCGAGTAGGCTTAACTTTCATCCTGGCGATCTTCGGTGCCATAGTGGTTTTGTTCAAAGGTCACTATCCTGCAGATATGTTCAAGCTGGTTGTCGGTCTGAACCGCTGGAGTTATCGAGTCTTTGCCTATGCTTCGCTGATGACGGATGCTTACCCGCCTTTCCGACTCTGGGATGATTAGTTGATCAAGATAGGGGATACTATGAAAAAGTTTGTTGTATTTGGATTACTGGGTCTTGTCATTATTATAGTAATCACAGGCCTTTTATGGATATACCTACCATCTGAGTTACCGGAGAAGGTTGTAGTCAACGATATCGATCAAACGTATGCTATCAACTATGATGCATCATCTATCGATATGTTGTACCACAAGCCTGAATTGATACTCGAAGATGCTGCACTTTTCTGGGCTACTGATTCTGCTTATCAACTGGTGTCTCTAGCCCCTCATTACCGAGATACAGAAGTTCCTCCTGAAGGATGGATATCGAATATTGAAAAGCTGAGTAACAGGTCGATAGAAGAACGAGAGAAGGGAAAAGGATACGTAAGGTCATTGGAGATACTTGAACACGCGGACACCTTCTGTACCTATGCGTTACCGATTATATCCTCTCTTCTTCCGGAGGAAGCCAATCTTGATACAACAGTGTATATGACAGATTTTAATGAACCCGCATGGTTTGTGTTTCAATCAAACGTGGTGATGAATGTAGGTGATCCGTCCCCATTCATGCAAACTGCGAATATTTTCAATGTTCTCGCGCATGAAATATTTCATATTGGATACTTTGATTTACAACCATTTCAAACAGATATGTGGAGTGATTATTATCCGACAAATGTAATATTATACACTCTACAAAATGACGGGATGGCTGTTTATACGCAATACCTTCTCTCATCAGTATATTCCTATCGTACAGACATCGAACTCATGTTTCTTCGTTTCAAACCCGCGGTGAAAATCATGGTTAATAGAGTTAACGAATTGATAGGTGAGATTGATACTCTTGACGAAGAAGAATTAATGCAGAAAGTATATTTTAGTTCTAAAAGGCGTGCTCTTTATATCGCGGGTGCCTATATGGCCAAAACAATCGATGAAAGGCTTGGGAGAGACAGTCTGATAGAAACCGTCAGGCAAGGACCAAGTTCATTTATCTCAACTTATAATATGATAGCCGATGATGGCATGGAGATCTCTGAAATACCCGAATCCGAAGAATTATCATCAATTCAGAAACTACGCCAATCAGCATTAAGCGGTGATTATGAATTAATCCCGATAATGTTACGGGATGTGGAAATGTCGATGGAAGGAGAACCTGGTGGGGCTGTTTTTGAACAACTGCAAAGCACCGGTCTGATATTGATGAATGATAAACAGTCAACTCTGGCCGTGGAAGTATTTAGGCTAATGACTGTACTTTTTCCCAATCATCCAAACGGTTACCTGTATCTGGGTAATGCCTATAAACTAAATGGTGATAGTAAACGTGCCGAACTCGCATATAGCAAGGCTCTAGAAATTGAACCGAGACTGGAGTCTTTCATAATACGTTAGAAAACAATCAAGTTAAATTCAATTTCCCTGTCATTCAGTATCAAATAGTTTTATGATTATTTAACTCGAACCTTTTTAACTGTTAACTGACATATTAGCGATATAATATCTGATCGGATAAAAGTCACATACCGAGGAGTGTAGATGATGTTATATTTTGGCTAGCGGTATCGGTGAAAAGTGTGAATCATGCCTTCCAAAATGGCTTTAATCAGTTATAATAAATGCAGACCTGGGGATTGTGAAGACGGTATTTGCCCGGCGGTTAAAGCTTGTGAAAAGAAACTGCTGATCCAGGAAGCTCCTTATGAACCGCCGATGCCGGATCCTTCTTTGTGTAAAGGATGCGGTGATTGTGTGAGAGCCTGTCCTTCAGGGGCGATAGAAGTAATCAGGAACTAGACGTACGGAGGAGACAATGCCTATATATGAGTACAAGTGTAAAAAATGCGATGGCAAGTTCGAAATGCTGCGAGGCATGTTCGACAGCGATGACAATATAAGATGCCCTGAGTGCGGTGAGGAACATCCGGAGAGAGTCTTTTCGGTGTTTGGCAGTAAATCCTCAGGATCAGATTGTCTCCCGACTTCCTCGGGATCTACCTGAAGTGTTGCTAGATAGGGCAGTTGCCTGATTATATATGAACATGGAGAAACTCTCGCGCCAGGAAACCTATCCCGAAGGCGAGAGCGGCGATTCCAAGACTGACAGCAGTCATTTCAAGGAACATTTTAATTGTTGATGTCTCTCTGGCTACAGACAAGTAGAAAGTCAGTATAAAGATTACAATTACCGCATCGAGGATCATTAGTCCCAGTGCCAGGTAGATGTTGCTGAGGATGAGATAGGGCAGAAGGAGGAAACCTACTGCTACGATATTTGCCAACCATGCGTAGAATGCTGATTTCAGAGGGCTTTTTAAACTGGTACTGGACTTCGTGGCAATATATTCGGTGCTTGTCGTCGACAGAGATACGGTAATACCTATAATCAATCCGGCTGTCAGTACCAGGTTTTTGTCCTGGAGGGCGAAGGTAAAACCGGCAAGCGCACCGGTTATCTCCACCAGGGCTACATTTAAACCTCGGACAATATCACTGCTGTATTCGAGTCTTTCATCATCAATCAGGTCTATCAATTCGTTACCATGTCTTTCTTCATCAAGGACGACGCTCTCTACTTCCGGAATGGTCTTGGCAAGTTGTTGGTAGGCGGCGTGGGCTTTGTCTTCACCGCGTTCCATCAACTTCAATCCGAATGTGATGCCGAATAGCCTGGAGATAACATAGTAGAGCCATATTTTGAACCTGTTCGGTTTTACTTCGATACAGGTGTAGTAATTGCACAGGTTGTGGTGTTTGAGTTCATCTTTCGATATACGCTGGAGAATCTCACGATTTCGATCGCCTTTCACGCTGTGTGAGAGCCTGTCGTATATAAAATGTTCGGTAATTTCCGTCTTTTGAGCTGTGATTATTTTCTTTTCAGTGTCTTCATCAATCTGCTGTTCAGTTGTCATGTTAGAAACTCCGATATCGTCCATTATACCAGTGTTCGAGTTGTTGTGATATCATTACCTGATTGAGTATCATAGTACAAATGACACGGATAATTATTATCAGTTCTGATAGCATTCAACTTGAAGCAGAGCTTAATGATACTGCTACCGCTGATGCTATCTGGAATACGTTACCGTATGAAGCCCGGGGAAGTACATGGGGAGATGAACTCTATTTTGCAATACCGGAAGAACTTAACCTGGATCTGGAGAATGGGCAAGATGTGGTTGAAATAGGTGATCTCGGATACTGGCCGGTCGGTAATGCTTTCTGTATTTTTTTCGGGTCGACACCTGCCAGTACAGATGAAAGACCAAGGCCGGCTTCTCCCGTAACCGTTGTGGGGAAGGTACTCGGGGATGCCACCAGGTTACGTGAAGTGAGAGCCGGTGTACTGGTATACGTAAATAAAAAAGTATGACTCAATTATTAATACCATTATTTATCGTTGTTTTTTCTTTCTCTGAAATCAGTTAGAATCTTTACCAGTTTATCATCACTTCCGGACAAGATCATTATATCGTTTGCTTGAAGAACCTCGGCTCTATCTGGAGTTACAATAACCTCGTTTTCACGCTGGATGAGTAATGCCGCCACTTCCCATTTTCCAGTTCTGCCGATTTCGAGTGATTCCAGGCTCTCACCTACGAGATGAGGCGCAACTTTATATTTTGCGATCCCATAACTCGGAGTAATGGTCATATAGTCGGATACTTCTGTGAGTAGAATACCATGGGCTGCTCTACTTCCCATTTCTCTTTCAGCATACACTACGTGGTCTGCACCGATTTTTTCAAGGATACTACCATGCAGTTCATCATTTGCCCTGGCAATGACATAGTCGACACCGAGTTTTTTCAGTAGTATCGTTGTCAAAACGCTGCTTTCGATGGCAGAACCTATGGCAACGATGGCAATATCGAAGTTAGCGATGCCCAGTTCACTAAGAACTGATTCATTCACTGCATCTGCTTGTACGGCATGTGTCAGAAGAGACGCTACATTCTGGATCTTCGTCTCATCTTTGTCTATTGCGAGTACGTCATGGCCTTCCGAAGCAAGTGTTGTAGCTAGACTTATTCCGAATCTACCGAGTCCGAATACTGCTATTTGTTTTTTCATAGTACCTCCTGGTATCAGCCTATTCTTATTATTTCTTCGGGATAATGATAAGCCGTAGTCTTTTGTCGCTGAATCAGTGCCAGTGCCAGGGTCAACGGTCCCAGTCGACCGACAAACATTGTGAAGGTGACAACCAGCCTGCCGGCTATAGACAGGTCCGGGGTAATTCCTGTTGATAGACCTACTGTCCCGAATGCCGATATAGTTTCGAACAAGAGATTTAGGAAACGAAATTCTTCTGTGATTGTCAAGATGAACACTATCAATGAGATAAATGCAAGAGAGACCATTATGACGGTAAGTGCCCTGTGTATCTGAGACGGACTGAAACGTTTTCGGAATGCACCGGCATATTCTCTACCCCGTAGAGAGCTCCACATCGTTGCTATAATAATTCCGAAAGTGTTGACTTTTATACCTCCAGCAGTTGAGCCTGAAGCTGCGCCGACAAACATAAAAAGCATCGTGAAGAACAGAGCATAATCTGCAAGATTAGCTACATTAATCGTACTGAAGCCAGCAGTCCTGGCCGTAACCGATTGGAAGAAGGCGTTCACGATTTTTTGAGGAATCGACATAAAACCAAGAGTATCAGGATCGCCGGATTCGGTAAACAGGACCAGGATGAAGCCAAATATCAGCAGCACGGCTGTCGCGGTGAGAACAATCTTGCTATCGAGCGATAATCTGCGCCATTTTCTGGTGCCGACTATATCGGAAATCACGAGGAAGCTTATCCCGCCAAGAATAATCAGGGCAGCGGTAGTGATAAGCACAAGCGGAACGTCATAATGTCCTGAAAGACTTCTGAAACTTCCGAAGAGGTCGAAACCGGCGTTATTGAAAGCCGAAACAGACTGGAAAAGGGATATCCATGCTGCTTTCCCTCCGGTATGCCCCCCGGAAAAGGAGAAGAACATGATAACCGCTCCCAGTAATTCAGCCGTAATAGTAAACAAAGCCATTCGTTTGATGATTGTCACGAGACCACCAAGCCGCGTTAATCCCATCGATTCACTGATAAGGAGTCTTTCCTGTAAGCCGATACGTCGCCCAAAAGCGAGCATAAATATCGTCGCACTGGTCATGAAACCGAAACCGCCTAACTGGATAAGTATGAGGATTACAACCTGTCCGAAAGGAGCCCAGTAGTCGGCAGTGTCTACAACAACCAGGCCGGTGACACAAACAGCTGATGTAGAAGTAAAGAGAGCGTCAATAAAGGGAGTGAATTCTCCTGCTTTTGATGAAACAGGGAGCATAAGCAAAAGTGTTCCGAGGATAATCAGTCCGGCGAAACCATAAATAAGGATAAGAGAAGAAGAGCTTCCGGTTTTTGTCTTTGGCATTACCGGGAGTGGTATTCGCCACGGCTTATTACGTTGTCTTGCCGGACGATAAACACGGTCAGCGGGTTTTTGTGAATAGCTTTCCTGCAATCCTTGACTCTCTACGCTGATTACCGAATACTGGTGACAGGCGGATTCTTTGTATTATAGTCTTAATTCAGGTACGTGTACAGAATAGAGTGTGATACTCAGGTGACTGTCTGGATACTTTTCTTCGAAAGGTGAAAAGCCGTTTATGAAACAGAATCCCTGCGATTGTGCGATCCTGTAAGAAGAGATATGGCGTTTGAGGTACTTAGCCCCTGGATCGATACTACCTTGTTGCGGGATGTGTGCCCCTTCGAGATCGATATTCTGCTTTTTGTTACACCAAGGAGGTTACTCAAATATTTTACCAGGGCTTCATTAGCTTTTCCTTTTTCCGGCTGTGTCGTTATTTTGACATTGAGAATCCCTTCGGTGTAACCGGTTATCATGTTTTTACTTGAGCCGGGATGCACGCGAACGTTAAGCTTAGCCTGTTCTTCGCTCATAGTGTTATTTTATTAGGGCACTGATTTCCTTGAATTTATCGTGTTTCGCGGTTCCGAGTATCTCGAACAGAATCATTTCAGCAGAAGTGGGCATCATACCTTCCAGTCCCATCCTGGATAGAGCAGTATCACGGTTAGACATTGTTCTTGAAGATACGCAATCGACCGCTACCTGTACTTCATACCCCATATCAGCAAGGTCCAGGGCAGTCTGGTAAACGCATATATGAGTTTCTATTCCACACAGTATTATCCGATTTCGCTTCAGTTCATCGAGTTTCCGGAGAAAAGCTTCTTCTTTACAGCAGCTGAAATCAAACTTTACTATCGGTTCAACACCGGGCAATAAAGACGATATCTCTGGCAGGGTCGATCCGAGTCCGGCAGGATTCTGTTCGGTCACTATTACCGGAAGATCGAGTGTCCTGAGTCCCTTAACCAACTTTACCGTGTTTGCGGAGAGAGTTTCTTTTTCATGAATGACACGGAACAGTTTTTCCTGGATATCGATTACCACAAGAACTGTATCCTCAGCAGTAAACATCCTTCACCTCGCAACTCTGTAACGTCACAGTATTTCTGCCTGGTATTATTATGACACAGTCTGGAAGATTTTTCCTGCTATACCGGTTTCAGTGTTACGGGATAAGATCATTACTCTGGAGAAGCACAAAAACAGCCTAGGTGAGATGGAGACAACCCACAATTCCATTGTAGAGTCGCGAATTTTTTTATGGCTCAATGATCATGATGGTGAACTTCTTCTTTCCCCTCCGGGGAGTCTTGTACCTGTCAGCATCCGGGTTCGCCGGGATGACCGCAGCAACCTTGGCGCTTTAGTATCTTGATAATGTTGTTGCGGAAAACCAGATACAGCTTCCTGTGAAGCGGCATCGGTACAGCCATATTCGTGAATATATTGCGAATTGTCGACATTTAATCTTCCTGAAAAGTACGAGAACTATATGTTATCAACCAATATTTGTCAACATTAGAGTATTACTGCACAGCTAGTAATGATTTGTTACAATAATGTCGGTGCCTGAGGAGCTTATATATATGACAACAATCACAAATGTACTTGAAAAATCAAAGATGTTATTCGATGTTGCTGGTATTACGCGACTTGAGAATAAGACACTACTCCTTCTAGGACTCGAGTCTACGGTAGAGAGGAATCTGGACGATTTCGGTCATGAGGACGGAAATTTTCGAATGTACGGGTTTGAAAAACACATTCAATACAGGCTTGATGAGTTACTCCTGTTCATTTATAACTCCGGATATGCCGCGGAAACGGCTGGTCGTCTCGGTTATCCACTAGCAGGAGAGATAAACCTAAAAGAAGCTGCCATTCGTATTGGGATAGGGAAGCGTGGAAAGAATACGGTTGTTCTTCATCCCGATTTCGGTCCACGATTAAGGTTTATGGGTGTGCTAATCGATGTTCCCTACGATATACCTGATACGACATTAAAGGAACAAGAAAATCCTGTCTGCAGGGACTGTAATATATGTATTGATTCTTGCCCGGTGAATGCCCTCGAACCGTACCGCATGCCCGATCATTCCATATGTTTATCCAATATCACACCGGTAGATGATAAGGGACATACTATTTTGTGTGACCTGTGCCTGAAGCTATGTCCGGCTGGTAATCCTGAAAAACACACATAAAGAGAAAGGCTGGACGTATTACTGTCCAGCCTGATGTTACGTAATAATCTGGATTACATCATGATGATACTGCGAAGGGCTTCGGCGGATCTCAGTTTCTCTATTGCTTCGTTTATCTTGTCAAGGGGATAGTGACCGGTAACCAGACTGTCGAGTTGCAGCCGTCCTGCCTGATACATTTTCACGTAATTCGGGATATCCTGTATTATATTCGAACCTCCCATCATGGGACTGATGAATTTCCTCGATGTACCGAATCCTGCCAGACCACGCATCCATTCGATGTCCTGCATCGTTTCGGGTGTCATTCCGCCGAGAGATATTCTGCAAATAACTCCGTTTGGACTGGACATTTCGATCGCCTGCTTGCTAAGCGCATTGCTGGCGGTGGTTGCTGTGATGAAGACATAATCGGCGCCTTTGCCGCCTGTAAGATCCTTTACTGCTTGAATTGTATCAGGCACCTCGTTGACATTGATCATGTGTGTGGCGCCGAATCGTTTTGCTGCTTCGAGCCTGCTATCAAGCATATCGACAGCAATGACCGGACAGGCTCCGAGGAAAGTAGTGCCCTGGATGGCATTGATGCCTACGCTACCGGTACCGATAATCGCAGCACTGGAGAATGGCTTAACTCCAGCAGTAATTGCCGAGCCGAAACCACTGATGACGGCGCAGGAAATAAGGCATGCCTTATCAACAGGCATGGACTCATCGATTTTGACTAATGCATATTCGTCGAGGAGAACATATTCAGCAAATCCACCGACCTTTCCAGCTAGAGTGGATACAGGTTCACCCTTGCTGTTTGAGCGTCCTGGTTGTCTCATCGCCTGCTCCATCATTGGGTGTATTGTGCAGTTTGAGCGGCGTCCGGCAAGACATTCATCACAGAATCCACATCCCACCGTGGTGGTTGTGCAGCAGACGTAATCTCCGACCTTAATCCTATGCACACCTTCTCCGGTTTTAATTGCATGCCCTGCTGTCTCGTGTCCTGCTATACCCGGTAATTTACCCGGGACATCACCGTCGATACCATGGAGGTCACTCTGACATACCGCCGTCGCATCTACCTTTACCAGGACTTCGCCTGGTCGAGGGTCGATAACATCTATTTCCTCAATCTCGAGTGGTTTGCCGTGCTTATTGCACACAGCTGCTCTCATTTTCATGAATACGATATTCCTTTTTGTGATGAATTAGAATTTCTCTCATAATGATACGTGTGTGAGAGTAAAAAGTAAATCGTTATTTTAACTTGTACATAAAATAAAAGTTAAGAAAACATTATTAAGATTTATAATAAATAATATTGACATATCTGCATAAAGTATTTATAATTATTACTGAGGAGTAAGATGGCTGGGAAAGATTATTACAAAATATTAGGCCTGAATCGTGATGCCAGCGAAAAAGATATAAAGCAGGCATATCGTCGTCTGGCAAGACAGTATCATCCTGATGTAAATCCCGGTGACAAATCTGCAGAAGCCAGGTTTAAAGAGGTAAACGAAGCCTACGAAGTACTGTCAGATAAAGAAAAACGCCAGAAATATAACACATACGGCGACCAGTGGCAATATGCCGACCAGTTCGAAAAAGCCGGAGCGAACCAGAACATACGTTGGGATTTCAGCAGTTCCGATCCCCAAGGATTCCAGTTCGATCAGGGTGATCTTGAGGACTTGTTCGGCGGAATATTCAGTCGGAGCAGAACCGGAGGATTCAGTCGACAGGCACGACCACGACGCGGGCGTGATATCGAGCATCCCGTCGAAGTAACCCTTGAGGAAGCCTATAACGGATCTAACCGTATATTAAGCATGCAGAGTCGGGAAGCCTGTCCCAGCTGTAACGGTACTGGTTTTATCCAGAATGCTGTATGTTCGGCTTGTATGGGTTCCGGAACAACATCCGGGATGAAAAGAATAGAAGTTAAGATACCTGCAGGGGTAAAGGATGGCTCCCGTGTACGCATCAGCGGTAAGGGCGAAGCTGGTTATGGTGGTGGAAAGACCGGCGATCTTTATCTTGTGGTATCGGTTAAACCTCATAAACAATTCCAGAGAACTGGTGATAACCTGAAAACGGAAGTGGATGTGCCTTTGATGATAGCTCTGCTGGGCGGAGAAGTACAGGTACCGACGCTAAAAGGTAAATTAGCTTTGAAGATACCGGAAGAAACTCAAAACGGGAGAGAGTTCAAACTGACGGGTCAGGGGATGCCGATATTGAACAGCTCGTCCAAAGGAGACTTGATAGCAAAAGTGAAAGTTGTATTACCTGAGAAACTGACTGATGAAGAGAAAAAACTATATTGGCAGTTGGCAACGTTACGCCCGAGTAGTTAGGTACTGAGGTGACTTATGGATTCAATGTATAGAGAACCACGATATGTTATCAGCGTAGCTGCAAGGATGTGTGGAGTTCGTTCATATACCTTGCGCTACTATGAAAAGATTGGCATAATAGAACCATCTCGCTCCGAGGGTAATATACGTCTGTATTCCGATGAAGATATTGCGAAGATTAAGCAGATGAAAACACTCATGGAAGACCTTGGCATCACAATAGCCGGAGCTGAGGTAATCCTCAGAATGGCCCAACGAATTACTGAACTCCAGAAACGAATCGAATATCTTGAAATCGAGAACAACAGACTAAAGAAATCTAGAACTACATAATGGAACGGAAGAAAAAATACACTGGTATAGTATTAGACTTTTTAGGTTAACGGAAATTGGTAAAAACAGATCAGGTTTAAAGAAATAAGCCAGCAAGAGGTACCTGTTGGAAGAAGCACAAACAAAACCAGAGAAAACAAAAGGGAACTGGCGTATTTATTTGATAAGCACCTTCGGATTCGTCTTCACAGCGGGGCTTCTTGCGGCGGCAATAATATACAGGCATGAGATTCAGTCTGTTGGTGCTTATGGATATATAGGAGTTTTTATAGTAGGTGTTTTATGTGGAGTCAGTGTTATCCCTGCGCCTACTTTGGCGATGGTATTTACACTGGGAGGTGTATTAAATCCATTTTATGTAGGTCTTGTCGCCGGTCTTGGGGGAGGAATTGGTGGAATCACAGTTTATCTCACGGGCGCTGGGGTTGAAACAGTATTATCAAGATTCAGGGCAAGAGAGCAGGAATACGAACAGGAACCAGGACGCCATTATAATCCTGTCAGGCCCGTCCAGGGAAGATTCTGGAGTAAAGGTGAAGCCTTTTACCAGAAAATGTCCAAGTGGATCGGAGGTAAGGGAGGGGCCTGGACACTGTTCATAACATCGGCATTGATAATAAGCCCGTTTTATTTTGCCGGTCTGGCGGCAGGTTCGGTCAGAATGGGATTATGGAAGTTTTTCCTGATTAGCTGGGCTGGAAAGACCGTAAGATACCTTATTGTTGCTTTTGGCGGTTATTACGGACTGAATGTCCTTCTAAAATGGATCGGTGGTTAAGTGACTGAAAACAGTTTTATAGAAGAGGAAGTATATCAATTAGCCAAAAAGCTGTTTGGTAATGATACGACGAAAAGCACAGGATTTACCAGCAGACTCATGGATATGTATAACAGGGCTGAGAAAAGTAATTTCCTGCTGATACATAATCCGGGAGGATGGGGGAGTACGCGCATCGAAAACCTGCTGCAGTGGGAAAGAAGTATTGTAGAAGGCGTAGACAGGACGATAAGGAAACTCGGTTACTCAGGTTCGCTGGTACAGTACTTCAGGTCAGCTACCGGATTCAAGGCTGTGATAAATGACATAAGGGAACAGACACACTTCTTCGCAAATAAAGCGAGAGTAATGGCAGCTGAATTAAGATTCATAACAGAGCGTCTGACAAACCTGAAAATAGTCATGATAGGGGTTAGCCAGGGAGCAGCCTTCAGTAACGCCGTACTGCAGGAAATGGATGGACAAGAAAGTATTTTCAGCATAGAACTGGGAACGCCTTTTTTTTACAAATCCAGGAGAGTCATCAGTGAGAGGACTCTTACGTTGGATAGCAACGGACTGATGCCGGATTCATTGATGGAATGGAACGTACCGGTTATTCTTAGAACATATTTAGGTGCACCGTTTAGGTGGGCCAAGTATAAATTACAGGGAAAGAATATTAAGTTTACCTATTGTATTAACGTTCCAGGGCATGATTATAACTGGGATTATCCTGAAGTGCAGAGACAAGTAGAGGAATTCTTACAGGAGAAATTTGGAAGGAATAGTGATGTGGAGGTGGCACTATAGTGAAACAGGAACGATTTACAGAACAGGCACAGGAAGCAATAAATCTCTCTCAGCAGATTGTACAGCAATATCAGCATAACCAATGGGATATAGAACATATTTTACTTGCCTTGCTGCAACAAGAGAGAGGATTAGTAAGTGAAATTTTTTCAGATCTTGGGATTGACGATAATTCCGTAAAACGTGAAATTGAAACAGTCCTAAGGAGTCTTCCGAAAGTAGCGTATCGGACAGGGCAGATTTACGCGACTCCGCGAGTCGGTGAATTATTCAAGAACGCTGAAGAAGAAGCGAACCGCCTTAAAGACGAATTCATAGGAACAGAACACCTTTTCATAGCCATTACCAAGGACGAAAAAGGTGACTCTGCACGTATATTAAAGAAAGCCGGGATTAACCAGGAAAAGGTATACCAGGCGCTTGAGAAGATCCGAGGTGGGCACAGGGTTACTGACCAGCGTGCTGAAAGCAAGTACAGATCCTTGCAGAAGTACGGTCGTGACTTGACGGAGTTGGCAAGACAGGGAAAACTTGATCCTGTTATTGGCAGAGAAGATGAAATTAAACGCGTGATGCAGATCTTAACACGCAGGACCAAGAATAATCCTGTGGTTGTCGGTGATGCTGGTGTAGGTAAAACAGCCATTGCGGAAGGACTTGCCCAGAAAATAGCTGCCGATGATGTACCAGATTCGCTGAAAGGGCGCAGGGTTATGGCGCTTGACATGGGAAGCTTGGTGGCAGGAAGCAAGTTCAGAGGTGAATTCGAGGAACGTCTCAAGGCGGTTATGGACGAGGTTCGTGAAGCAGAGGGTGAAGTAATCCTGTTTATCGATGAGATTCATACTATGGTAGGTGCTGGAGCTGCCGAAGGAGCTATCGACGCCAGTAATATGCTTAAGCCGGCGTTGGCTCATGGCGAACTCCAGTGTGTAGGTGCGACAACCCTCGATGAGTACAGGAAGTTCATTGAAAAGGATAAAGCTCTCGAGAGGCGACTCCAGCCGGTATTTCTTGGTGAGCCGACCGTCGAACAGACGATAGAGATACTTCGTGGATTAAGGCCGAGGTATGAAGCTCATCACAAGATACAAATAAGTGATGAAGCCCTTGAAGCGGCAGCGCGTTTGAGTCAGCGTTATATATCAGACAGACATCTTCCAGATAAGGCTATTGATCTTATCGATGAAGCTGCAAGCAAGGTTCGCATCGATGCCGAAAGCGCACCTCAGGATGTAAAGACATTAGAACAGCAGTTAAAGCAGTTGACCAACGAGGAAGAAGCTGCATCTCAGCGGCAGGAATATGAAAAAGCCGCTCAGTTGAAGTCGGAAAGGATTAAACTCGAAAATGAATACAATCGAGCCAAGAATGCCTGGCTTGAGAAAGAAAAGATCAAAGAAGTAGTAGACGAGGAGAATATAGCCATTCTTATCTCGAACTGGACCGGCATTCCCGTATCTCAGATGCTTGAAGGCGAAGCTGAGAAACTGCTTCACATGGAAGAAAGAATCCACGAAAGGTTGATAAACCAGGAAGAAGCAGTGACGGCTATCAGCGAAGCTGTCCGCAGGAGTAGGGCTGGCTTGAAAGACCCGAACAGGCCTATTGGCAGCTTTATGTTCCTTGGCCCTACCGGTGTTGGTAAAACCGAACTGGTTAAAAGTCTGGCCGAATTTCTGTTCGATGATGAGAACGCCATGATTCGACTTGACATGTCTGAGTATCAGGAACGGCATACCGTTTCCCGGCTTATCGGTGCGCCACCGGGATATGTCGGTTATGAAGAAGGAGGCCAGTTAACTGAAGCAGTGAGACGCAGACCCTACCGGGTCATTCTGCTGGATGAGATAGAGAAAGCTCATCCAGAAGTCTTCAATACTCTGCTGCAGCTTCTCGATGACGGACGATTGACCGACGGACACGGACGAACCGTAGACTTTAAAAATACCGTGGTAATCATGACCAGTAATACGGGTGTAGAGCTCATCAAGAGGGAATCATCTCTCGGGTTTGCACCCCAAAAAGAGACAGCTAAAACCAAGAAACAGAATTATGAGGACATGAAAGAGAAGGTAATGACCGAGGTTAGAAAGACCTTCCGCCCTGAGTTCCTCAATCGACTGGACGAGATTATAGTCTTCCATGAGCTGAACGAAGAACAATTGAGAAGTATAGTCGACCTGATGGTCAAAGACCTTGAGAAGAGACTCGAAGAACGTAAACTGACTCTGGTAATGACCGATGCAGCGAAATCTTGGATAGCCAAGGTTGGATTTGATCCGGTGTACGGTGCAAGACCTTTGAGAAGAGCAGTTGAACGATATGTCGAGAATCCGCTATCTACGAAGGTGCTGAAGGGTGAGTTTATAGAGGGTGACAGTATCACCGTAGACGTAGCAGATAACGAACTTACTTTCACCACAAAGGTGGCAGAAGCAGTAGCAACATAGTATAATAAACATCGATGGGGCTGTAGCTCATTTGGGAGAGCGCTTCAATGGCATTGAAGAGGTAGAGGGTTCGAACCCCTCCAGCTCCACCAGAGAATTGTAATAAGGGCTGCTGTCGGAAGGCAGCAGCTTTCACTATACAATCCTAGTCGTTTAACCAGCGGATTGATGTCCGACTGCCGAAGAATGGAATTTCTATATTAGGAACTACTCCTGATTACTTACATTGGTAATTTTATAGAAATAGGTATTTTATGTTTCTTTCCGGTTGGCTCATTATTTCCTGATTTACCCTTAAAGGTACTAGTAATATCCTTTCCCATTTAAGTAATTCCAACTCCATTTTTCTTCTAAAGGTATGTATAATGGATATTAGAGTGTGTTGAACAAGATTAAGGAATATTCAAAAAAACTCGGAATCGATATTTGTGTCGAAATACAACCCGCAGTGCTTGTTCCAGAGGAACGGATACGGTCTTATTGCGAAGAGAATAAGTGTGGAAGTTACGGGAGGAACTACACCTGTCCGCCGAATGTGGGATCGCTAGATGAAATTCGGGAAAGGATCAAGAAATATGGTCATGGTTATCTTTTTCAGTATTCTCGTGAACTAGATCTGAAAAAAGACTTGAAAAAACTGCTGAAAAGTAAAGATGATTTTCACAATATGATCCTAAAGGTTGAGGATTACACGAAAAAGGAAGGGATCGAGGATGTCTGGGGATTGATAGGAGGTAATTGTGGGTTGTGCGATACCTGCGCAATACAAAAAGACAAGCCATGTCGTCATCCAGATAAAGCGAGGATGTCACTCGAGGCAATTGGGATTGATGTAGTCAATCTTCTCGATACACTTGGGTTAGACAGTAATTTTCATCAGGACAGGATCACCTGGACGGGTTGCATCTTATATTAAACGTTACTAATGTCTCATACAATCCCTCAGAATACGGACGATCTCGATTCACAGGTAAAGGCACTGCTCGTTGTTTTCAAGGTATTGACAATAATGTTTATTAATCGTATTGTAGTATCCCTGAAAGGGATATGACGCGAGATTTAAAGGAGGAAATGGCAATGAAATATATACCATATACTCTACACAATTTTACCTCTATTCCACAAATACAGAAGCTGCCGGATGACCAGATAAAGGAGATAGAAATAGTCGGGCAAGTTTTACCGTTTAAGACAAATAATCATGTAGTTGAACATCTAATCGACTGGGATAATGTACCGGATGATCCGATGTTCGTCCTAACCTTTCCGCAGAAGGAGATGATGCCGCCCGGGCGTTTTGAGATACTTGAGCGTCTTATAGCGGAAAAAGCTGACAAGGAAGAGATTCGTACTTTTGTCGAACAGGTGAGACTTGAGATGAATCCTCATCCGGCCGGTCAGATCGAACATAACGTTCCGGTACTTGGTGATGATATCCTGTATGGTATGCAGCATAAATACAGCGAAACAGTGCTGTTTTTCCCCAGTCAGGGGCAAACATGTCATGCGTATTGTACGTTCTGTTTTCGGTGGCCTCAATTTGTCGGTATGGACGAGCTTAAGTTCGCTACGAAAGAAACCGATCTGCTTGTCCAGTATATTGCTGCTTATCCAGAAATTACTGATGTGCTGTTCACAGGTGGTGATCCATTAATTATGAATGCTTCGTTACTGGCTGGATATATCGAACCTTTACTGGATTCCGGTATTCCAAATCTCCAGAATATCCGTATCGGAACGAGGGCTCTGTCCTACTGGCCGTACAGGTTTATTGATGACGATGACGCAGGGGACCTGCTTGAGTTATTCAGGAAGGTGTGTAGAGCAGGAAAACATCTCGCTTTCATGGCACAGTTCAATCATCCAATCGAGCTTGAAAATGATGCTGTTCGGGAAGCTATACAAAGAATTCAGGAAACAGGTGCTGTGATACGAACCCAGTCTCCTTTACTTAGAAACATTAATGACTCTCCCGAAATCTGGTCCGAACTATGGCGGAAACAGGTGGGATTGAACTGTATCCCATATTATATGTTCATCGTTAGAAATACGGGCGCTCATCAATATTTTTCAATACCGCTTGTGCGAGCCTGGGAAATATTCCAGAACGCTTATAAGTCTGTCAGTGGAATATCCCGTACTGCTCGTGGCCCGGTTATGTCTTGCCTTCCCGGGAAGATACAGGTACTTGGGCCAACCGATATCAAGGGAGAGAAAGTATTGGGATTCAGAATGATTCAAGGGAGATCAGCTGACTGGGCTGATCGACTATTTTTCGCCGAATATGATGAGGAAGCAACTTGGTATCGTGATCTGACGCCGGCTTTCGGTGAGGACAAATTCTTTTTTGAAGATGAATTACTGGAAATTCTTAAACCTGGAGAATATGAGTCTGACTACGAGTAGCTTGATTCCGTATAGTATCAGGATGGGTATGATTTCTCCAGCAATTCGATGGACAGGCATTATTTTGTATTAGCCGTGATTTCTATACAATTTAATTATTTGTTCGGCATAATCCATAATACTCAAACGTAAAGACTCCGGTTCAAGCACTTCTATTGAATTACCCATGCCGAGTAAATATGTTCTGGCTTCCTCAAAGGTATCAAACAGTAGATTAGCTTTTACTCTGCCTTTACCCTCAGGTTTATCACGGCTGATTATTCTCTGTATGAGATCTCTGTCAAAGTTGTAAGAAAGATAACGATGCAGTAACGGTGATAGGAGAACGGTTACCGTTATCGACGAATGAAAACCTTTCTGGTGTTCACACCAGTTGGTCCAGAAAGCACCAAGGTTGAAGTCATCATTGCGTGTAAATTCTTCTCCCGTTGACCGTGCTTCAAGTATTGAAGATAATTCATAAACATGGATATGTATATCATCCTCACAGACCAGGTACCATTCACCTGCCTTCGCCACCAGACCGTAGGGTTTGATTATTCTATCAAACTCTTTCTTGACACGGGGGCTGAAAGAAACCAGGTAACGAAGGTATATCTTCCGGCTTTCCCAAACCGCTACAAATAAATCCCGCAGAATAGCATCTGCACCCTTTTCGGATTCCCAACCTGTCCAATCAATATATATGCGTTGACGAATAGTTGTTTCATCCTGCCGACGATCATCCGGTAAAGAAGCGGAAATCTTGTTCAGGGCTGTTTTCAGACTCTTGCTAATTCCAAGTTCATCCAATGACGCAGGGATACCCAGGATGAAAAGGGCTTTTAACTCATCAGCGGTCAGACCGGTAAGATTCGTCCGGTAACCTTCCAGAAGAGTAACGCCGCCGTTTTTACCACGTTCAAAATACACCGGTACGCCTGATACTCCCAAAGCGTCGATATCTCGGTGTATTGTCCTAGATGACACCTCCAGTTCTTCCGCTAGCTGCCGAACGCTAATTTTCCCTTTTGCCTGGAGGATCATAAGAATAGATAATAATCTGTCAGCTCTCATCATTTTCACCTTTATATAGATAGTACCATGATAATATGACATATGATGACATATATTAACAAATATAATTATGGTATTTGGTTAGAGAACTGCACATTTGTCGAGGTGAACTAATATGGATGAACTGGATGTAAGAATAAGCGAACTCGAACCGATGCGTGTCGCGAGTTTTCACGCGTTCGGACCAAGTCCTGAGCTTGATGCAGCTGCTAAACTGGTGGCCTGGGCAAAGCCGAAAGGATACCTGGATAATCCCGAGAAACACCGGATATTCGGATTCAATAACCCTAATCCTTCAGTCGGTAGTCCGAATTACGGCTACGAGTTCTGGATACGTATAGAACTGGATACAGAGATCGAAGCAGATGTAAATGTAAAGGAATTTGAAGGCGGTCTGTATGCAATAACACGTTCCTATGGAATTGAAAACATTACAGCCACCTGGATGAAACTTGCCGAATGGGTGGAGGACAATAGCAGATACAGTTATGGAACCCAGGAAATGCTGGAAGAACATGTGGGACCTTTCCCGTTTGAGGTATCCGAGGACTTTACACTGGATTTGTATTGTTCGATACGTGAATAGACATGGTGTCATCAGTGAAAGGGATCCCTGCCATTCACTATTGTCATTTATGTTGTTGTGACGATTTCTCTTTCATTTGTTTAGCCATCATCCTTACCACTTGTGCGGCGATGTCTCCCCGGTGAATTTTTAATTCTTCCGAGTATGCATCTATCTCTCTTAGACGGTTTACTGCCTTCTGGTGAAATTTGTCTTTCAGAAGATCGGTAATTTCAGCTCGAAGCTCGGGCGACATGGATTCAGTCATGAACCTGACCTTGTCCATTTCTACATCGGAATCGGTGAACAGGCTTAATACCTTTTTCCTCCAGTCCATAAGCTGTTCGGTCATTTCAGGCAGAGTATCGGGTCCGTTCGGAAGATTCTCGAGAAAAGCGACAACCTGGTTCATGTTCCCTTCTATAAAGTTTACCGCAAGCGGTCGTCCGTAGTACGTGACTCCATTCTGTACCCATGCATGGCAGGCATGAATGATAGCGTCGATCAGTATCATTTTTGCCTGCGGAGTCCTGCATTCCGGGAGATCATTGACGAATTTCCTGGTGACATCGGTAAGGTCAACGTTTACCAAAAGCTGTTTACCCTTGATTGTGCTGTAAAACGTTTTCCAGTCTACATGCCAGCCACACTTATTACATAAAAGATCTGTACTGGGTTGATGAGGATGTCGAAATTCCTCATGGCATTCAGGGCAGGCGAAGCGCCTTTCGGCAATCCTGATAAGATCCGAACACCGATTATAAAAAGCGCTCGCCACCTCATCTATCAATTCTTCGTCGTTATTTCCTGAGGCCACCTTGATATACAACTCGAGTATCTTCTCCCGGCTGACGCGGGGTGACCACTTGATTTGAATTTCTGGTTCGGTCACTGGTTATCTCCTAATACAGAAAAATATACAAACTTTGGCATTATATCATTGAAATGAAAGAAAGGGAACAGGTACCCTAAAAATAATCACACTCGATTATTCCTGTATCTGCTACTCCTCGATGGATACGATATGGTGCGCAAAGGTTATGGCTGGATGCTTAAGGAAGCGAGTCGGTTATACCGGCAGGAAGTGTATGACTGCGTTGTGAAGCATAAAGCCGTTATGCCTAGAGTCGCATTGCGATATACGATCGAGTTAATGCCCCAGGATATGCGAAAAGCGGCGATGAGTAAATCCTAGGATTTACTCATCCGCCTTAATCTGAGATTGTCATACCACACAATTATTCCTGGCATGACTGTAATTGTCACGACCAGACAGAGGAGTAATCCGAGTAGTGTTGCAATACCGAATTCCCGGATTATCACAAAGTTAGAGGCTATCAGGACGCCGAATCCTCCAAGTGTGGTCATTGCGGTAGTTGTAATCGCCCTGCCTATTTTCGATATTGTTGTAACCATCGCTTCTTCCGGAGGTAATCCGTTGTTCTTTTCTTCATTGTAACGCCCCATCAGGAGTACCATGAATTCAGTACATATTCCTATAACAATTACTCCAAGGATCGCAGTGAGGGGATTCAAAGGGATACCGATCAGGTACATGTCAAGGGAAGACCAGGCAATAACTGCTCCAACAGGTATAACCGAGAATAAGGTGTAATCAAGTCGCCTGTAAATTAGCAACAGAATCAGGAATATAGCTCCAATGCAGATAAGATTCATTGTCATTCTCGATCCTACCATTGCATCCATGGTCCAGGCACCCATGACAAAACTGCCTACTGGTGACATTGTGACGCCTGGAGGTAAGTCTGCATTTACCTGCATATTCTGAATGAGATCATGAACTTCTTCGACGGGGAGATAACGTATGGTGAATGACATATCTGCCATCTTTCGGTTGGATGAGAGTACTTTCTCGAGGTATACCTCCGGGGTGTTATCCAGCACGGTGTTTATCTGAGTAGCAGGTGGTATCTCTCCCGCAGCATCAACGACAATATCCGCTAAACTGGAGGTAGCAACAATTTCGGGATAAGTTCCCTGCATTTCTTTCTGGAAATTTTTCATCCATTTGAGAATTTCAGTTGTAGTTACATCATCGGATTCGACCATGTAGTGGATACTGCCGCCGACTCCCAATATTTCACGGAATTCTCTTAGTTCAAGGAGAACCTTATTATCCTGCGGCATCATTTCTTCGTAATCAGTGTTTACTGGCAGCATGTGGTCGACGATCGCACCGCCGACGGCAAAGAGCAGGGCGATAATGAATATCCAGAGAGTGTGATTGATTGCCAGTTTTCCGAGATTAAGCAGTACCCGTTCTATACGACTGCTGGCTTTTAGTGCGGCTGTCCGGAGACGTTCCAGCGGTACGTTTCTATCTCCCAGGTAAACGATACTATGAAGGAGAAACAAACCAACAATATAGCTGATTACTATACCTATAGCGAGTGTCAATCCGAAGTCACGTATCATAGGCACGTCGGAAATATAGAGTGTAATAAATCCAATAATCGTTGCAACAAGAGCGATACCGACAACAGGGAACATCCGTGATATCGATGTCACGATCGCTTCACTGACGCTGCCGGAACGGGTGAGTTCTTCCTGGTACCGATTATGGAACTGTATAGAGAAGTCTATACCGAGTCCTATTAGTATCGGAAGCGCTGCCATGGAAGCCATGGTTAGTGGTACCGAAAGGTAACCCATTAGTCCGAAAGTCCACAGGGCGCTGATCCCTACCATCAGCAAGGAGAGAAGCCGCCAGCGAACGCGGAAAAGAAATACCAGGACTATTATCATAGCCAGTACAGACAGTCCAAGAAGTATCTTGAAGTTACTCGACATACTGACACTGATCGCATCGACCAGTTTTGAAGCTGATATCACCGTAAATTCAATATCTGTAAAATTAGCGTTTGTCAGCAGTGTCTCGATGTCAAGGGTTGCCCGTAGTATTTCGGAATCGGCCATATTGCCTCTTGGTCTAATGAACATGAGGGAGTGATTTTTATCTGGGACAAACTGCTTAATTATGGGATTGATATTACCCCCTTCATCGTATAGTACGGACCTGATGAATATCGGATTGTCAAGCGAAGGTTCTCCCATCTGGGAAAGGAGGGCAAGTTGCGGCTGGAGTCTGGCGAGGACTTCAGCTCGTGCCTGTTCAGCAGCTACTTCCTGTTGTATCTCGTCAAATCCGGCTGCTACTGCCGCTGCGATTGCTTCTTTGGCTGCTTGTTCTTGGGCTACGTCGATTTGCTGGCTGACTGTCTCAATATTCTGCTTTGCTTCTGAAACAGCTAAGCGGAGGACATCAAGAGGGCTGTTTATCGAGATAAAGGTATCATCTTCAGATAGTTTTTGTTCAACCTGTACAAGCAACTCCAGATTCTGTGTAGAGAACAGTTCTTCGAGTTCACCCGTGAACATGACATTTATGGATTCCCCACCAAACTGCTCCTGGTAACGGGCGTTGTTTACGGATATATCAGCTTCCTTAGAGACGAGTGCACTGAAACCAGTTTCTGTTTCGAGTAGAGTCAGTCCTGGAATTGCTGCCACCGTAATTATAACGGCGATAATCAAGAACCACAGGGGATGGCGTTCTATGAACCGGGCAAGTTTTTCAGATAGTTTTTTCATTTAGAGATTATCCTTATTCGTTTTCGAAGACCGCCTGGATGCGTTCTGATAAAGAATATCTGCTACTTCGGCAGCTTTTTCCAGTTGTTCTAAAGAAAGCCCGTCCAGTAGTCTCTCCATCTGTGCCTGTCCGGATACCCATATTTTATTAATGAATATTTGTCCGGTCGATGATAGTCTACAGACCACAACTCTCCTATCGCCGGGATCTGCATCGCGTATGACAAGTTCTTTTTTTACCAGGTTATCCACGATACCAGTAGCTGTCGGCAGTGCTATACCTAGTTCCGATGCGATGGAACTCATTCTGGTTGAATCCTGCATATGGAGGAGAAGAAGAATTCTTAACTGGGCTATGGTAGCGTCCGATGAAAACCACTCAGGAGGGACGGTAATTGGAATAGTGGCGAATATTTTTTCCGAAAGGTCAAGTATCTCTTTAACAATATTATTTTTTGTTCGTGACATCATAATATTTAACTCCGGCGGTATTATTAGTCTAGCATTAATAGTAAGGTTTAACCTAAATATATTTTAGGCTATAAGATGATAGTTGTCAATATTAATATTAGTTCTGTTTGTATTTGGTTGATGATGTTTTCCTCATCCCTTGCCCCTCTCAAGCCAGAACCATTGCTGATTGTCGTTGGTTGCTCCAGGCTGGAGAGGGGAGTTATACGAGAGGGGGCTTTGCCCCCTCTCAGTTACTTATTCCCCCTTTCACGCACTCAAGTCATTGCTTGTAAACCAAGGTACTGCGTGAGAAGAGAATTGTTAGAAGGATATGAGGTTTTAATATATCAACTCGTATATAGTGTACCTATTTTAAACATTAAAAATTTACTTTGATGAAATAGTTAATTCCTGTTAAAAGTGGTTTAAGC
>DUFA01000073.1 GCA_011191975.1 Dehalococcoidia bacterium
CAATGCCGTCCATCCGGGGCATATTAACGTCGAGGATAATGAGATCTGGTAGTACCTGTCCTGCCATTTCCACAGCCTCAAGCCCATCCTGAGCCAGGTGTACTTCATATCCACGGGCGTTCAGGTTTGCACGGAGAAACATGCGGATCTTCGGTTCATCATCAGCAATGAGTATTCTGGTTTTTTTACTGGTCATTTCTGTTCACTTGGGCAGCTCTCGGTAAAGTGAAGTAAAAAACCGAACCTTGACCGGATTCACTTTTAAACCATATTTTACCATCGTGATTTTCGATTATGGATTTACATATAGCGAGCCCCAGCCCGCTACCTCCCGGCTGACGGCGGTTTTGGGATCCCCGGTAGAATTTATCGAACACTTTATCTCTGTCGTCCGGTGGTATACCATCTCCATCATCTTTCACACTTACCTGCACCATGTCCCCGGCTGTTTTTGCTGAAATCATTATATAACTGCCTTCTTCCGAGTAAGCAATAGCGTTTTCTACCAGGTTCATAATTACCTGCCTTATCTGGGTGATATCTGCGAATACCGGTGATAAATCAGGCTCTATCTCCGATTCGAAAACACGTTTTTTACTCGACCATTTCTGTCTCTCCATCACCTCGGTAATTATATCCTGGATATAACAGGATTCTCTGTCCGGATACCAGGCACCTGCTTCAAGGCGACTCATGTTAAGCAGGTTGGTGACGAGACTGATCAGTCTGTCTGTTTCCTCACTCACACCGGTCAGGAGCATGTCGGTATCTTCATCACTCAGTGTGATATCTTTCTGCAGGAGGCTGCTGATAGTGCCCTTGATAGACGTTAGCGGAGATCGAAGTTCGTGAGATACGTTGGACAGGAGTTCCGATTTCAACCGGTTGAGTTCCTTCAGTTCATTCTCGACCTTTTTTCGCTGTGAAATATTCCTGAATGTTGCGAGCTGGCATACCACTCCGTCTGTATCGATATAGGATGACAGTATTACATCGTATGTTCTACCATCTTGAAATGAATATTCCTGTCTTTCCGGTGGTCTGTCCGGATCAGTGAGATTGCATGACATCGAACAGGGTTCTTTCAGCCCTTTTAGAAATTCATAGCATCTTTTCCCTATGCCGTTACCGAATTCTCTGGACATACTCGGATTCATAAAACGGATCAAATAATCAGGCCCTGTTATTATAACTCCGTCTTCCATCCTGTTCAGGATGCCAAGCATCTTGTCCCGTTCTGTTTTTACGGTATTTTCCAGAGCCGAGCGGCGTTCCGATTCGTTCCTGAATAGTCCAGTCAAAGTCCCTACGATTCCGGACAGAAGAGTAAACAGGATAATCCTGGTCAAAGGATCGGAAAATGGTGATATGAAAAGGGCGCGAGGTAGAAAGACCAGGAAGGCGGCAAATGTAACGACCAGTGACCACCTGATGCGGAAGACGTAGCCTGCGTATATTACAGGAATAAGGAAAAATAGTCGATGGATGTCGTGTACGCCGTAAAAGAAATCCCATCGCAGGCTTTCCCATCCGGCAGCATCCACTATTTCACCGAAATAGTAAACCACCCCGTAATAAATAAAAAGTAGGCTTAATAATATAACATGAAAACTTCGTTTGGAAAGAATATCCAGGAGCATAGAACGAAAAGAAGGATCATAGCTCCTGTATATCCGATTACCGGGATATGAATTTTTTTTCGTCATTCCTGGTTTTAAAACTGACCGTTATTCTTTTATCTTTATTATGATACATCTGAAGCTGGTAGTAATCGTGATTTTTATGTATACATACTCAGTAGATATACCTATACTATAACATCAATGTAAAGTCGACTGATCCCTTATTGAATCTAGGCTATTGTTTATAATATAAAGGTACCTCCTCATCGGTGTTTTCTCCGGGTCATAAGGAGACTTGTCGGAAACTGACTCCATCATGAGATTTTCCCAGACGAACAGGTTTCCTTCCGACACGAATTGTGCCTTCATTTCTTTCGCACTGATGTGCTTGCGCTGCATGTGCTCCCAGTGTTCTCTGCTCAGGTCGTAGACATCATAGGACAGGCTGTTTTTTTCTAGTACTGCAGAAATATCTTTGCCATCCAGGCTGAGGTAAAAAATAGCCATTTTACCATGCGGCTTGAGTAATTTCTTCCAGGCTGTGAGTAGAATATCCGCATCGCTGAAATACATACTATCTATGGACAGTACCAGGTCAAACCATATTCCTGCTTCGACAGGATCTTCTATGTCACCGATCTGAAAACTCAACCTGTCACTTTTCGATGTTGTGCGTTTTCTGGCTATCTCAATGGCTTCAGGAATGTAGTCAACTCCGGTCACCTTTGCTCCGGTCATGTCCGATATATATTCCGCGATCTTCCCGTTCCCGCAGCCTATATCCAGTACAGAGGAACCGGTGTCAAGCTGGACTCTCTCCAGCATCATTTTCAGTTGTGTGATATCAGTGAAATCGTGTTGTCCGAGGTTTTCTCCGAAGATGCGCCTGCTGAATTCGTCAAACGCTTCGCTGTTTTCAATGGCTGAGTGGTATTCCCTGTACCAGTAATAAATTGGCGGCCTCGCTTTCCTGACCTGTTCAGCTATCTCCTTCCCTCCTGGAGTCAATATCCAGAAATCTTTGTGTGGTTCAACCAGACTCTGTGTTTGGAGTCTTTTATAAGCAGATGTCAGGTCTGTCCGGAAACTCCTGAAGTAGCTTTGTGCTTCGTCGATGTTCGAAGGAAATGTTTTATAAGTGATATTATTCGGTGTATCGATCGGAAATTCCAGTTCTGCCAGGGTAATCAACGCCTGGATTTCATCTTCACGGTAGTTGTCGGTTATCAATACGTCCCTCCCGGGATATAGTCCAAGTAGTATACCATAGTAAGAGAAAATTGATATACAGAGTATCACGGTTGTATGATTAATCTAATATAAAAATAAAGTATTAAGATTGTCCGTATTTGCACAGTAACAGCCGTTATAGGTTTGTAATATTCATATCGATTATCCTGGTTCGAATATCTGTCGGGATTTTATGGGCTTCGGCTGGTCCGTTATTACCTCTGATAATCCAGGAACATGATCTCAGTCGAAGTGTTGCCGGATGGTATGCATCCATTGCCCCGCTTGCCATAGCTGCCGTTTCGCTGCCGGTCAATGCACTGGTCAACCGGTTTGGTCTGAAAAGGATGTTTACTATCGGGGCGTTTCTGCTGGCAATGGGCGTGTTCGCCTTTTTTACTTCAGCGTATTTTCATTTACTGTTTTTCAGGGCGTGTTTTGCCATCGGAACGGCTATTATTATTCCTGTAGCAACGGCTATTACCGCGGAATGGTTCAACGATCGTGAACTTCCGGTTGTTAACGGTATTGGCATGAGTTTCATAAATATCGGAAACGGTATAGCCTTCGCTGTAACGATTCCTATTGCCAATGCACTTACCTGGAATGCACCTATCATTATTTACGGGGCTTTTGCATTGGTAAGTGCCGTATCCTGGATAATCCTGGGAAGAGAATCTGAAAAAACACCTACCGAAACCCAACCAGGTATTAACAAAGTATTAGAAAAGCGACCTGACCTTAGTTTCAGGCAGATACTGACAAACCGGACGGCACTGATGATGACTTTATCTGTCACGGTTGCCTGGGCATTGGGTAATGCCATCGGTTCCTGGCTTCCGGATTATTACTATTCTGTTTTCAATATCGCTCTGGATAAGGCGAGTTCTATACTCACCATTGCGACGATTGGCGGTACAATCGCCAGTATTGTGGGAGGTATACTGTCAAACAGGCTTGGTCGGAGAAAACCGTTTATGATTATTGCAGGATTGGGAACCGGACTTGCCGCCCTTTTCGTGATACTGTTTAATAATCCTGCTGTGATTTATACAGGCGTGACTTTCTTCGGAGTATTTAGCGGCATCTGCGTATCCAGCTGGTTTACAATCCCTATGGAGATTCCCGGAATGTCGGTACGTTCGGGAGTGATAGTCATTGCCATGATGCAGGTTGGCGGTAACCTTGGGAATTTTATCAGCCCACTTATAGTAGGAGTCCTGGTCGACAGTACCGGTTCTTACCTGCCGGGATTTCTTACATTCATAATACTCTCATTCGGTATGTTTGTCGCCGGGCTTTTACTGCCCGAAACAGGTCCTGCAGCGCGAAAGTAGTCATAAATACTCAAAGTTTTACTTAGATTGTTCATGTAATCTTTTTAGGGATATACTTATGTCAGGATGAGTGATAAAAAGATAATGATAGTTGAAGACGATCGTAACCTTCTGGATACCCTAGTTTATAATATTGAAAAAGAAGGTTATGCCGCCATAACCTCGATAAACGGCGAAGAAGCCGTCGAATCTGCCCGAAAAGAAAAACCCGACCTGATAATACTGGATATCATGCTGCCAGCGTTAAATGGTCTTGAAGTATGCCGTATCCTCAGGAAAGAAATGTCAGTACCCATTTTGATGCTTACCGCCAGGAATGAAGAAGTGGATAAAATCATCGGTCTTGAAGTAGGTGCTGATGATTATATGACCAAGCCTTTTAGTATGAGAGAACTGATCGCGCGTATCAGGGCAATGCTTCGTCGGGCTGGAATGACCGCTACTGAGCCTGACTCTATAGATAAAATAATAATAATTGGCACCCTTACAATTGACACCGAAAGGCACAAGGTAACCGTTTCCAGTAAAGAACTGGAATTATCTCCCAGGGAATATGATCTGCTGGTCTTTCTTGCTGCCAACAAAGGACTTGTATTTACTCGAGACCAGCTCCTAGAAAAAGTGTGGGGATACGACTTTGTAGGTGATACTAGGACCGTTGATGTTCATATCAGGTGGCTAAGACAGAAAATTGAGTTCAACCCTTCCAAACCCGAGAAACTAATCACGGTACGCGGCGCGGGATACAAACTGGCAGAATAAAATGTTTCGAAGTATTCAATGGCGAATAACCATAGCCTTCGCAATACTCATACTGGCAGTCATGTCCGGATTCGGCGTATACCTTACAAATCATGTACGCAGCATTCAAATGGACAATCTGCGTAACAGTCTGAAAGACCAGGCGACACTACTCGCCGGAATCAGCCGTGAGTACCTTTCAGGTTTTCCTAAACAAGATGAACTATCTTTGGAAATAAGAAGGATTGGACAACCTTCCGAGGAAAGAATCACCGTGATTGATACCAATGGTAAGGTTCTTGTTGATTCCGAAGAAGATGCCTCTACGATGGAGAATCATGCCGACAGGCCTGAATTCAGTGCTGCCCTGAATGAAGGATACGGAGAAAGCAGCCGGTTCAGCACAACACTTGGGTATGAAATGATTTATGTCGCTGTCCCAGTTACCTCCGAAGATACGATAATCGGAGCGGTACGGGTAGCACTTCCGCTGATAGAGGTCGATGACATGGTCGGTAGTGTTGTTGCTAGCATCATCGTTGCGCTTCTGATCACTATAATACTGGTTATTATTTCAGGATGGCTTGTCGCGCGTATTTTAACCAGGCCGATAAGAGAGGTGACGGAAGCTTCCCGGCGGATAAGCTCCGGTGAGTTAAACCAGAGAATAAATACCGGAGCGATGGATGAAACTGGCGACCTTGCCCGATCTTTTAACACAATGTCCGTACAATTAGCGGAAATGGTCAATCATATGAATGAGGATCGGGCAAGATTATCAGGCATACTCGATAATATTGCCGATGGTGTGATCATGACGGATATCGAGGGTAATATTATTATTGCGAATGAAGCGATTAGAACTATATTTAGAGTAAACAATAAAACATTGATTGGTAAACCCTTGATTGAAAAGCTTCATGATCACGAGATAGGCGAGTTGTTAAACACATGTCTTGAGACAGGAAACCAACAGGCAATTCAGTTTGAATCGAACCATTATAAAAGGTACATCAATGCGATTGCTGTACCTGTAATTCGCGATAGAACCGTGGGAGCACTGCTTCTCTTCCAGGACCTGACCGAATTAAGGAATCTCCAGACAATGCGACGGGAATTGATCGGTAATATGTCTCATGATTTCAGGACACCTCTGGCAGGGATAAAAGCCATGGTAGAAACACTAAGTGATGGGGCAATCGATGACACGAATGTCGCAATGGATTTCCTTGCCCGGATTGAAAGTGAAGTTGATAGACTGACTCAGATGGTTTCTGAACTGACTGAACTATCCAGGATAGAGACAGGTAGTTCTGAACTCAACTTGAAGATGGCAGACATACGTTTTCTTATCAACGACGCCATAAACCGAATAAAACCCCAGGCAGAAAGAAAAAATATCCAAATTGTAGTGGAGAGTAAAACTGAAATTCCTGATATTAATGTTGATAGAGAGAGAATTCTTCAGGTTCTTATTAACCTCCTTCATAACGCAGTGAAATTTACCGGTCAAAACGGTCGCATAGCCATTTACTATGGATGTGAAAATGATGAAGTCAGAGTGGACATTGTTGATAATGGTATCGGCATAGCTGAGAATGATTTACCACATGTTTTCGAACGTTTTTATATGGCGGACAGGTCAAGGACAGGAGGAGGTACCGGTATGGGACTGGCAATTGCCAAACATGTAATCGAAGCCCATCACGGTAAAATAACAGCACAAAGCACAGCAGGGAAAGGATCTACGTTCAGTATATTCTTTCCTGTGTCAGCACCCTGAAAATAACAACCTTACTTTTAACAAAATCTTAACACAGCCTTAAACTAACCTTAAATATCATTAGTTATGCTGATAGTAAATAGATAAGGTGAAAGGTTTAAGGTTTTTCTTTTAAGCGATGAAAAAAATACTTTTCGTCTGTGTTCATAACTCGGGAAGGAGTCAGATCGCAGAAGCTATCTTCAACAGCCTTATTGGGAATAAGGCGTTAGCTCTTTCCGCGGGTACAAAACCAGCAGAGAGAGTTAATCCCGTAGTTGTGGAAGCTATGCGTGAAATCGACCTGGATATTTCAAAAAACAGTCCGAAACTACTTACTCTAGAGATGCTGGAAGATTCAGATCTTGTTATCACGATGGGTTGCAATGTGCGAGAAGCTTGCCCTGCTAGCTTTGTTCAAGCAGAAGACTGGGAACTTGATGATCCAACGGGAAAGTCAATAGAGCAAGTCAGGCAAATCAGAGATCAAGTAGATAAAAAAGTAAAGGAATTAGTAAAACACGCGGCTCGGATTGAACGTCCGCTTCTAATAAGAGTATTACTGGAGAAAGTAATTGGATATTTCAGGAGGTTATAAGGTTGAATTTTAAGAGAAAGAAACGAGAGTTGTTTATACTTACGCTTTTACTCATGACCAGTCTGTTTGTCGGTTTATCCGGCTGCAGCAGTGACAGTGAAACATCAACCGAAGAAACACAGGGAACATCCGGTTCTTTTAAGATTATCGGATCGAATACCGTAGAACCGTTGAGTGTTCTGTGGGCTGAGGATTTTATGAAAGCGAATCCGGATGTCAGTATTGCAATAAGCGGACCTGGTTCAGGTGTCGGGATAGCTGCCTTGATCGATGGAACAACCGATATAGCACAGGCATCGCGACCAATGAAATCATCTGAATACGATCAGGCTAGAGGAAAGGGAAGAGATCCGGTAGAAATTACGGTAGCGATGGATGCCCTCTCGGTAGTTGTTCACCCCTCTAATCCAGTCAGTGAACTGACCATAGCTCAGCTTTCCGGTATCTTCAGCGGACGCATCACGAACTGGAACGAAGTCGGAGGGAATGATGTGCCGATAGTCGCTCTCTCACGTGATACGAACTCGGGTACCCATGTGTTCTTCAAAGAACACGTGGTACAAATGAGAGGAACGGATAAAGAAGACAAAACACTCGAATACGGAACGAAAGTTCTTCTGCTTCCTTCAACGAAGGAAGGTGTAGACGAAGTTGCCGGAAATGAAAACGCTATCTTCTATCCCGGACTCGGATATTTGACGGACGAGGTAAAACCACTCGCAATCAAGGCGACACTTGGTTCACCCGGAGTATTACCCAGTGTGGAAACCGCGCAGGATGGTTCTTACCCGATATCCAGGGGGCTGTACTACTACACAGATGGAGAACCTACCGGTATAATCAAAGCATTCATTGACTACTGCCTTTCGACAGAAGGTCAGAAAAGAGTTACTGAGTCGGGATACGTACCGTTGAAATAGGAAAAATACGTTGGTGACAACCAAGAAAACCGATACCGCCCTCGCCGGAGGATCGATCCTCCGGCGTCGGCGTCGTTTTGGTGAACGAATTATTGAAAGCTGGATAATTCTTGCGGGACTTCTCTCGATCGTTGTCCTGCTGGGAATTATCGTGCTTCTATTTAAAGAAGGCATGCCGATTTTCCTCGATACTCCACCATGGGAATTTCTGTTCGGAACCAGGTGGTATCCGGTGTCGGAACCCCCTACCTTTGGTATTATGCCATTTTTCGTATCTACTTTCTGGATTACTCTTGTAGCAACGCTGATTGCTGTGCCGGTTGGGATAGCCTGTGCTGCCTATCTTGCCGAGGTAGCCCCCGATAAGGTCAGGGAAACGGTGAAACCGATTATAGAGATATTGGCTGGCTTTCCTTCGGTGGTTATGGGATTTCTTGGACTTATGCTCCTTTCACCTTTAGTAAGGAGCATGTTTAACCTTAATACCGGACTGACAGGACTGACCGCCGGTATTATGCTGGCGATGATGAGTTTTCCCATTATAGTCAGCGTTTCTGAGGATGCTCTAAGAGCTGTGCCCGATTCATTTCGACAGGGATCGTACGCTCTGGGTGCGACCCGCTGGGAAACAATACGACACGTCAGTATCCCCGCTGCCCTATCGGGAATTGCCGCGGCAATTATGCTGGGAGTAGGCAGAGCGATCGGCGAGACGATGACTGTCCTGATGGTAGCCGGAGGAGCTCTCGCTGTGCCGGTTTCACCTGCGGAACCGATGATGCCCATGACAGCTGCTATTGCTTCCGGAATCGGAAATGCCGTTCGCGGAGGATTGCAGTACCAGGCATTATTCGCTATTGGGCTTATCCTTTTTCTCATAACTCTTGCGGTTAACCTGATAGCCGATAGGGTACTGGAAAGACAGAAACGGAAATTTACGAGGTAGTAATGAAAACGGCGAGAAGACAGCTAAACCAGCGTACTGCTTTCGGTTTCCTTATCGCTTCTACGTTGATAGTGGTGATACCTGTACTCGTGATAATCGGTATCATCCTGTTTAATGGAGCTGGTGCTATCAGCTGGGAGTTTCTGACTCAGGCTCCTTCCCAGGCGGGAAAAGCAGGAGGTATATTCCCTGCTATAGTAGGAACATTCTATCTCATGCTGGGTACACTGATAATAGCTCTTCCTGTTGGAGTAATGGCAGGAGTTTACCTGACAGAATATGCAGGGGAAAAATGGTTGACCAAGCTCATTAACATGGCGATAGTTAACCTGGCGGGAGTACCGAGTATTATTTATGGGCTGTTCGGTCTGGGAATATTCGTAATGGCATTCAATTTTGGTATGTCACTTCTTTCCGCATGTTTCACACTTGCCTGTCAGGCCCTGGCTATGACGATTACAACCTCGAGAGAAGCGATACTGGCAGTTCCCCGCGAATACCGTGAAGGCAGTCTCGCAATAGGCGCTACCAAATGGCAGACAATTATGCATGTAGTACTGCCACAGGCGAAACCTGGTATTATCACAGGTGCGGTCCTGGCAATGAGCCGGGCCGCTGGCGAAACAGCACCGATACTGGTTGTTGGTGCAGCATTTCTCCTACCAAGATTGCCGCAATCCTTATTCGACCAGTTCATGGCATTACCCTACCATCTCTATACGGTAGCGGCGCATGTTCCGGGAGTGCCTGACGCTACCATATGGGGCGTTGCTCTGGTATTGCTTGTGGTGGTTTTGTCCTTCAACGTAATGGCGACGCTTATACGTTTACGAACACGGACACGGAGGTATAGTCTATGAACATAGATATTGATAATAAAATACATGTAAAACGAGATATAGGTCAGACAACCAGGATGTCCGTCAGGGATCTGAACCTTTATTATGGGGATTTCCAGGCTCTGCGTGGGATAAATCTTGATATACCGGAAAAATCCATAACTGCGATAATTGGTCCCAGCGGCTGTGGGAAATCTACTTTTCTCAGGGTATTTAACAGGATGAACGACTTGATAACTGGTGTTCGAATAGAAGGTAGTGTTGAGCTGGATAGTATAAACATATATGACCGTAATATCGATGTTGTAGAATTAAGAAAACGTGTAGGTATGGTTTTTCAAAAGCCTAATCCTTTCCCGATGTCAATATTTGAAAATATCGCCTATGGACCAAGAAGGCATGGTATCAAGAACCGTATCGAACTTGAAAACATCATCGAGAGAAGTCTTAAACAGGCAGCCTTGTGGGAAGAGGTTGAAAGTAAATTTGATCAGTCAGCTCTGGCACTGTCCGGCGGACAGCAGCAGCGGTTATGTATTGCTAGGGTCTTGGCGGTGGAGCCTGAAGTAATACTTATGGACGAACCTTGCAGCGCTCTGGATCCGGTAGCAACACTGAGGATCGAGGAACTGATGAGAAACCTTTCTGAAAATTATACGATTGTTATCGTTACTCATAATATGCAGCAGGCAGCGAGGGCATCGGATATGGCTGCTTTTCTTATGATGGAAGACGACCGGGCTGGAATTCTGGTAGAACACGGTCCGACTGCAGAGATATTCACAAACCCGAAAGACAAACGTACTGAGGACTATATCACAGGCCGTTTCGGCTAGTCGATGACAGGGAGGGATGAGATGGAAATCAGAACCACATACCACAGGAAAATGAGGGAAATACAGAATGACCTGATAATGATGGGAAGCATGGTGGAAAAAGCCATACATCAGTCTGTAAATGCTCTAAAGGAAAGAGATATCGACCTCGCAAAATGGATTATCACTGACGATAAAAAGGTAGATATGAAACGGTTCGAGATAGAGGATAAATGTATTCAACTTATAGCTACCCAACAGCCGATGGCGGGTGACTTGCGAACAATAATTTCCATATTCAACATAATCAGCGAAGTTGAGCGTATTGGCGACCATGCCGAAGGTATTGCAAAGATCGTTATCATGATAGGTGACGAACCCCCTTTAAAGCCACTGATAGATATACCGCGGATGGCAGAAAAAACGATTGATATGCTTCATCGCAGCCTTGATACCTTTGTAAACCGTGATAGTGAAATGGCAAAAAAGATCGCTGCAGAAGATGACGAGATAGATAATCTGTATGATCAGGTTTTCAGGGAATTAATCAGTTTCATGGTGGAAGATCCTCGTACAATAACTAGGGCAACCCGTCTGATCTGGGTAGCCCATAACCTGGAACGAAGCGCTGACAGAGTTACCAACATATGCGAAAGAGTGGTCTACATGGTTACTGGTAAGATGGAGGAGATAAACGTATCCACTTATTAGCAGTAACTAGTATTTACAGTGTTCGTCGAGATAAGCCGCGACATCTATTCCCCACACAGGCCTGTTTTTTAAGAAAACCATTCCTGGTGGTATCCGGATATCTCCCCTGGCGGTTCTGATATCGGCAGGTTGAACCGATGACCAGGATCCATCCGGATTTTTCTTGAATGGTTCGCATTGTATTGATACTGTTTCCTGCATGGTGGTTATTCCTCCGGTAAAATCAATTGTCAGCAAGGTGTATTATAGTACAATTCATACTTTTCGGTCGATATTCCTTGTATCAATAAGCGTCAATTTCACTGGCCTTGCGACATTCGTCGATGAATTTCAGGGCAAATTCAAGGAAATTCTCTATCTCAGCCTGCAACTGGCTTTCATCTGCAGAGGTGTCTTTACCTTCGTAGGTTCGTAACGCTGCCTGTATGAGAGACAACCACATCGGAAACGTGCCACCTGCCCAGATACCGCTGAATCGTTTTGAGACAACGGCATCCCGTTCCTGAAAACTGTACAATATCCGGCACAGGTTCAGGACGCAATAAGCGGGATATTTCAGATTATTCTTGATGTACTCTATTTCGTGGTTGAGTGCTGCTGTAATTTCTTCCCACGAAGGAGTAGGAAAAATATCATCGGGATCGGGTCCGTAAAGTGTAATATACCTGCCTGCCCTGATATGAGCGCAGTGAAGAGCCCACGATTCGTCATACATGCCGGGTTTCAGGTGGTGGTGCGGTGGACTGCTTTTCTTTGCGTCCTCAAGCAGGATGTACCACACATCCAGTTCACTGCTTAGCGGAGGGTAGTCATCCTTCAGTTTGGAGTAAAACCGGAATATATTTTCCCTGTTCCGGTCGGTCAACGACTCTCTCAGAATTACATGACAGTCGATATCGGTAATCGGACCTGAATCAGGGAACACCGCGGCACCATACATATATATGCCGTATAGTTTCCTGCGTAGTATATTCTTCAGACCGTCGACTAGTGTATCACAGACCTTTTGTACGCTTATCGGCAGATCGTTATACTGCAAGATTCTCACCTGCTGACGCATGAAATTGAAATCAAAGGTATCTCCAGGTGAACGGTAGAGTAGTTAACTCGTGACCTTCGCCGGTTCTATACCCGGGAGTGGTACGTCTTGATCAAGCAATTTTTCCTGCAGCTTTCTGTAATCGACCTGTCTGGGCTGTATTCCTTCTTTCACCGCGATAGCAGCGGCTACACCTGCTGCCTGGCCCATTGCGATGCAGTGGGGAATGAGATTCGCCATATTGTTTGCCGCGCCGTCCGAGGAGAAGCTGCGTCCTGCTACCAGGAGACCCTCCGTTTTTACAGGGACAAGACAGCGGTAAGGAATGTTTACATATTTACCAGGAGATTCTTGCGGAGGACCCATACGTGGGATAACGGCTATGGTATCCTGGTACTGTTTTCCGCCCTTTATATCTTCATCGGATATTCTTGTCTCACCGATCACTCTTCGACCGCCGCGTGTGCCGGTCTGCGAGGCCGTATCCAGGATAAAGCTGTTCTCGAAGCCGGGGATATTCTTCTTCATGAAGTCGAATCCCTTGCGCATCATTCTACGCATGCTGACTTCAAGTTCGGTTAGGTGTTCCACATTCAGGTTGTCGAGGTTCGGTATCCAGTTATTTACCCACATCACGTCGTTACGCGGTGAAGGGAGAGGAAGTAGTCTGGTTCCGGCGACCTCTGTCATTTTACTCATCAACGACTGTGCTTTATCAGGATCATTCTCCCTGAAATCGCAATATTTCTGGTAATCGCAGTTACCGATCCTGAAGACCAGGGCAAGCATTGAACTTCTCAGTGAGGGATCGAAACCGCCTTCCCATTCTGCTCCAGCTGAAGGCAGTAGGTCGCCGTCACCGGTGCCGTCGATAATCACTTTGCCCATAACAGCCTGCCTGCCGGACTTGCTTTCAAAGATAACGCCTTTCACCACGCCGTCTTCTGCGATTGCCCGGGTACCCCAGGAATGCAGGAGCAGTTTTATTCCCGCTTCTTCAACCATGTCATTCAGCACGCATTTCAGTAACTCAGGATCTACCCAGGCTGTGTACTCGATCCTGCCTTTATTCGTATTGCCCATGAACCGCCGCCAGTAGGAGACCAGTTTTTCATCGGTAGAGCCGATCTCGCTGCGCCGAGGTACTAGGACGCCTCCGATAGGATCGAGCCTGTCTATCCATTCCTGTGTCAGGCCGGCAATCTGCTGTTCCTCAGAGCCGTCACTCATGTGCGGTATCTGGATTACGATGCCGCCTGTAGCCATGCCGCCAAGGTGCCCGTACCTTTCAACCAGAACGGTTTTCGCGCCATTCCGGGCAGCAGCCACAGCTGCCGAATGTCCGCCGGGTCCGCCGCCGACTACCACTACTTCTGCTTCGGTAAGTACCTTAATATCCTGTGGTGGTTCGGTGATGTATTTGTCTACCATGTTCATTCCTCCATTATTGAGTGCTCAATTCCATATGTACGTAATACTATTTCACAGTGTTAGTACGGTGTCAAATTGATTAACGATAACTAGTCATGAATTAATCAGAATTCAATATCGCTGTGATAATGAAACAAACGCGCTTCAATCAGATAGTCGCCAGAGAACTGGTATGAAAGTATTCTACAAGAGACAGAGATTCATACATACCTTCTGCTATCTCCACAGAAACATCAAGCAGTCGGATTCTCTTCCCACAAAGTCGATTGTAGGAAACTGGCCAGGTTGATATTCTTGTTGGTAAGGTTGAGTTTATGCCGTATCTTCTCCCTGTGGCGGTTAATGGTAGCCTCGGACACGTTACGCATATCAGCTATTTCTTTTGTCCTCATACCATTGCGGATCATGTTGCAAATGGAGAGTTCTGTAGGTGTCATCGAATAATTCTTTACGGATAATTTGCTGATAAACGGTGAAGTAATTTCACTAAGATTCGTGCGAAGTAATTCTACATAGTTTTTCCTGGATTCGGGCAACTGCAGAAGAAGGGCGTTAAGTATCGGCGTCAATATTTTATCGACGTTCGTTTTAATATCACTGTATATCTCCTGTTTTTCCTGCTCGATACGCTCCATTACCAACCGTAACGCTGTATTAGCTTCCTGGAGGGCTTGGCGTTCCAGTGTCAATTGCCGGTTGGTTTCTTGTAATTCCAGATCCGAAGATATCCGGGTGGCTATGGTTCCGATTTGTTCGGCAACAGCATCCAGTAAAGCACGTTCCTCTTTGAGGAAAGGTCCTTCATCGGCCGGAGGACACTCTTCAAGGTAAAAAATAGAGCACTCTCCCACCGCTTCGTGGTACATGTAGATCAACGATGACTGCCGCCAAGGTGTAACGTCGAATCTTTTGCTGGTGTATGTCTTGCCCTTATAGAGTATCCGAGCACAGGTCACCGCAGGATACTGCCACGAATGAGGAAGGAAATTAACCAGTTCCTGTAATAAATCCTCGACTGAATACATATAACGTTCGGCAAGCTGTGATATACCGTAAAGACAGTTCAGTTCCTTGATACGCTCTCGGAGAGCATAGTCGACTTTTCCGGGATCGGTTTCAGTCGAAAACGGTATTCGCCACAACAATGCCAGTTCCCTGGAAGGGAAAGATAACGGTTGATCTTCCCGTAACTCGGCGTTGTCCTTATTTTCCATACAACTCCTCACGATTACTACCTATATTATATAGGCATTATGGGTGTAATAATTCCGTATTTACTACAGTAACCCTATCATTTATCCTAATGATAATCAAGTACTCTCAATAAAAAGGAGATCAGAATGGACCAACAGATACTTGCCCATATCCTTGAAGGACGTCGCAGCCAGCCCAATCAGTTAATCGAAGTACTCCAGGATGTTCAGGAACAGTATGATTATATACCACGAGAAGCTATGCAGATCGTATCACGGGAACTTGGCGTCCCGGTAATCGAGGTATACCGGGTAGCGTCGTTCTATAAAGCTTTCAGGCTGAAGCCTGCTGGAAAGCATATCCTGACCTTTTGTTCCGGCACAGCCTGTCATGTGAGAAGTTCTGACCTGCTGGTAAATCAGGCAACCAGACAGCTTGGTATCGACTCTGGGGAAGTGACACCTGACGGTCTGTTCTCCATAGAGCAGGTTAATTGCCTTGGAGCCTGCGCTCTTGGACCCATCGTCGTTGAAAACGGGTCGTATCATCACCATATGACTCCTGCCAGACTCCGTAAACTTATAGAATCAATTTATGAGAAAGAAACAGCGTTGAAAGAAGCGGAGGTAAAGGTATATGCTGAGATTGAATAGCATTCGGGAACTTGATCATCTCAGGGAGTACCTGAAAGAAAAACGTCAGAATTATTCAACAACAATTTCACTATGCGGTGGTACCGGTTGCCAGGCATCGAATTCACAGGTTGTTGCCGAGGCGTTGAAAACTGAATTGTCCAGGCAGGATCTTGAAGAAAAAGTGAGATTGTGCCTAACCGGCTGTCATGGCTTTTGCGAACAGGGTCCAGTAATGGTTATCGAGCCGGGTAATATTCTCTACTGTCACCTTTCTCCAGAAGATGCCTTTGAAATTGTTTATCAAACAGTGATAAATGGCGAGATTATCGAACGCCTACTGTATACCGACCCGATATCAGGAGAAAAGTATATTACCGAGGAAGATATACCTTTTTATAAAGCTCAGGATCGTCAGATACTCTCGAAGAACAGGAAGGTCGATCCATGCGTGGTGGAAGACTATATTGTTTCTGGCGGATATTCCGCCCTCTCGCTTGTATTGAATAATGGCTACACCCCCGAGAGAATAGTTAATCAGGTAATCGAATCTGGATTACGCGGTCGTGGCGGTGGCGGGTTTCCTACAGGTCGGAAATGGCTGGAATGCCGTGAAGCGCCGGGTGATGAGAAATATGTTATCTGTAACGCTGACGAGGGTGATCCGGGAGCATATATGGATCGGTGCGTCCTGGAAGGCAATCCTCACCTGGTGCTGGAAGGTATGATTATCGGAGCTCGTGCCGTTGGTGCCAGTAAAGGATATATTTATGTACGAAACGAATATCCCCTAGCGGTAGAACATTCACGGGTGGCTGTCGAACAAGCTCGTGAACTAGGTCTTTTAGGAAATAATATTTTGGGTTCGCCCTTTTCTTTCGATGTAGAAATCGCACGAGGTGGAGGAGCATTTGTCTGCGGCGAGTCCACCGCTCTGATGGCTTCTATTGAGGGAAAAGTAGGAGAGCCCAGGGCGAAAGACGTCCATACCGTTGTCGATGGTCTCTACCACAAACCTACTACACTTAATAATGTTGAGACATGGGCAAACGTTCCATCAATAATCCTGAACGGTTCGTCTTGGTTTAATTCAAGGGGAACGAAAGGAAGTAGGGGAACCAAGATTCTCGCTTTGACCGGTCGTATAAGGAACACAGGACTTGTTGAAGTACCTATGGGTATACCGATAAGGGACGTCGTTTATGATATAGGCGGCGGGTCGGTAAACGGCAATAAAATCAAGGCGGTCCAGATTGGTGGCCCATCCGGCGGATGCTTACCCGCTGAGATATTCGACCTTCCGGTTGATTTCGATATTCTCGCAGAAGCAGGCTCAATGGTTGGATCAGGCGGAATGGTGGTAATGGATGAAAGCTCTTGTATGGTTGATGTTGCCAGGTACTTTCTGGAATTCTTACAGGATGAGTCCTGCGGCAAGTGTGTCCCGTGCCGACTTGGGATAGACCGGATGCTGGAAATTATCACTGATATCACTGAAGGACGGGGCACTATTGGGCAACTTGACCTTTTAGAAGAACTGGCCGAAACGGTGTCCGAGACCTCTTTATGCGGACTGGGTAAAACAGCTCCTAATCCAGTACTTACTACCCTTCACTATTTCCGTCCTGAATACGAAGCTCATATATATGAGAAAAGATGTCCTGCCGGTGTTTGTAAGGAGTTGATTAGCTATAGTATAGATCCCGAAAAATGCACTGGCTGCGGGGTATGTTTGAAAAGTTGTGCTCATGGAGCGATTTCCGGTGAGAATAAACAACCTCATGTTATCAATACCGAATTCTGTCAAAAATGTGGTATCTGCCGCAGTGAATGCAGGTTCGATGCCATTCAGGTTATCTAAATAGGAAGGAATATTAAGATGCAGCAATTCGTTAATGTTACGATAGATGGCGCAATCATAAAGGCAGTCAAGGGTACAAGCGTTCTTGATACTGCAATTGAGTATGGCATTTGCATTCCTCACCTGTGCCATATACCCTATGTTTCCGATATGGGTGCCTGTCGATTGTGCATTGTGGAGAATGTGGTAAATGGTCGTTCGAAAGTTACCACTTCCTGCACATTGAATGTGGAAGATGGCATGGAAATATGGACGAACACGGAAAAGATACGCAGATTGCGAAAAAATATCGCAGAATTAATCGTTGCCCAGGCGCCTAACTCACGAGCAATCCAGGATGTAGCTGTGCGATGTGGAGTCAGGGAGGTACGTTATCCCTTCAGGAATGAGAATTGCATTCTTTGCGGGCGTTGTGTCAGAGTATGTGAAGAGATCTGGCAGGCAAGGGCGAGGGGATTTGTAGGACGTGGTAAAGAACGACATGTTGATTTTCCATTTGGGATACGACCTGATTTTTGTAAAGAGTGCGGAGCCTGCATCCAGCTTTGCCCGATGACAATTCCCCCCTGTGACGGACCGATTAGAGATGGAGAAGAGTATCTCTGCGGGAAATGTGAATCCCAGCTTATGATTGGTGAAGAGATGCCACTGGGAAGCTGCTCATGGTGCAAGCTGGGTGAAGGATTTGGCTGCGGTCGTTACGTAGGTGTTCTGAGGTAACCGCTGGTTAGATCAAACAGGTTTATTAAATTCTTATAGCTAATTTGAAAGAGGAATCCATGATTATATTCATGGATTCCTCTTACGATTTTCGATTGGTTGAATAAAAAATGAGAATAACCAGACTGCGAACAGTAACAGGTGCCGGGAGATGGTATACTAAAGTTGTATAGTGACAGAGATTTATTCACTTTATCGAAAATATGGGTTGACTCCAGAAGTTATCTCTTCTTTCCAGGCTGTCATCCGGGACTATTATCGGGAACAAGGACGCGTTTTTCCCTGGAGGGAAACGACCAATCCTTACCATATATTGGTATCGGAATTCATGCTTCAACAGACCCAGACTTCACGTGTAGTTGAGAAGTATATCGAGTTTATATCAACTTTCCCGGACGTGTTCCGACTTGCTCAATCACCGTTTCGCGAAGTACTGCGTATCTGGCAGGGGCTGGGATATAACCGACGTGCCCTGAGTCTCCATAAGACCGCCAATGAAATAGTAGACAGGTTTCACGGACGGGTGCCTGATGATCATGTTCTGCTCCGCCAGCTTCCTGGTGTAGGTGAATACACTGCTTCAGCCATGATGGCGATTGCCTTCAACAAACCAGTAGTGGTAGTTGATACGAATATCCGTACCGTTTACCTCTATTTCTTTTTCAGAGAAACGGAGACAGTTGACAAAAATGAGATTGTGCCATTTGTTGAAGTGACGCTTGACCGGGATTCTCCGCGGGAGTGGTATTATGCGTTGTTTGATTATGGTACCATGTTAAAGCGCGAAAAAAAGGATCTGGAAGCGGGGAAACGGAGAAAACAGAGTACGTTTCGCGGATCCAACCGTGAATTGCGTGGTGCGATTCTCCGGTTGCTTCTGGATACTGAGATAGTGACTGAAGATGAGCTTCTTGCCCGATTATCGTCTGATAGAGAACGTGTGCAGCGTCTGGTAAAACAACTTCATGAAGAAGGACTTTTAGATAGCAGTGATGGCATTGTCCGCATCAGGCAACAGTGATCTTCTCCCACTCTTCTCTGGTAATTCCAAGATCTAATGCTTTAATCTTATTCGGTGACTTGCCTGCATCCGCTGGTGACGGGCCGGTCCATTCACCGGTTTTTTCCATGCCGATCCTGTACAGTGGCTCTATCTGTCCCTTCCAGTCAGCTGCATTGTGTGTAGTGATGCGGTCGATCTCGAGTTCATCAAATGCATATTGAACCATGCGTCGGATCGCCTCGGTCATGATATTCTGTTCAAGCATATATTTGGTATGAAATACATGACCGAGATCCAGAGTCCGGTTCTCATCGATTGAATTGAATGCAATCAAACCGATAAGATCCTCGTTCTCCTTCAGACACACAGCCCAGAAGAAGTCGGTACCGGACAGGAACTCTGCCATCTTTAAACTTTCGTCATCAGAGGTAGGCCAGGTAAGGTCATATTTAACGCCGTCGGACGTTTCTTTATTGATGGCCAATGCCTGAACCTGCTTCCAGTCATCTGGTCTGAAATTCCTGATTAACAGTCTCTCTGTTTCGCAGGTTTTCAACACCTTTCCTTCTACCCTCATATCCTGCGTGTACAGGTTGATACATTTCGGTATATGGGGAGTACCAATTTTCCTGTATAAGCTTGGTGAGTAACCAAACATTTTCTTGAAAGCTTTCGAAAAACCGCTGTGGCTGGAGTATCCGTATCGCAGTGCTACCGGCAGGATTTCTTGACCTGAGTGAATCGTTTCGGCTGCATGAAGCATTCTCCTTCTGCGGACGTACTCCATTGGGGATAGGCCGGTGTAGATCATAAAGAGCCGGCTGAAGTGATACATTGAAATATGGGCTTGTTTACTGAGCTGAGTTAAGCTGATATCATCTTTCAGATTATATTCTATCCCGTAGATTATCTTCTGTAGAACCTGACGATAGTCCATCGGCTCTCCCCTGCCTGAATAGTAGCATGATATCATATTGTCCTTCAGCTGGCTGTTCCAATTTTGCTTACTTTATTTGACGGTGCCGACGGGGATACTACATTAATCAAGCTGAAAGACTTGTTACAGTTGGAATAAAGTAGAATTATTTAAACATGGAATTTTAACCAGGTTAAGTGAGAATCATACGGGTGTAGATGGTTAATACTTTAAGATAAATGCAAGGAATTATATTGAAAAGTAATCTCTATCTACATCATGACTAACTGATATGCCAGTAAATTCCAGAAGACAACGATGATGTAGAGGATTACGGCTATATATGAACTGATAAGTCCCATTCTATAGCGCTTTTTAGAAATGTTTCGCAGAAACAAGATAACCAGGATTGAACCAAGTAGTTTGAAAAGAAAGAATTTGTGCGAACCCAGCATGTCAGCCAGGAGTGGGTTAGCTTCATAACCTACATCATTACTTACTGCGAATTCAGTGATAAGGCCGTCAGCTAGGATGAGAGCGAACAATGCTCCCCATAGCAGCTGTAAATTTCTGCCTTGGGTTGCAGCTTTATTTTGTATTCTCGTGTATATTGCACTTCCTAATTCTGCCAACGTTCTTTTCCTTTCGGACTTTTCTCGGTTTGGTATTGAGTAAATACTATCATTCGCATATTTGTTAATACAAATGAAAAGGGAGATTGAACTAATTTATGAGTTACTCCCTTCTAATAGTTATTTAACCTGCATAACACCGATTTAATTTTTACTTTTTCAAAATAGTCTTTAGCATTAAATGTAACAAAAGATAAATCGAAAAAAAACATCCAAAAGGAGGATAAATGAACCGATAAGAAGAAGGGGCTGAGATTACTCCCAGCCCCTGTAAATGTGCATCAAGAATGCAAACTAATCTTCATACAAATTACTAACTAAAGAAATTTTTATTAAAAATTCAGTCTTTAGCATGATAGACATTTAGTATGCATGTCTAATAAAATCGAAAAGTATTTATAAAAATGATACTTGGACCTGTTTACTATATCGGTTCGTTTCGGTAAGTGCTATAGAGCTGAAGACCAACCTGAAGTATGGCAAGTCGCTTCGTGACATTTGGTTGGGGAAGAGAGGACATAATTATGTACCGACAGCGTTTTTTCACAATAATGTTAGTAATCATATTGATAGTGTTAAATCTGGCTTTACCACCTGACATTACTCACGCGGATGGTATCGTTGTCACAAGTACAACTGATTCTGGGCCAGGCACACTTCGTCAGGCAATTTTAGCTGCTGAAGGTAATCCTGGACCAGATACGATTACATTTGATCCAACTATATTTCCAGAGTCAAGTCCGGTGACGATTATCTTAGACACACCATTGCCTGCATTAACAGATTCTTCTGGTGGTACTACAATTGATGGGAATGGTGGTGTGATCATCACTACATCGCTCAGTTTTGAAGAGCTTTGGGATCACCGGCCATTGGGGCTTGAAATACATTCAAATAACAATACCATAAGAGGACTTCAAATACATAATTTCTGGACGGCAATATATATAAACAATGCACAGAATAACATAGTTGGAGGATCAGAGCCTTCGCAGAGAAACGTAATTTATAATAACCGATTTAGAGGTATTGATCTGGATGGACCTCAAACCGCATATAATTCTGTCATTGGTAACTATATAGGTACCAATTCTGATGGAACCGAAGCTCAATCCGGCACTCAGGACATTGGTGTATATATGGGTCATGGAGCCCATGATAACATAATTGGAGGTATAACATCTGAAGAACGAAATATCATCTCGGGTAACACCTTTGTCGGAGTAGCGATTGAAAATACGACTACGACAAATAATCGCATCATTGGCAATTATATTGGGACTGACTACACAGGTATGTCCGCCATTCCCAATTTCAGGGGTGGTGTAGGAATAGGTTCAAATGCGACGGGGAACTATGTTGGAGGAACCGAAGCCGGATCGGGCAATGTTATTTCTGGTCACACTGTAGGAACTGATCATGGAATCCGTATAAGTCAAACAAGTGGAAATTACGTATATGGTAACATTATTGGTCTAACTGCTGGTGGATCTGCACCTCTTCCCAATGGTACTGGGATTTGTTTAGAGTTCGGAGCCAGCAACAACGTTATCGGTGGACCTGATGAGAACATGAGGAACATCATTTCGGGAAACAGCCAATCTGGCATATCTATTGCCGACAGCGACGGGAATCTGATAAAGGGTAACTTTATAGGTACTGATCCAACTGGAACAGAAGCTATCGGTAATACAAATTACGGTGTATATATCGGTAATTCAGTAAATAACCTGATAGGAGGTACAGAACCGGGTGAGGGTAATCTTATATCAGGTGGCCACGTAAGGGGTATATTAATAAATGGATCCGTAGCTTCGAACAACAGCATTCTGGGTAACATTATTGGCACTGATATCTCAGGAACAGTTCCCCTAGGTAATACGGATGGAATAAGAATCACTAATGCTCATGACAATATAATCGGAGGGACAATAGACATAGCCGGGAACTTAATATCAGGAAATGATGTATTCGGTATTGTCATCACTGGAGTTAATGCTACAGGAAATCGTGTTTTAGGAAACTATATAGGCACTAACTATTCTGGAAGTTCAATCCTTGGAAATGGTACTACTGGCATACTAATCGACTCGTCAGCCTCGGAAAATGTTATAGGAGGTTCCACTCCAGGAGCGGGAAACTTGATATCAGGCAATGGATTGCGCGGAATTCATATAGCCAATGGTTCCTCATATAATCAGGCACAGGGTAATTTCATAGGAACCGACGTTACAGGAACAATTGATCTGGGAAATGGAGCTGATGGCATTATGATCCATAACTCTGCGTATAATACAATCGGCGGATTGGAATCCGGTGCCTGTAATATCATATCTGGTAATGATGATGATGGTATTTCCATTTTGGTAGATGGATCAAACGGAAATGAAATTATTGGGAATAAAATCGGCACTGACGTTACCGGTACCGCTGTGTTAGGTAATCTGAAAGGAGTTCAGATATGGGCTGCACCATACAATAATGTCTCTAATAATATCATTCATCATAATATTAATTACGGAGTTCTTATTGACAACGTGACAGCGGTCGGTAATACCATAACTCAAAATTCTATCACCGGAAATGGAATCGGTAATCCTGGTAGAGGTATATATCTCAGAAATGACGCAAATCAAAACATCATTTCACCAGTAATAACCGAAGTTACAAGTACTCAGGTTATCGGTACGGCTTCATCTCCAGATGGCAGTATCATAGAGATATTTAAAGATAACGCCGATCAGGGAGAAGTTTATATTGGTACAACTACGATTCTGTCTGGATATTTTTCTTATAGCGGTTCAATTCCTAGCGAAGGTTTAGGTGGATATCTAACGGCTACTGTTACTGATTCGTTGGGTAACACATCAGAATTCTCGATTCCTGTTTTAAATAATCTTGGCACTCAGACTACTCCTGATGAGCAAATTGAAGAAATCCAGGAAATATTCGACGAGAGTGTTGATAGTGGTGATTTGGTAGGCGAAGGCCCGGGGAATTCTTCACGTGGTAGGATAAAAGCCATAGAAAATATGCTACAGCGTGTGGAAGAGTTAATTGATGATGGACGAGTTGACGAAGCCATTCAACAGCTTGAGGATATTTTGAAGAAAGTAGATGGAAACCCGAAACCTCCGGATTTCATTTCAGGTAATGAAGCAACTCACTTTGCGGAGTTGATACAGAACTTGATTGATGATTTGAAAAATCTCTAGACTTACTTACATTGCTTGAATCACAGTGAATCTTGCTAAGATTACACTGTCAAGAGTCAGATCTTCAGAGAGCCTCCGAAAAGTCTCTCTGCTTCTTCAGACAATTCTGAAAGAAGTGAATGAAACTTTAAGAAGAAGGGGCTGAGATTACTCCCAGCCCCTATTTTGACGCGAAATTATTGTACTAACTTCTATTCAGCTTCAACATCGGTTGAGATTTCGTAGAATCGAAGTTGCAGGACTTTCAGACCATTATTATCATAACTCCAGAAATAATCCTGCAAAGCATCATTGAACAAATTATATCTCTCTGCAGTTCCGTCGCCATCGAGATCGACATATATGTAGAGTAATTCTCTACTGACGTTCTCGAATTTAGGTTTACCAGTATTTCTAACAGCAACATAACTTTCGGTTGAAAAAACAACTTCATCGTCTGCAGTACCAAAAATACCATCCGGTCCCGGATCAGTAGCACCAGTCGTCATTGTCGCTGATTTGCCAGGTGTTCCGACAGCCCGAGCCCACACTGAGTAGACAGTTACACCGTCGTTATCGGGATCAGGATTTGGTAATTGGAAAGCTGCCCCGTTACCGTCAGTTCCGTTTGCATCGAGAACTGCAAAATCACCTTCTGTGAGATATATTTTGGTATTACCTGAAAGCTTAACAAAGATTCTATGACCATTGTTATCATCCATCGGAGCAGTTTTATCGTTAGTCCCGATGATATTTAAGTTAAAGTGTGATCCACTCGGAGCGCCATTGCCCTTCCCAGCCATAGCGGCTGTCGCAGGTACAAGAGCAATGATGAGAGCTATCGCTAATAGTATATATATTACTTTCTTCATTGTTTAATCTTTTCCCCCCTTTATCAAGAATTTTATTTTAGGTTCTCTTTATTATATTTACCCTCTAACCCGCCATCGTTCGTATTTCAGCAGGATGTACGCCCGTCGACCTCGGGTGTGAA
>DUFA01000074.1 GCA_011191975.1 Dehalococcoidia bacterium
ACTTGTCAGCAGCTATCGATATCATGGATGGATTGATATCGGTGGCTAATACGGATTTCGCAGTGACTGCTATCACCTGCGTCCAGTATCCGGTACCGCAGGCAATTTCCAGGACATTCTTTCCGCGAACGATCTCCTGGAAACGATCTTTTATCGATTTACGAAAATCCTCGGCTTCCGGGTTAGTATATCCGGCGGATCTATCATAGTCCAATGATATAGCATCATAGTACCGGGTTATCTCGTCTTTCAGTGTCATGGATACTCCTTTTCACGGGAACGCAGTATTATAACATGCAGTCAGGTTCGAAAAAAGTGTCCTGGCACATATCGTAAAACCAATAAATCGAGTGTGTTGAGTAAGCTTCTATTTAAGCCGAAGGCCAGAGTTCTTCGGCTATATCATCCATTCCCAGTTCAAGCAGTTTCTTCCTGCTTGGTTTTGTTGTCTCCATGTCCCAGTCGAGGGCGCCGAGATTCCAGTATGCTTCCATTGTAATATTCTTGGTCACCCCGGCAACCGGACCTTCCTCCTGTGGAGGAATTCCGGGAATACGCGGGTGAACGAACCTTTTCAGAGGATTATCGCCTTCGCGGAGACCGAACACATGCCTCATCGCCACGATTCTTTCACCGCACTTTTCCAGTTCTTCGACGGTACGACCCCAGCCGGTAACAGCTTTCAAAAAACCGGTAATATAGTATCGCGGATCACTGGATATATCGCCGTGCATACAGGAACCGGCAGCATTCATAACGCTGTGCATCAGCAACTGCGGTCCGAAATTCGTAGTATGTCTGCCCGGGGCAGCGTCCATCATGTACATCGCCATCTTGGGCTTGCCGGCATATGCAAAGAAACTGCCCTTCGGATCGTGCATACCCAGGTCCTGTCCGCCGATATGCACCGCATATTCTTCCGAACCTTTCCCTATCTTCTCGGCAGCCATTTTCACGCCATCAGCCAGGATATCACCGAATCCTTCACGCTTGACCATCTTCTCAACCATATCCACCATCGCCCGGTGATTACCCCAGGTCAGTTCGATGCCGTCAGTATCAGACTTGGTAATTATGCCCTTTTCATAGCACTCCATTGCGAAAGCTATGGTAGCACCTGCCGATATCGTGTCCATTCCGTAGAAGTTACACAGGTGACCCATCATCTTTATCGCGTCGGAATTCGTATTGCAGCACAGCGCCCCGAGCGCGCCGAGAGTTTCGTATTCAGGACGGTGAATCCCTGCCGGGTATTTATACTCACCCGTCCCCGCCTTTAGTGTAGCCTTGCAGGCTGCCGGGCAATGCCAGCAACCCTTTCTCCTGTCGACATCAGCTCCGATGACGTCTTTATCAAGACCGGAAACATCGGGCATTTCCTTGATTCCCACGCCGCCCCAGTTCTTCACGGGAGTATCGCCATCGAGGGCTGAACTGTCGGCATGACTGCTGGTTCCGTAGAAACCGAACCTTTCGAAGAATGCCTTGCTGGCGGTTATCTGCTCCTGTCTCAATTTTTTAGCCGCGTCTTCATCAACAACAGGCACTTTCATATCACCCCGGACGACAACCGCCTTGAGTTTCTTGGAACCCATCACAGCACCAAGGCCGGAACGTCCCGCGGCATCTCCTTTACCGGTGATAAGACACGAAATGAGCGACAGTTTCTCTCCGGCAGGGCCGATACCAACAACCTTGGCATCAGTACCGTATTCTTTCTCCAGAGTATCCTCAACCTTGTATGTACCCTTACCCCAGAGGTGACCGGCATCCCTTAATTCGACTTTTCCGTTATCCAGAACCAGGTACACCGGTTTTTCGGAAACACCGTTGATAAACATTCCGTCGAATCCGGTAAATTTCAGGTAGGGGCCGAACTGTCCGCCGGAATTGGCCTCTCCCCAGCTGCCGGTCAGAGGTGATTTAGCTACTACCACAAAACGCGAACCGAATGTTGCCGGTGTTCCGGTCAACGGACCGGTTACGATTCCCAGTGTATTTTCAGGACCAAGCGGATCCACACCGCCTTTCTGGTTGCGGTACAGGACTCTTGCACCCAGTCCATAACCACCGATGTAATCACGGTAGAGCGCTTCATCCGGTGATTCCGTTCTCAGTTCTCCTGTGGAAAGATTGACAAACAGAAGACTACTCATATATCCGCCTGCCATAACTACCTCCTCGATTCTTGTCATTCTGAGAGAGTTCCGATGTAATCGGAATGACCGAAGAATCTCCTTTGCTTATGAGATGAGATTCTTCGTCCTCCTTCGTCGTCCTCAGGATGACAGTTTTTCGATTACTTTTGTAGTCAGGATAACAATTAATTAACCGTAATACTGGATATCCGCGCTGGGATAGACCGCCACTTTCGTTCCCGTACCATGCCTTTCCTCCAGCAGCCCTATAACATGTTCCCAGTCACTCACCAGCAGAACTCTATCCTTATCAATATATCTGTCAAGGATTCTTAGTTCGGGAAACTCTGTATGGATAATAAGTTTACCGATATGCGGCGGTAATCCCATCGATCGTCCGAGGGTGCCGCTAATCGTCTTGCCAAAGCTGTCGAACAGATGATGTATATCCTGGCCTGAGGGCGAATTGGTAATAATCACCACGTCTCCACCTTCCGGCTTCAGCGCCGGCATAGCGCTGGACATTGCCATGCTGTACTCAGCCGCTTTATCGAAGGCGTTAGCGATAACCACATCATTATCCCCGGTATTCACAGAGAGATAGTGTCTTTTTGCCTCCTGGAGAGCCTCAGCATAGGTTGGTTCGAGCGCACCCGCGTAGATAGCTGCTGTTTCGCCCCACACATTAACCAAGCAGTCCACGATCATATCCAGTCCTGCCATCTTCGCCATTTCCACGGCATCCCCCGTTACAGGGCTACCCTCAATATAACCTCCGGAAGGGAGTCCTTGTTCTCTGCGTTCCTGCTTCCATGGTTCATGAGTCCCGCCGTGGTGGGCAACAACTGTTTCATAAGCAGCCACGCCCGGCACAATTATCTTGGCACCACCGCTGAAACCATACTGCGGGTGAGGAACGATCTGACCGATACCTATTGTAAGGTCACAGTAGACCACCTCACTGTTGATAAGCGCCTTTGTACCAAAACTCGTTGTCCCGAGATCCGTACAGTTCATGAAAGGACAATGATTGTAGACGGGAAACCGTCTCAATACATTCTCTCCCAGCTTCTTCACCAGGCTTGCCCTGTCCAACGCCTGGTGGTTGGCAATCGCGGCAATGAAACGAATCTGATCATCCCCAATCCCGGTTTCGGCAAGTTCTTCAAGGATGTACGGAACGATCTCGTATACCCGGGTACTGCGGGTAAGATCGTCGAATAATATCGCAACCTCTTTTTTACCTCTTGCATATTCCCGCAGCGGAGGCATGCCTATGGGTGAATTTACCGCTTTGTTTATCTGCTCCGGCGTCAGCGAAGGTTTATCGTATCCGGCAATATTATGTATTGTCACTTCCCAGTCATCCGGAAGACGATATTCCACCTCTCTCGGTTCAAACCACGAATACTGTGGCAGCTTCACACTATTCAATTCTCATTACCTCTATTAGTACTTACTTTACCAGACCTCTCTTCTCCAGGTCGGCAGCTATATCATCGAGTTCCAGGTCATGGAGTTTGTCTTTCGTTTGATATCCGGTCTCGATATCCCAACCACGGTAGCCGTAGTATTCGTCCTTCATCTTTTCGAATTCGTCCCTGTCAACAACCATCCCGAGTCTTGACATCGGTTCTCCGTCCTTGCCCGGAACCATGCATTCCGGATTGAAGAACAGGTCTTCTCTTGTCAGGGGAGTGGTATGAAGGTATTCCATCAGCTTATCGCCTTTTCTTCCTCCCCAGCCCTGGCGTATTCTTCCGGCTCGCTGGACGTTAATGATCCTCTCGCCGATCTTATCCAGTTCTTCTCTGCTCTTTTCATCCCCTGTAATTGCCGAATACACCTGGCTTTCAAGGGTTGGATCGCCTGTATGGTCGGGTGAACCTAAATCAACCGTATTGGGGAACTTGAAATCGCAGAGAATCATGCTCTCCTTGACGAACTGCCTGTCCTGTATCAACTTAGCGGCAAGCGCTTTGCCTTCGTAGGTTGAGAAGTCGGCGGCGATTTCGCTGCCCCAGAACTTCTTCGCCATGCGGCGAAAATCATCCGAAGTAAAAACTCTTTCTCCATCGGTCGTACGCCTGCCGAGCCATGAAAACAATCCAAAACTTACTTCATGAAGCTGGTGGATAGGACGTCGCGGTTCGGTCGCATACATGATCGCCGTGGTGATGAAAAGTCTGGGATCGTAATCCTTCTTTTCGCTGGCTCTCGTCGCCATCGTCCTCGGTGTCAGATCAAGGGCTTTCTGACCCAGTGATTTTGCGGTTTTTAAGGCTCCATCAGCCAGTAGATTTCCGAAGCCTTCTCGATAGGATATCTTTCGCATCAGTGTTTCTATAAATTCCGGCGCGCCAATCTGCCCCAGTGGCAGCCCGGTATCGTTAGCATTAATGATACCCTCTTTGTAACACAGGATCAGCCATTCTATGAGGGCCTGCATTGCGACCGTATCGAGGCTATAGCCGTCAGCCAGTTTCGTGCCAAGCATCCTCATCTTCATTGCCTGTTCACCCTGACCGTAAAGGTCGATGGGTGGCTGCTGGTAAACCTCGGTAGACTGGCAGAACGATTTCATCATCCTGCCTTCTTTGTAGTAAACGGTCTTGGTACATCCGATTTCGCAGCCGTAGCATATCTGCGGTTCGGTCACGCCCGGGATAGACCATGGTGATGGCATCCCCTGACCGCCGGACTGCGGCTTCAATTTGTCAACAATCTTCTGAAGCTTGTCGGGATGAGCCGCCACCGGCTTCTTGGTGCCATATACAGCGACCGCTTTCAGTAACTTTGAACCCATGATGCTGCCGAGTCCGCCCGAACCGGATGCTCCTTCATCGGAGAAAATGGTCGCGTATGCCACCAGGTTTTCTCCAGCCTGCCCTGTGGTCATCACACTGAATCGTTCTCCCACTTCGGATTTCAAAATATCTATGGTATCATAGGTCGATTTACCCCATATATGAGAGCCGTCTCTGACTTCAACCTTATCATCATCTACGTACAGGTAGACCGGCTTCTCAGCTTTTCCCTGTACAACAAGTGCGTCGTAGCCGGCATACTTGAGAAAACCTCCCCAGGGACCACCGAGATTACCGTAGGAAAACGCCTGAGGTTCGGATAACGCTGATTGTCCGCAGACCTGCCACCTGAAACCCGAGATACCGGGAAATCCGGCAGCCGGGCCGGTAACGCAGATAAAGCAATTCTCAGGATCATAGGCTTTCGCTTCCGGTGGAACAAGTTCCCAGTATAGTCGGGTGGCAAATCCCCTTCCACCTATATATTTTTGTGCATAATCCGCCGTATCTAGTTTCCTGATTTCTCCGTCGGACAGATTAACGTAAAGAATTTCTCCCGCATAGCCGTGTTCAGCCATTAGTTACCTCCTCTTTACTAATTACCTG
>DUFA01000075.1 GCA_011191975.1 Dehalococcoidia bacterium
CACCATCAGCAAGCTGATGAAAGACTATGACCTGGTATCAGGCATTAAACAACTTGCGGAGGAAGGTAAACCGATCTTCGGCACCTGCGCGGGAATGATACTGCTGGCAAAGGAAATCCCGGGATCTACCGTTGAACCGCTCAGCCTGATGGATATATCCGTCAGACGTAACGCATTCGGCAGGCAGAACGAAAGCTTCGAGACTGATCTCGATATCCCTGTTCTCGGCGAGAAACCATTTCATGCCGTGTTCATTCGGGCGCCGCTGATTGAAAACATTAATGGCACCACCGAAGTACTCGCCAGGCTGGATAACGGTACAGCCGTCGCAGCAAGGCAGGGTAAATTCCTCGCCACCTCTTTCCACCCGGAACTGACAGACGACCTGAGATTCCACCGGTACTTCCTCGATATGATTTCAGGAGAAAAGTGAGGGTAAATGGACAGAAAAGAACTGGCAGCGAGAATCTATAACATATCACACCTGACCGGCAGCTTTACGCTGCGTTCAGGACAGGTTTCAAGCGAATATTTCGATAAATACCTTTTCGAATCGGACCCGGTATTGCTGGCTGATGTCGCATCGGAGATGGCTAAACTGGTGCCGGAAGGCACGGAAATTCTGGCCGGTCTCGAAATGGGAGCAATTCCGGTCGCCACCTCTATCTCAATAAAAACAGGTATCCCCGCTGTTTTCATAAGGAAAAGAGCCAAGGAATACGGGACCTGTAAATTTGCCGAGGGTGCAGATATTAAGGGTAAAATACTTTGCATTATCGAGGACGTCATTACTACCGGAGGTCAGGTAGTGCTCAGCACGAACGACCTGCGGGATTCCGGAGCAAAAGTAGAACATGTACTGTGTGTGATCGAACGTGACATCAAAGGCCGGGAAAACCTGGAAAAAGAAGGACTGAAACTGCACTCACTGTTCACCATGGATGAACTCAAGGAGAGTGTTAACTGATACCAAAAGGAGTGAGTACCTCTTGAATATTCCAGATGACAGACCATGGTTCAAATACTGGCCGGAAGGAATACCCCGGCATATCGATTATCCTGAGATACCGCTTTTCAAGTTTCTCACCGATACTGCCGAACGATATCCTGACAGACCGGCGTTCTGTACCTGTGAAGACTCAATCACCTTCAGCGAACTGGACGACCGGACAAGCCGCCTTGCCGCAGCTCTGGCAGGATTCGGCTTGAAACACGGCAGCAGGGGTATCGTCTTCTTACCAAACGGAATCGAGTATGTAATCGGCTACTATGGAATACTCAAGGCAGGCGGTTCTGTTGTTCCGGTTAACCCGACCTATAAAAAAGATGAACTGAGACATGTGGTAACCGACTCGGAAGCTGTGGTCGTTATTAGCAATAAAGAAACGTATCCGGTCGTGGAAGAAATCAGGAAAGAAACCGGGATAAAAGCGGTCATACTCACTGATATTGAAGATATACGGGGAACGATTTCACTCAAAACAATTTTCGATGAGTATGTGCCGACAATGCCAGAGGTAAAAATAGATCCCCGTGTAGACGTGGCAGCAATCGAGTACACCGGAGGAACGACAGGCTTCCCGAAAGGCGCGATGCTGACCCACTACAACCTGGTAGCGAACGCGATACAGAATGCCACCTTCCTGGGCTGGACTGAAAACGATATAATCGTTGGCCTGCTTCCCTTCTATCATAGCTGGGGAGCCTGTACCTGCGTGAACTCACCGATATATGTCGGGGCAAAAGTAGTCACCATGCCGCGTTATGATGCGGATACTCTTCTCGAATCGATAGAAAAAGATAAAGTAACACTCCTTCACGGTGCAGCATCGCTCTATACGATGCTGATCAGCAGTCCGTCAATGGGAAAATGCGATCTTTCAAGCCTTAGATACGTAAAAGCCGGAGCAATGCCGATCCCGCCTGAAATTAAGGAAAAATGGGAAAAAGAGACTGGTATTAAGATGATACTTGCCTATGGACTGAGTGAGGCATCACCGGAGACCCATACCTCACCGCCAGACAGGATAAAACCCGGAACGATCGGAATACCGATTATGGATACGGATGCCCGTATCGTTGATGAAGAAACCGGTATGCAGGAACTGCCGCCCGGTGAGATCGGTGAGTTGGTGTTGAGAGGTCCCCAGGTAATGAAAGGTTACCTCAACAGACCGGAAGAAAATGCTGTTACGCTCAGGGACGGATGGCTTCACACAGGAGACCTTGCCAGGATGGATGAAGAGGGTTATTTTTATATAGTAGACAGGAAAAAAGAAATAATAAAATACAAGGGATATACAATCGCACCGGCAGAGGTTGAAGCCACTCTCTACGAACATCCTGCAGTCAGAGAATGTGCCGTGGTCGGAGTACCGGACGACCTGGCTGGTGAATTGCCAAAAGCTTTCGTCGTACCCAAAGACGGCTGTGTCTGTTCGGAGGACGAGTTGATAGAATACTGTAAAGAACGATTATCTCCCTACAAGAGAATCAGACTGGTAGAATTTATCGACGAAATTCCGAAAACACAGGTCGGTAAAGTACTAAGACGAGTATTAAGAGACAGAGTAACATAAGCTGCGACCGGGAGAAAGAATATCTGGTTGCAGCGGGAGGAACCGGTGCAAAAGGTAATAACCGATGATCTGGATGCGCTGCTGAACATATTTCCGCCGCATATCCAGACTCCATTACACCAGCAAAGTGACGTACACAACCTTATAGAAGTAGTCCTCGACCTGGGACGCCCCTCGGAAGCGCGTTTTCCTGATAGAGAAATGATACTCAATCCAACCGAAGTAAGTGAGGAAGACATCGAGTACGTATCTTCACGGGTCGGGACATTCGGTGATGATAATCGTGCTGGTATCGAGCGTACCCTCCACCGTATATC
>DUFA01000076.1 GCA_011191975.1 Dehalococcoidia bacterium
CTGGTTGGGTATTTCAGCCAGTCCTTGATCTTAACGGAGATGGGGTAGTTGATTATCTTGACGTACCTGCGAGTTATGATACTGACTTTAACGGAATCGAAGAAGACGAGTTCCTGAATTGGCTTAACGACAACCAATACGGCTACGTATTCCCACTCAGTCTTGATACGAACGATGATGGGGTAGTCGATTATCTTGATGTACCTGCAAGTTATGATTTAGACGATCCTGCTGATGGTATACAACAAGACGAATTTGAATCATGGCTGAACTACGAACTATCCCCGGCAACAATAGAGGATTACTGGGTTGAACTCTGGCATTATTATGATCCAGACAATCCTATATGGGTCTTTAATATTGCCGATCTTGTGTACCACAACCAAGTATACATGAATAATGGTATTAAAAATCTGCAGATAAGATTCTATCCTGTAGCAACCACTAAATTCAGTGAAACTCCGGTCGAATAAGCAGCTAGAATCCAATATTTCACCACATTCGAAAGAGAGGGAGTCTTCTAAGAGACTCCCTTCTTCTTTTTATTTGCCGCGTTAGCTAAGTTAATAATGAACTTGATTCAGTGCTTGATGCCAGCATTATCAGAGTACCCTTAGTCTTAATTATGTTTTTCAGGTGATCAAGTTTTAAGTCTTGAGTCGATTTTTCTGGCGTACTTTTCATTGTTTTGATTATAATAGTAGGGAAAGTCTTTAATGTAGAGAAAGGAGCATTGACCAGATGAATCGAGTTATGACAATGCAGGAGGCAATCTCCAGGTACGTCAAGAGTGGCGATCTGCTCTTTATTGGCGGCATGCAGCACGGAGAGCCTTTTGCAGCCATACCCGAGATATTACGGCAACGAATAGACCACCTGAAACTGGTATCCTGCCTGACGATATCTACCACGCTGCTGATTGCTGAAGGAAGGGTAGATAAGTATTACTCAGGTTATTACCAGCAGGATACGAAACGGTCATATCTGATGAGCAGGGCCAAGCAAATGGGAACCTATCCGGTCTTCCAGGAGTACTCTCACTTCGGCATCGCCCAGGCACTACTCGCCGGGCAGATGGGCGTTTCGTTTCTCCCGATCCGCAGTCAGGTCGGCTCGGATATGCTTAAGTATAACCCGGAAATCAAGGTAATAGATGACCCGTATACTGGAGGAAAAATCGGGGCGGTTGGGGCAATCGTTCCCGATGTCGGCATCATTCATGTCCAGCGATGTGACGAGAACGGAAATGCCCAGAGATATGGTTCCCTGGGAGTAGATGCCGAGGGAATCAATGCCAGCCGTAACGTGATCATAACCACGGAGAAAATCGTCGATTCCGATGTAATCCGTCGTGATCCGAACCGCACCATTATCCCGGGTTACCGGGTTTCTGCCGTCGTCGAACAGCCCTGGGGCGCGTTCCCGATGCATCTCGCCGGCTGTTATTCCGGTGACTGGCCGGGCTTCCTGGCCGAGACAGGCTCCGAAGACAAGTACGATAATTTCATGGAGAAATACATTTACGGTGTCAGTGACTGGAATGAGTTTATGGAACTGTGGAGAGAGTTCAAAGGCGAAGAGTACTTTAAGAGGTTTGAAGTGAAACTGAAGCCAAGTGATCCGATATATTCAGGATGGGAGGAGAAAGGATAATGACCCAGGAAAATACTACTTCAAATTTTACCGCCAATGATCAGATGATCGTAGCAGCGGCTCATTTGATAAGGAATGAAGATGCCGCTTATGTGGGTGTCGGACTCCCGATGTTTGCAGCCCTTCTGGCGAAACGTACCCATGCGCCCGACTGCACGTTTGTTATCGAGAACGGAATCATGAGAACGCAGGGATTCGAACTTCCCGGAGGTACGGATACACTTGGAACTCAATATTACGCAGACAAACTCGCCGGACTCAGCTATATCAGCTATTTAGGTCAATCTGGTTTTATTAACCTGGGTTTTATTGGCGCGGGGCAAATCGACCGCTTTGGGAATGTCAATGACACGGCAATAGGGGATTACTACAATCCGGTACATCGGTGGCCTGGCAGCGGGGGTGCTAACGATGTGATGAGTTTCTGTGACCGTACCTGCGTAATACTGAATCAGTCGAAGCGACGTTTCCCGGAGAAAGTAGACTTCGTTACCTGTCCCGGATACTTTGACGGCAAACCGGGAAGGAGAGAGGAAGTAGGAATACGGCCTGGAACCGGACCGGTTGCAGTGGTGAGTGATCTGGGCTGCTATGAGTTTGAAGATGGTGAAATGGTATTAAAGACTATCCATACCGCCTGCGGAGTTACGCTGGATAAAGTGAAAGAAGAGACCGGATGGGATCTGAAAATTTCTCCTGACCTTAAGGATACGCCAATCCCGACTGAAGAAGAACTGGCTATTGTACGAGACACTTCAGCTCCTCTGCTGGCAAGACTCCGCCGTACCGATATGGAAACTAAGTAAAAAGATAACTGAATATCACCTGAAATATTACTGTCGTTATATATCGATTCTACTCATTTGCTCTCGGGCAGAATACCATTCCTACAAAGGAGATAGGCACAATGTCGGAAAAAGTAAGATGTATTAACCCGGTCGGTATCGCAAAAGAGATCCAGACATTCCCGTTAGCTCCACGACTTGACACTATCGAGGGTAAGAATATCTGTATGAGTATATGCGGCGAGCCGGATATCACCATCGCCCTGGAGAAAAAGCTGAAGACCGACTACACGAACGTGAACTGGAATGTGAAAAAGACATATGGTCTGTTTCCGATCGGATTGACGGAAGAGGAGTTGAAGACAACCGATGCCGTGATCCAGGGGGTATTGTGGTGAAGTAATGCAGTATGGGAGCAGTTGCCCTATATAGCAAAACTTGAAAAATCAGGAATTCCGACAGTACTTATCGACTTCGAAGACCAGTTCAACATGGTCAAGCAGACGGCGTTGAGAGCAGGAATACCGAATGCCCGATACATCCACGCATCACGCATACTTCCCGGACCGGAAGATGTTGATACATGGATGGATAAAATGATGGACGCTCTCACCACACCTTTGACCGAAAAGGAAAAAGAGAGTGGGACATGGGCGCCGTCATCCGATGACAGGATAATATTCGAAGGGACTATGGATGAAGCAGAGGAGTTTTTCCATCAGACAGAATATATACCTCAC